>SLCK01000130.1 GCA_007125845.1 Gemmatimonadota bacterium
CGCGCCTCCCTCATGATGCAAGGGCGGGCCTGCGGCAGCGGAGGTGCGAGCCCCCAGGACGCTCCGAACGCTAGGCGTTCAGGACCTCCTTGAAGACCTCCATCGCCTGCTCCATCTCCTCTGCAGTGCCGAGGGTGATGCGCGAATAACGGTCCTCGAAGGGAGGGAAGTCACGACCGACCCGGACGCCTCTCGCCAGGCACTCGTCCCGGAACCAGCTCGCCGGCCGACCCAGGTTCACGAAGACGCAGTTGGTGTGGACGTCCGGACCATCGTAGCCCCACTCACGGAAGGTCGACATCACCATGTCGCGGATCCTCGCGTTCTCCGCCACTTCGGCCTCGATGTGCGCGGTGTCTTCGATCGACGCGCTCGCCGCCGAGGCGGACAGGGTATTCATGCTGCCCAGGTGCCATGCCGCCGGAATCCTGGAGACCGTGTCCTCCTGCCCTACTGCATAGCCGACCCGGAGTCCCGCCATCCCGTGCGCCTTAGAGAGCGAGCGGGTGACGAAGACGCCGGGATACTCCTGGGTGATCCGGACCGCCGTCCGCACTGCGGGGTCGTGGACGTACTCGAGGTACGCCTCGTCGATGAGGATCGCCGTCTCGGGACTCCTCTCCTTCACGGTCCGCACGTAGGCCTCCACGTCTTCGAGGGAGTGCGCCGTCCCGGTCGGATTGTTGGGGTTGCAGAAGAAGACCAGCCCCATCCCATCGGCAGCCTCGACCATCGCATCGAGATCCAACGCGAGGGAATCGTCGACTCGCACGGCGTTCACCGGAAAACCGAGCCGCCGGGCCGTATTCTCACAGGTCAGGTAGGTCGGAGCCACACTCACCACGCCCCTCTCCGGAGAGCAGAAGGCGTGCACCGCCCCCTCGAGAATCGGGGCCGATCCGGTTCCAACCACCACGTTCGACACCGCCACCCCGTGCTTCCGGGCAATCGTCTCCCGGAGCTCGTTCACCCCGTCCGGCGGATAGCCACGCCCCATCCTCGGGGTCATCGCGTCGTGGATCGCCTGGATGGCGCTCTGCCCGGGACCCCGCCCATTCTCGTTGGAGCTGATGCGGATGATACCGTCATCGGGACGGGCCGGTGGCGCGTCCGGCTCGAAGGCCGCTGCCTCGCTGCCCCGCCCGATGATGAACGAGGTGGAGAACATACCCACCGTCCCGAGTCCGACCGTTCGAACGAAACCGCGACGCGTCACTGACATGTTTGCCTCCCTGGGCCCTTGCTGGGAACGTCACAAAGTGCTCGCACACGTGTCACCATACTATACACATGCCGAAAGCGCCAAGAACAAAAAAATCGGCACTGGACGACTCCCGGTCCATCGAGGAAGGCTCGAGATCGGAGGATTCCCCTTTTTTCCTTGCGTCTCCACGGACCGGCCTGAATGTTGACCACAGTCCCCGGCCGTGCCGGATCGGGGCTCCAAACGTCCACTCCAGGGGGAGTCGAACCCATGTCTCGTCGAAACGGACTCGACCGGCGAAGCTTCTTGAAAACGGCCGGTGCAGCGGCCGCGCTGGGCGCCCTGGGCGCCCGGAATGCCTTCGCCAGCGAAGGGATGCACTTCGCCGCTCCCTCCCCGACCGACCCCTACGACTTCGACGAACCCTATTCCCGACTCGGCACGCACAGCACGAAGTGGGACGGCGCGGTTGCCGACTTCGGTGAACAGATCGAAGTGGGGATGGGAATCGCCGACATGGATTTCCGGGCCCCGACCTGTATCACTCGCGCCATTGCCGAGCGCTGCGAGCACGAGAACTGGGGGTACATCCGCATTCCCGATTCCTTCAACCAGGCAGTCGCCGACTGGGAGATGCGGCGCCACGGACTCGAGGTCGACCCGGCGACGATCACCCGCAACAACGGTGTGCACCCCGGCCTGATCTCCGGATACCATGCCTTCGTTCCGCCCGGTGGTCGCGTCCTCATGACGACACCCGTCTACAGCGGATTCTACGGGAGTCAACGATTTGCCCGGGTGGTCGCCGAAGAGAGCCCGATGCATTACGTGGACGGCCGTTACTCGATCGACTGGGACGATTTCGAGCGCCGGGTGAGCCGGTGCAACGTCTTTCTCCTGTGCAATCCCCAGAACCCAACGGGGAACTGCTGGTCGGCCGAGGACATGCTGCGCATGGGGCAGATCTGCCTCGAGCACCGGGTCATCGTCTTCTCGGACGAGATCCACTGCGACCTCGTGCCTCCCGGAAGTCAGTACATCCCATTCGCGAGCCTTCCGGACCAGGACGTCGTGAACAACAGCATCACGTTCAAGGCCGTCAGCAAGACTTTCAACCTCCCGGGCCTCAAGATGGCCTGGTACTACTCCACGAACCCGGATCTGCTCGAGCGAATCCGCTCGCACACGAGGTCCGATCTCGCGACCCTCGCGGTCGTCGCAACGCAGGCGGGGCTCGAGGAAGGTGATGAGTGGCTCGACCAGCTCCTGCCCTACCTGGGTGAGAACCACCGGTTCGCCGAGGCCTACATCGAGGAAAACATCCCGACGATGAAGTACCGGGCCGCCGAGGGCACCTACCTGGCCTGGTTGGACGTCAACGATGTGATCGAGGCCATCGGGGCCAAGGAGGCGGCGGCCCGCCACAACGAGAGCTCGAGCAGCGAGCGGACTCCGGCCCAGATGGTGCAGCGGTGGCTCGCCGAACACGCCGGCGTCGCCCTGAACCCGGGCAGCTCGTTCGGGGTGGGAGGAGAGGGGCACATGCGCATGAACCTCGCCACGCAGAGGGCGACGCTGGAAACTGCCCTCGAGCGCATGGCAGACGCTCTCTCTCGGGTATAGGAGGAAGTCGGGGAGGCCCGTCCCGGCTGGCCGCGGGACGGCGCCGGCCATGGGACAGCGCCAAGGGCTACACGTTGAAGCGAAAGAGGATGATGTCCCCGTCCTCTACGCGATACTCTTTGCCCTCCGAGCGGATGAGTCCCCTCTCCCGGGCGGCCTTCATCGAACCGACCTCCTGGAACTCCCGGCTCCCGATCGTCTCGGCCCGGATGAAGCCGCGCTCGAAGTCGGAGTGGATGGTTCCCCCCGCCTCCGGAGCCGACGCTCCCTTCCGGGTGGTCCACGCTCGCGCCTCTTTCTCTCCAACCGTGAAGAAAGTCACCAGTCCGAGCAGTTCGTAGGTGGCGCGGATGAGCCGGTGCAGCCCGGGCTCCTCGAGCCCGAGCTCGTGCAGGAACTCCCGGCGCTCCTCCGGCTCCAGCTCGGCCATCTCCGCCTCGATCGCCGAGCAGACCACCACCGCCTCCGCCTCGGGCTCCTCCCGATCGAGAACCTCCCGGAGCTCCCGGGTCCACCGAGTCTCACCCTCCGGGAGATCTCCCTCAGACACGTTGAGGAGGTAGAGCACGGGCTTGGCGGATAGGAGGTGGAAGGACCGAAGGAGCGCTCCTTCCTCCGGGGAGAACTCGAGTCGCCGCACCGGAACGCCCCGGGACAAGGCGTCTTGGAGGCGTTTGAGGAGCGCGAATTCTCTGCGAGCCTCCTTCTCGCCCGAGCGGGCCTTGCGTGAGCTCTTCTCCAGTCGGCGCTCGACCGCTTCCAGGTCCGCCAGGGCCAACTCGGTGGCCACGACTTCCCGGTCCCGCACCGGGTCCACCTCGCCGAGCACATGCGTCACATTCGGATCGTCGAAGCAGCGGAGGACATGGACCACCGCGTCCACCTCACGAATGTTGCCGAGAAACTTGTTGCCGAGCCCTTCCCCTTCCGACGCCCCCTGGACGAGGCCGGCAATGTCGACGAACTGAATGGTCGTCGGGATCCGCACCTTGGCACCGGACAGCTCGAAGATCCGGTCCAGTCTCGGATCCGGCACCTCCACGATTCCGATGTTCGGGTCCACCGTGCAGAAGGGATAGTTCTCGGAAGGAGCGCCCTGTGCGGTCAGAGCATTGAAGAGCGAGGACTTGCCCACATTGGGAAGTCCTACGATTCCGGCCTTGAGCATCTTGGGTAGATTCGTGCAATGGGAGCGGGATCGAGTGAACCCGCACACAGCGGTGAGCACAAGAAAGGCGCGCCGGTACGCGGCACGCCACACGTGAAAAAATCTAGAGAGACGGATCCCGGGCGTCAAAGGCCTGGACGGACCGGAGGATCTTGCGAACCGGACGCCTTCCCTCGACCTTTGCCAAGTCCATCGATCAATCATTTACACGAATCGATCCCCCTTCAACCGGGGACCGATGGGGAGTTCGGCCTCTCTCATGGATTTTTCCTTCGCCAGACACGACGACTCCGAGGGACTCGAGTGGTTCGTCAGCGGCCTTCGAGACGTCATGTCGCAACGGGGACACGAGTATGTCGAGGATCCGGACGACGCAGCCCTGGTCGTGAATTGCTTCCCGAAGACCGCTCCCCGGCCCTTCCGGCGGCGGGGTCAAGCCGTCTTCGTCGTCTCGGTGACGGAGCTCGAACCGGGTGAGAAGAGCATCCATCAAGCCATTCCCGAAGGCTATCCGCTCCTCGTCCGCTCACTGGCGAACCTCCTGGTCGGGCTGACCGGTCCGGCCGACGCGCACCCGGACGCTCATTTCATCACACCCGAGCAGGGCCATTACCGGGTGCAGGGCAACGCCGACCTGAAGAGCTTCTTCGAGAGCGTCTACAGCCGCATCGAGCCACTGGCCACCTCGCGTCTCATCATCGACAACCAGTTCGATCCCGACCTTCCGGAGTCGCTCTGGAAGGGTGACGAGATCACCGATTCGATCCACCGGGCCGGCAAGCGACTCGACAAGCTGAACGTATTGCCAGCCCCGTTCCCCATCGAGGAGATCCTCTCCGAGCGGGATCGCCGTCACCTGAAGCGACTCTACGGCATCGGGGGGCTCTCCTACGGAAACATCTCCGCACGATTGGACGAGGAGCGGTTCTGGATGAGCGCCTCAGGCGTCGACAAGTCCGATCTTCGCGAGATCGGGCGCGATATCCTGCTCGTGAAGGGGTACGACGACGACGACCAGGCCATGCTCCTCTCGGTGCCGCCCGGCATCGAGCCCCGGAGAGTCTCGGTCGACGCCATCGAGCACTGGTTGATCTACCGGGAGCACCCCGAGGTGGGAGCGATCCTGCACATCCACGCCTGGATGGAGGGCATCCCCTCCACCGAGTTCAACTACCCCTGCGGCACGTACGAGCTCGGGCAGGCCGTCGCCGAGATCGTCCGCGAGCAGCCGGACCCGGCGCGGGCCGTGGTGGGCCTGAAGAACCATGGACTCACCATCACGGGCGAATCGCTGGACGCGATCTTCGACCGGATCGAAGGGAAGCTCCTCCAGGTCGTCCCGATGTCCTGAAGGCGGGGGTCGTCTCCCGTCAACCGCCCTGGCGCAGGATCCCGGTCAGAGTCCGTGGATCGCCACGAATAGGGGCGCCAGGACGAGTGCCACGACGCTCATCAGCTTCACCAGGATATTGAGCGACGGACCGGACGTGTCCTTGAAGGGATCCCCCACGGTATCCCCCACCACGGCGGCCTTGTGGGCCTCCGAGCCCTTGCCGCCGTACTCACCGGCTTCGATCAACTTCTTCGCGTTGTCCCAGGCCCCACCCGAGTTGGCCATGAACAGGGCCATCAGAACGCCCGTGACGAGGGCTCCGGCGAGCAGGCCGCCGAGGGCCTCGACGCCCAGGAACCAGCCGACGAGGAAGGGAGCCAGCACCGCGATCACGCCCGGCAGAACCATCTCACGGAGAGCGGCACGCGTCGAGATGTCGACGCACCTGGCGGAATCCGGCTTCACCGTTCCCTCCATGATCCCTGGAATCTCGCGGAACTGACGGCGTACCTCTTCGACCATTCCCGAGGCCGCCCGTCCCACAGACGTCATCGTAAGGGCAGCGATAAGGAAGGGGAGCGCGCCACCGAGGAACAGCCCGATGACGACCTGCGGATCGACCAGGTTGATCCCACGCTCCTGCAGTCCGACCGCCGCCGAGTAGGCCGAAAAGAGCGCCAGCGCGGTGAGCGCCGCCGAGCCGATCGCGAACCCTTTTCCGATCGCCGCAGTGGTGTTTCCGATCGCATCCAGGGAGTCCGTGATCTTGCGCGTTTCCGTTCCCAGACCACTCATCTCCGTGATGCCGCCGGCATTGTCGGCAACCGGCCCGTAGGCGTCGACCGACATCGTGACGCCCACCGTAGCCAGCATCCCGACCGCCGCGATACCGATGCCGTAGAGGCCCGAAGTGGCGAAGGCCACGAAGATCGCTCCACAGATGAGGAGGATCGGTAGCACGGCCGAGTGCATTCCGAGCGCGAGGCCGGCAATGATGTTCGTGGCCGATCCGGTACCGCTCGCCTCGGCGATGCGGCGGATGGGACTCGCCCCCGTGTACCACTCGGTCGCCAGCCCGATGAAGATCCCCACGAGCATCCCGGCGGTGATCGCCCAGAACGGCCCGGTCGATGGGTAACTGACTCCGGTGGCGGGATTGCTGATCTCCAGGCCCAGGCCGCGAATGATCACGTACATGATGACGAGGAACACCCCGGCGGAGATCAACGTGATGTTCCTCAACGCGGCCGCTGGATCGGTGCCCTCCAACACCCGCATCATCAGGATACCCACCACGGAGGCGAGGAGCCCGACCATCACGGTGAGGAGGGGGAGGGCCACGGCCTCGGCGGCGTTCGCCGCCATGATCGGGGCGGTGGCTCCAATCGCGATCGTGGCCACGATCGAGCCGACGTAGGACTCGAAGATGTCGGCGCCCATTCCGGCAACGTCACCGACGTTGTCCCCCACGTTGTCGGCGATGGTGGCGGGATTCCTGGGATCGTCCTCCGGGATTCCGGCCTCCACCTTCCCCACCAGGTCGGCTCCGACATCCGCGGCCTTCGTGAAGATCCCCCCCCCGACCCGGGCGAAGAGGGCGATGGAACTCGCGCCCATCGCGAAGCCGGCGATGACCTCACCGAAACGGGGGAGATCCGCATTTACGACTCCGGAAACCATCGCGACGTAGAAGATCCCGATGCCCAGGAGCCCGAGCGAGGCCACGGCAAGTCCCATGACCGCGGCTCCGAAGAACGACACCCGGAGAGCCTTCCTCTGGCCCTCCGTGTTGGCGGCGTGGGAGGTGCGGACGTTTGCCCGAGTGGCGGCCTTCATCCCAATGAATCCGGCCAATCCCGAGCTGATGGCCCCGGCCACGTACGCAAGGGCGGAACCGGTCCCGATGCCCCAGGCCAGGAGCAGGGCCACGACGAGCACGAAGACCGCCAGAACCGAATACTCCCGCCTCATGAAGGTCATGGCGCCGGCGTGGATCTGCTCCGACAGGTCCACCATCAGCTCGCTTCCCGAGGGCTGACGCTTCACGTACAGGTAGAGAACCAGAGCCACGGCCAGGCCGACGACTCCCAGAATCCACGCACCACCGGTCAGGGTTACGACGTCCATACTCCCCACATCCCCCTATCGATTGAATTCGTTCATGGCCGACTCCGTCCCCTCCCGGACCCAGAGGTCAACCGCGTCACTCAAGGACGCGAGGAGCTCCAACACCCGGTCCTCGTCCTCCTCGTCCATCGGAGACAGCACCCAACTCACCAGATCCTCTCCCGCCGGAGGCTGCCCGACCCCGATCCTGAGCCTCGGAAACGACTGGCTTCCGAGGGCCGCACGTACCGAGCGGAGCCCGTTGTGGCCTCCATCGCTTCCTCTGGGCCGAAACCTCAATCTCCCGACGTCCAGCGCGGCGTCGTCGACGATCACGAGCAGGTCCCTGGACACGTCGAAGCCCTCCTGCCCCACGTAGGGGTGGAGGGCCGCGCCACTCCGGTTCATGAAGGTCATCGGCTTCAGGAGCGCCACGTCCTCGCCTTCCCTCCGTCCCCGCGCCACCTGGGCCGACCCTTCCGTCTCGAACGCTCCGAAGTTCCAGTCGTACGCCAGCCGGTCCACCGCCCACCACCCGACGTTGTGGCGAGTGGCGTCGTAGCGGTGCCCGGGGTTGCCCAACCCTGCCACGAGCTTCACGGCGGCAGCGATCCGATCGAGTTCCAGCCCGCCTCAGTCTTCCTCCGCCTCGGCATCCTCGGGCGCTTCCTCGCCTTCCTCGACCTCGCCGACCAGCTCCGGCTCCTCGAGCTCCTCCTCATCCGGCTCGTCCGTGTCGGCCGCCAACTGCGTCGGCACCTGCACCGAGCAAACCGTACGGTCGAGTTCGAGGAGCGCTTCCACCCCGTCCGGAAGCGCGAGCTCCCCGACGTGAATCGAGTCGCCGATCTCGAGCTCCGAGACGTCGACCACGATCTCCTCGGGGATGTCGGCAGGCACGCATCGGATCGGAAGGTTGTAGACCGGCTGTTCGAGCACGCCCCCGTCGTCACGGACACCCTTCGGCGTACCTTCGAGATGGACGGGCACATCCAGCTCGACCGCAACTCCGGTCTGGATCCGGTAGAAGTCCACATGGATGAGATCGGACCGCACAGGATCGGTCTGGATCTCCCTCACCAGAGTGGGAACGGGAATCTTCTCGCCTTCCAATTCGAGGTTCACGATCGTGTTGTCGACGGAAATCGAGTGGAAGAGATGCTCGGTATCGTGAGCGTTCAACGTGAGCGGAATGGGATCCGTTTCCGCCCCGTAGACCACCGCCGGGAGCAGACCCTCAGCTCTGAGCTTGCGCGTTATGCTCTTGCCTTTCTGCTTCCGGACCTCGGCCTTGAGCGTCACCTGTGTCGCCATGTTCGTTCCTTCCTTGCGGGGGCGGTGCTCGCCCCGTGTTCAGCGTCTGATCTCCACTCGGCGAAAACCGGGGAGATTTCAGTCTTCCTCGTCCTCGATCTCGAAGAGCTTGCTCACCGAGGCGTTGGAATGGATGTACTGGATGGCCTGCGCGAGGAGGTCCGCCACCGAGAGGATGACGAGCCCTTCGAACCGCCGCTCGTGTGGGATGTCGATCGTATTCGTCACGACGAGCTCCTCGAGAGGCGCCTGCGACAGCTTTTCCGTGGCACTTCCGGAGAGGAGCGCGTGGCTCGCGGTCGCGTACACCGCCGAGGCGCCCCGGTCCTTCAGCGCACTCACCGCCGATGCGATGGTGCCTGCTGTGTCCACCATGTCGTCGGTCAGGAGACACGTCCTGCCCTGTACGTCGCCGACCACGGTGAGCACCTTCGACTGGTTCGGACCCGGACGCCTCTTGTCGATGATCGCGAACGAAGCTCTCAGTCGCTTTGCGAAGCCCCGGGCCATCTTTGCCGACCCCACGTCCGGCGCCACCACGACAAGGTCGTCGAAATCCTTTTCCAGGAAGTAGCGGGTCAGCACGGGAGCCGCGTACAGATGATCCACCGGGATGTCGAAGAACCCCTGGATCTGGTGCTGATGAAAGTCGATACCGAGGACGCGGTCGGCTCCCGCGGTCACGATGAGGTTCGCCGCAAGCTTGGCCCCGATCGCGACCCTGGGCTGATCCTTCCGGTCCTGGCGGCCGTACCCGAAGTACGGGAGGACCGCCGTGATCCGCGCCGCCGAAGCCCGCTTGGCCGCGTCGATCAGGAGGAGCAACTCCATGAAGTAGTCGGACGGCGAGATCGTCGGCTGGATGATGAATACGTCCCGTCCTCGCGCGTTCCGATCGATGCGAACGAAGATCTCCCCGTCGGCGAAATTGTAGATGCTCGCGCCGTCGACGGCCTTTCCGAGGAGCTTTCCGATTTCCCGGGCGAGGGGACGGTTTGCCCTCCCGGAGAGGAGGAGCATGGGTCCCCGTCCGAAGGTTTCTTCCATGCCTCCGTACCGTTTCCTCGTTCTGGCGTGAACGCTGGGCCGACGAGACCACCAACAGCCCAAGAAGCTAGACGGGCCCGTGAGGCCCGTCAACGGCCCTCGGCTCGGCGAGCAGCTACGCACGAACCCTGGCTCCGCCTGGTGCGACGGGCCACGCACGAGCCCGACCTCCTCCTGGCAGGGTCGTGCGTTGGGAGGTGAGGGTCAGCTCGCGTCCTGGAGTTCGATCACCCGTTGGGTAACGGCAGGGCTCCGCCCGGGAAGGCTCAGGCTGAGGGTGAGGCGGACGGAACCGGCGGAAAGCGAGGACAGGTCGAGGACGACGCGCCTCAGGAGGGGCTCGTCCGATCCGCCTGCTCCGTTCGAGCTCACGCCCTCCTCCCAGCTCACCTCCACCATCGCTTCCGGATCGAGGATCCGTAGAAACTCACCGGCACGACGCAGGAGACCCCGGTCCTCGGGTTCGGCCACGAGGCTGAAGCGCAGAACCTCTTCATCGGTCAGCCCATAGACCTCCCAGGCGACCTCCACCGGCTCCCGCTCGACGCGGACCGTTGGAAGGGCGCGGTCGAGGTGGGACTCCAACGGGGCTCCGTCCTCGGCGAGCTGTCCTTCGGATCCACTCGACACCGGCTCCAAGAGGAGCAGATCGGAGAGTCCAACCACGTCACGGGAGATCGGGTCCTGAGCCACGCCGTGGCGGGCCCGCCAACCGCGCATTCCGGCCACGTCCAGCATCTCGAGGGACACCATGTATTCCCCGGACGGGGTTCGAGCCACGGCAACCCCCCGCGGCTCCGGCCGCTGACCCAACGGGCCGCGAACCTCCGTGCGAGCCTCCACGGGCTCGAGCCCGGAGCCGGAGAGGAGGAAGAGCCCGGAACGCAGATCGTCCTCCCCATCCACGCCATCGGCCGATCCCCCCTCCCCCTCCGACCAGGACCAGTCGGGAGGACCCTCCCCGACCGTCCAACCGAGGACAAGGAGAAGATCGTCACCTCGTCGGAATCGCGCCTGCTGGACCTCGAGGAGCCCGATCCGGTCGGAGTACGAAGGGGCGTGCCGGGCCCGCACCCTCCGTTCGTCGGTGCGCCATTCCCCGGGCTCGATCTCCACGACGTCGAGGAAGTCGTCGCTCGGAGGGAGGAAGCCGCGGCTGCGCGGATGGAAGCGAGCGATCACCGACGGTGGCCCCATCTGGAGCATGCGCGGCCTTTCCTGCTCGTACGCCACCACCGGGCCGTAGCGCACGAGGACCTCGGTGAGATCGTCTCCCCACCTCATTCCGTGCGCATTGCGTGCGTCGACACGAGTGAGCGCAAGGGCGTGCCTGGCCAGATGCTCGGTGCGGTGGTCGTTTCCCGGAATCAGGTAGAGGGGATTGGCCAGCGTCCATACCCGGGATTCCAGGGCCCTGAGGGAATCCCCCTCGGCATCGCCGAGAAGGCCCCGGAGAGGGGCCTCCACCAGCGCCCGGAGATCCCGCCACTCCTCCGCCCGCTCTTCAGGCATGGCCTCGAGAGCCCGGTCGAAGGCCTGCTCCGCCTCCTCGAACCGATCGAGATAGTGGAGGGACATACCCTCGAGCGCGGCACACCACCATTGCTCGTCGGGGGCCACCGCGCAGTCCCGGACCAGGGCCAGGGCCTCGTCCCACCGCTCCGCCTCTCCGAGGTACGTGACCCTCTGCCCGAGCACCCACCTGTCCCCCGGGATCTCGCGGGCGATGCCCTCCAGGATATCCAGCAAAGTCTCCCGAGCCTCTCCGACCCTGGGATCCTCCTCGGGAGGCTCCCAGTCATCCGATGACCCGCCCCCGAGTCTGAGGCACATGCGGCCGACTCGCTCGTCACAGACCCCGCCGAACCCGGCGTGGTTCATCGGGGCGTATCTCACCCGGGTGCGCTCGAACCGCGCCTGGGCGCTCCTCGCCCTGGATCGGAGATCCGAGGAGTCCGCGACGACCGTCCCGTCGTGCGCCCAGTCGCCCGCAGCCCACCCCTCGGCTGGAATGTGTCCGAGGACCACCGACTCCGAGGCCTCGGGACCTGCGTCCAACGACGCGTGGACCCCCGCAGGTGGGAGGAGGAGGAAGCAGCACGCGATCAGAGGTTTTCGCATCATTCCCTGGACGGCACGGGCCACTCCCCGGCATGCACGTTCTACGCGGAGGCCACGCATGTTCCGGGCGAGGACTACGCATGTCTTGCGCACTGGCCTCGGGGAGAGGCCGCAAAGGCGACCACACTAGAAGGTCGTTGAAGAAGGGGAGTGGCCACCGTTGGGAGCGCCAGGGGCCTGAATCCAAGGCGGCTCGCCGCAGGCATAGCGGGTGAGCTACGTCGAGGCGAGGCAACGACGGAGGCGGGCCCCTGCCG
>SLCK01000103.1 GCA_007125845.1 Gemmatimonadota bacterium
AGGCGGGCCGCCCTCGCCTCGTCCGGCTGGGCGAGGTAGTCCATCGCATAATCGAATGCGAGCTGCACGTACTGGTCGCGGAGCTCGGTCGGGAGGTCGAATCGGGACCGCCTGAGAATCTCCTCGAAGACCTGCACCCACCGCTGATCGTCCTGGACGGCAATCATTCCCCGGAAGATTCGCCGGTTGGTCCGAAACGAGAAGAGGGTGCGGGACAGGACGCGGTCGAAGAGCTCGTCCGCTTCCGAGTGGTCGTGGAAGAGCACCACCTTCCTGGCCTGGGCGCCGAACCTCTTGCCCAGGTGCACGTCCATGCGGTGTTCCCAGTACGTGTGACCCACGGCCTTCGTGGTGCTGGTCAGGAGCAGGCGGCGCGGCACGTAGAAATTGTGGGCGATGGTGTCCGCGGCGAGGTGGGCCAGGTATCCGTATCCCACCGCCCGGAGCTCCTCGGAATCCGCCTCTTCCAGTATCTCTGCTCCCACGTGCCAGTGGTGCGAGTGGCGTCCCACGGGAGCGTACTTCTTGGCGAACGAGATGTCCGCAGCCACCGAGCCGTAGAGGAAGGGGAGGCGATGGCGCTCGAGCACGGCGCGCACGGTCGGCGGGAGGAGGTGGAGGGAGGAGAGGATCGCCTCCCCGATCGCGATATGCGTACCCGGACCCCAGGCGAGCGCTTCGCCTGGAGCGACGAGGAGCCAGACCAGGGCCCAGAGCAGGCAGGACAGGAGCGCGCGCACCATCCTAGGGACTGTGCTGTCGTTGTGGGAGGCCGTCAGGATCGGCCCCAGGGCCGCGAGAACCCCTTGAGCCGCCGAGCGGCGGATTCAAGGAGAGTTCCACGACCCTCCGCTTCCGCTTCGTCTGCGGTGTGGGGGGCCTCCCCACGGTCCTCCGCAGAGTCCTCCACAGGGTCCTCCCCATCGTCGCTCCCTTGCGATCCGGAGGGGAGGATCGAGCGGGAGAGCGCGGCACCCATCAACACGCCGATCACCACGCCCGCGGAGAACTCCATCGTGTCGCGAGTCGGGCCCTGAGGGAGCGTCATCGGGTTCCACCTCCATTGGGGGGATCGGCAGGCGCTTCCGTGCTGGCGGAGGCCGGCTCCTCCGGGGACGGGTCCCGCGCCGGGTCCGTCTGGACGACTCCGGGGGCTCTTCCGGGACGCCGGGCGCCGTCCCGGCCGGAGGCGCGCCGACGGTCACCGCGCAGTTGGTCCAAACCGGTTCGGACACCGCGTGCTGTGGACGCGCTGTCTACGAAAGCGTTCTCGGCCTCGTGCTGGACGACCTCCATCAGGGCGTTGAACTCCTCGACCCTCTCCTCCATTCGATCGGCAGCATGTGTGAGGCGGTCCGAAATCTTGGAGACGGAGTCCGTCAGCTTGAGCGCTTCTCCCGTCACGGCATCCGAGATCGATTCCACATTCTCGGCGATCTTGCGCAGGCTGCGGACGGCCGGGTCCGCGGCCACATCCCGGCGTGCCTGTTCGAGCGCATGGATCGCGTTCCTCACCTGCCACGCGACCAGCACGAGCCCGAGGAGGACGAAGATGCACAACGCGGCGATCGACCCGGCCGCCAGCGCGACGATGTAGTCGACGCCGTCACGGGCGGCGATGGTGACCATGGTGTCGGCGGGGACGGTCGTCTGGAGCGCTAGATGTGCCATCATGTCACCAGAATAACGTGGAGGCGGGGGAACGTTCCACCCCGGGGGGCGTGTCCGGTTGTAGGGGACGGGGAGAGGGACTAACTTCCTCCGGCTTTTTGTCCGAAGCGTGCGTATTTCGGCGCCATAGACTCCGGCGCCGTTCCTCATTGCGGCTCCAGGTGTCGATATGTCAGTCTTCGAAGTGGAAGGCGGGAAGGTACTTTCAGGCGCGATCCGACCCACCGGCAACAAGAACGCGGCCCTCCCGTGTCTCGCGGCGACCCTCCTCACCGAAGATGAAGTGGTCCTGGAGAACATTCCCCGCATCCGGGACGTCAGCACCTTGCTCGCGATCCTGGAGGCGCTGGGCGCGGAGGTTCAATGGGCCGGCACCAACACGGTGCGCGTGCGGGCCTCGGGGAAGCTGAATTCCCAGCCCGACCCGCAGCTCTCCGAGCGCATCCGCGCGTCAATTCTCCTGGCGGGGCCCCTGCTGGCTCGTCTCGGTCGGGTCGAGCTGCCCCCGCCCGGAGGCGACGTCATCGGCCGGAGGCGGCTGGACAGCCATTTCCTCGCCTTTCGCGGTCTCGGCGCGCAGGTGGAGCTGGACGCGACCGAGGTGAAGCTCCGCGCGCCTGAGCTGAGGGGAAGCGACATCTTCCTCGACGAACCGTCGGTGACGGGAACCGAGAACGCGATCATGGCGGCCGTTCTCGCCAAGGGAACGACGCGACTGCGCAATGCCGCATGCGAGCCGCACGTCCAGGATCTGTGCCACCTCCTGAATGCGATGGGAGGGCGCATCTCCGGAATCGGGACGCAGATTCTGGAGATCGAAGGTGTGGATCGGCTCGGGGGAGCGACGTACCGGATCCAATCCGACCACATCGAGGCGGGTTCCTTCATCGGACTGGCCGCGGTGACCGGCTCGGTGCTGCGGATTCCAGATGCGCCCCTGGGGCACATGGACTCGACGCTGCTGGGGTTTCGGAGGCTCGGTGTCGACTGCGACGTCGACGACGGAGACCTGGTCGTCCATGGAGATCGGGACCGGAAGATTCGATCCGACGCTTTCGGGCACATCCCGAAGGTGGATGACGGGCCGTGGCCCGCCTTTCCCGCCGATCTGACGTCGATCGCCCTCGTGACGGCGACGCAGTGCTCCGGAACCGTTCTCGTTCACGAGAAGATGTTCGAGTCCCGGATGTTCTTCACCGACAAGCTGGTCGCGATGGGCGCGAGGATCATCCTGTGCGACCCCCACAGGGCGGTCGTGGTAGGTCCCTCCCCCCTCAGGGGGGCCCCGCTGGAGAGCCCCGACATCCGGGCCGGGATGGCGATGCTTCTCGCCGCCCTGTGCGCAAACGGCACGAGTCGTATCCAGAACATCGGTCAGATCGAGCGGGGCTACGAGAGGATCCACCTCAGGCTCCGGGAGCTCGGGGCGGAGATCCAGCGCTTAGAAGGGGGTGAAGGGGAGTAGGAAATCTCGAAACACAGTTCACTTGCCCTTCTTCAAGAACCACTTAGGGACTTGAAGAATTGCCGGTTTTCGCCTATCCTTTTGGTTGAACGAAGGCCGCGAACGGCGGTCGTTTGTGAGTGGGGGAGCGGGTGGCCCCCGCTTTTTTTTACTCCGGTGTTCCGGAGAGGTGGAGCGGAAGTGACGGGGAGCCAGCCGATCGGCCCCCGGTGTGCTGAGAGGGGACAAGGTCTAGAGGGGACAAGGTGACGACGCGATTGCCCGAGATCGAGCTCGAGCTGGAATCCCGGGTCGCGGATCTGGCGATGGAGGTGGTGGAGCTCCAGTGGGCCGGCAATAAGCGTCGGCCGATTCTTCGACTGCGGATCGACCACGTGGATCCCGGTCCGGAGTCGGGGGTGACTGTCGATGATTGCGCCCGGGTGAGCCGGGAGTTGGAGGCGTGGCTGGACGAACACCCGTCTCTGTCGGAGCGCTACGTGCTGGAAGTCTCGTCGCCCGGAGTGGAGCGCCCCCTCCATCGGAAGCAGGATTTCGAGCGCTTCCGGGGAGAGGAGGTCGCGCTCAAGTTGCGCGAGCCGCTCGAGGGCCGAAACCAGAGTCGGGTAGAAGGGATTCTGGCGGAGGTGGAGGGGCTCGATGATTCGTACCGAGTCGTGCTGGATCTCCAGGACGGTTCGACGGTGCGTGTGGGCCGCGACCAGATCGTGAAGGCGAATCTGGTTTTTCGATGGGATGGTCGCTGAGGGGAGAGGGCTCGGCCCGACCACCTGATACGTTGAAGAGAGGGTGAACATGGCGAATGCCGGACAGATTGTCGCTGCCATCCGGGACATGGCGGCCACGAAGAGCCTCTCCCCCGAGGAGATGAACGACCTGATCAAGGACGGCATCCTGGCCGGCCTCGGCAGGATCTTCGGACCGAATGTGCGTGCGGAGATCGACATCGACGACCATTCGGGAGAGATTGAGATCATCGTCTTGAAACGGGTCGTGGAGGAAGTCGAGGACGCTTCCGCAGAGATCTCGCTCGAAAAGGCGCGCTGGGACGATCCCACCTTCGAGGTGGGAGACGTGATGGAGATTCCGGTGGACTTCTCGGAGTTTGGGCGGAACGCGGTGATGGCCACCAAGCAACGGATCGTCCAGAGAGTTCGGGAGGAGGAGCGGGACCGCATCCGGGAGGAGTTCCTGCATCGCGAGGGCGAGCTCCTCTCCGGCGAGGTCCAACAGGTGGAGAGGGGCAAGATCGTGGTGATGATGAACCGCGCCAGAGACGCGGAGGCGATCATCCCGTGGAAGGATCAGAACCCCCGGGAACGGTTCCGTCAGGGCGACCCGATCAGGGCCGTCCTGAAGAAGGTGGACGAGACCCCCAAGGGGCCGAGGCTCATCCTCTCGCGGGCCGATCCGCTCTTCGTCGAGGCCCTCTTCAAGCTCGAGGTGCCGGAGATCTTCCAGGGAATCGTGGAGATCAAGGCGCGTGCGAGAGAGGTCGGCGGACGCACGAAGATCGCGGTCTGGTCGAGGGACGAGTCCATCGATCCGGTCGGCGCCTGCGTGGGCCTCAAGGGATCGCGGGTCCAGGCGGTGGTGTCCGAGCTGGGAGGAGAGCGGATCGACATCGTTCCATGGCACCCCGATCCGGAAGTGTTCGCGAGGAGAGCTCTGGCGCCGGCTCGGGTCTCGAAGGTGATCTCCGACGCGGAGCGCCAGGTGATCACCGCGATCGTGGACGAGGACCAGCTTTCCCTCGCGATCGGAAGAAACGGCCAGAACGTCCGCTTGGCGTCGCAGCTCATCGGATGGCAGATCGACCTCTACGGCTCGAGGGAGTGGCTCGAGAGGGGGGCGGATTCGACTCTGTTCGCGGCGACTGCCGAAGCGGACGACAGTCTCGAGACCGCGGACTTCCCGATCGCTGAGCTCAAGGTGTCTCCCGAGGCTCTGGCGGCCCTTGAGGCGGCTGGATATAGTACGTTTCTTGAGATCATCGACCTGGAAGAGAGTGATTTTCGAGAGATTCCCGACCTCCCCGAAGAGGCGGTCGGGCGGCTCATGGAGATCATCGACGAGCTGACGGTTCTCGAGGAAGAGGAACCGGACGTGGAGGTGTCTGCGGCGGCGGAGGAGCCGGTGGATGCGGAACCGGCGGAGGACGCCGGGGACGATGAGGCTTCGGACGAGGCCAACGTGGAGCTCGACGACGACTCTACGGTCAAGGCGCTGGCGGGATCGGACGACCCCGTCGGCGACACCTCTGCGGAAGAAGATGAAGGAAGCGAGGAGTCCCGGAACGACTGATGTCCTGGGACTCCTTGGCCTCGCGCAGCGGGCCGGGCAGCTCACGGTCGGCGTCGAGATCACGCGAAAGGCGTTGAGTGCAGGAGAGGTGCGGCTGGTCCTCCTGGCGGAGGATGCGTCGCCGCGCCAGATCGAGCGGGTTCGGGTGCTGGCGGGGCACAGGGGTGTCCCGGTCGCGGGATTGCGCTCGCAGGACATGTTGGGGAGAGCTCTCGGAAAGGGCCCGGTCTCGGCGGTGGGTGTGACGGGGCGCTCGTTCGCGAGGCGGCTTCTGGACCTTCTCCCATCGACGCGCTCCGGCTCGTCGGATGGGAAGAAAACGTAGGACGCACAGGAGGAACGCAGGCAACATGCGGGTCGAAGAGCTAGCGGAAGATTTGAAAGTCTCGACGGAGAGCCTCCTCGTGCTCCTCCGGACCATGGGCATTGCTGTATCCGATGGAGATGCCCCGGTCCGGGACGCGGATGTGGCACGGGTCCTCGCCAGGGTTGAGCGGGAGCGCAGGTCCGGGAAAAAGGACGCCCGGGAAGCGGTTCAGGCTGCCATCGAAGAGTCGCAGACGACGACCCGTCGCCGTCGGCGCCGGCGTCGGGTCGAGGACGAGCCCCCCGAGCCGGCGGACGAATCCGACGGTGAGCCTGACGAGGCGGATTCCGAGGAGGCGGCCGCGGAGGAGGAGACGGCGCTCGGCGAGGTAGAGGCGTCCCAGCCGGATGCCCCCGAGGAGCCCGAGGCCGCAGTGACCGCTGAGGCGGCTGAGGAGGCTGCCTCCCAGGAACCCTCGGCAGACGAGGATGCGGCTGACGATGAGGACGCCGTCTCCGCTCCTGCGGAGGACGAGGCCGCAGCGTCGGAGGAGGAGCCGGACGCCGTTCCGGCCGAGGTCGAGGCCGAGGTGGAGGAAGGGGCGGACGAAGAGGACACCACGGAAGGTGCCAAGCCCAGGCGCAAGCTGCGCATGCCGGATATGGGACCGGGCGGCCAGCGGCCCGAGCCGGCAAAGGCCGCGAGCGCCGACAAGGAGAGCGCTGCCCCCCGGCCCACACCGGCCGCGAGCGCGGGACCGGGTGGTCAGGTCCGCATCCAGGCGGGCGGGTTCACCGCGGACGGCCGCAAGAAGGGCAAGAAGAAGGGGAAGAAGAGGCAGCGCGTGGACCAGGACGCGGTGCAGGACAATATCCAGCGCGTCATGGCGGAGCTGAAGGGCGGTGGGAAGAAGCGGCGCAAAAAGGGCTCCTCGGCCTCCGCGAAGCAGGAACGTGAGGCGCAGGAGGACGAGCAGCGCGAGCAGGAGGAGCGCGAGGCGAAGACGGTCCGGGTGAACGAGTTCCTCACCGTCGCTGAGCTCTCCGAGTTGATTGACGTTCCGGCCACGGAGCTGGTCAGCGCCGCCTTCAAGAATCTCGGTCTGATGGTCACCATCAACCAGCGGATGGACTTCGACCAGATCGAGCTCCTGCTCGAGGAGTTCAACTTCCGTGCCGTGCGTGAGGAGGATTACTCCGGTGAGGTGGAGGTCGAGGAGGAAGTGGAGGAGGATCCCACTTTGCTCGTGCCTCGGCCGCCGGTCGTGACCGTGATGGGTCACGTCGATCACGGAAAGACCCTCCTCCTGGACCGGATCCGGAAGACGAACGTCGTCGCGGGGGAATCCGGCGGAATCACGCAGCATATCGGTGCCTATCACGTCGAGCTCGACGAGGGACGGGCGATCTCCTTCCTCGACACTCCCGGGCACGCGGCCTTCACCGCAATGCGCGCCCGAGGGGCCGACGTGACGGATATCGTCGTCCTCCTCGTCGCGGCCGACGACTCGGTGATGCCCCAGACCATCGAGGCGATCTCCCACGCCAAGAACGCGGGCGTGCCGCTCGTCGTCGCCGTGAACAAGGTCGATCTCCCGGGTGCCAATCCCGACAAGGTGAAGCAGGAGCTGCTCCAGCACGAAGTCACCATCGAGGACTTCGGGGGCGACGTTCTGGTTGCGGAGGTTTCGGCCAAGACGGGGCAGGGGATCGAAGATCTTCTCGAGAAGATCCTCCTCCAGTCGGAGATTCTGGAGCTCAAGGCGAACCCCGACCGCCCGGCCGAAGGGGTGGTCATCGAATCGAAGCTGGACGTCGGAAAGGGACCGGTTGCCACCGTGCTGATCCAGCGCGGGACGCTCCGGGTAGGCGACGCCTTCGTATGCGGTACGTATGAGGGGCGCGTTCGGGCGATGCTCGATGAGCGGGGAAATCCGCTGGACGAGGTGAGCCCGGGGCTTCCCGCGCAGATCCTCGGAGCCGGCGGAGTGCCGCAGGCCGGCGACACGCTCCTGGTCATGGAGTCCGACAAGGCCGCGGAGATCTCCCGGACCCGGCAGCGCCTCGAGCGCGAAAAGCAGCTCCGGATCAAGGAGCGGGGGGTCAAGCTGGGCGATCTCGCCCACTACATGCAGAGGGGCGAGGTCGTCACGCTGCCGATCGTGGTGAAGGCAGACGTGGACGGCTCGGTGCAGGCGGTTGCCGATGCGCTCGAGCAGCTCTCTTCCGACGAGGTTCAGGTCGAGATCGTGCACCGGGGTGTCGGTGCCGTGAACGAGTCGGACGTCCTCCTCGCCGAGACGTCGGGCGCCATCGTGATCGGTTTCCGGGTGCGCCCCGACACGAACGCTCGGCAGTTGGCCGAGAAGTCGGACGTGGAGGTCCACCTCTACGACATCATCTACGAGGCCGTCGACGACATCACCCGTGCCATGGAGGGCATGCTCTCTCCGGAGGAACGCGAGAAGGTCCTCGGGGAGGCCGAGGTGCGAGAGGTCTTCAAGATCTCGAAGGTCGGCACCATCGCGGGCTGCTATGTGACGAACGGCGTGATCCAGCGGAACGGGCGGGTGCGCCTCATCCGCGACGGCTCGGTGGTGTACACGGGCGAGATCGAGTCCCTCAAGCGCTTCAAGGACGATGCCAGGGAGGTTCGCGAAGGGTTCGAGTGCGGGATCGGGATCGCCAACTTCAACGACATCAAGGTGGACGACCGGATCGAGTGCTTCATGGTCGAGGAGGTGGCTCGCACCCTCGCAGGTACGGCATCCGCGGGATCGTCTGCGAAGGAGTAGCGTTCCGACCCTCGTGTCCCAGCCCCTCCGGCTCCATTCTCAGGAGGATCCTTGTCCGTCGTCGTGATCCTCACCTGGGAGATCCACATCCCGGGTTGCCGCTCCCTCAAACAGAAGCGGATGACCGTCCGTTCCCTGAAGGACAGGGTCCGTCATCGCTTCAACGTCTCGATTGCGGAGACCGCCTTCCAGGACGTCCACGACCGGGGCGAGATCACCGTGGCGCTCGTCACGTCCGACGGACGTCTGGCGGAATCCACCGCCGACAAGTTGGATCGCTTCGTGGTCGAAAAGGGAGGGTGCGTGATCACCCAGAGTCGCAGAGAGCGCGTCTGACCCCGGAGAGCCATGTCGAACAGGCGAGTCGCCAGACTGAACGAACAGATGAAGCGCGAGATCTCGGAGATCCTCCGCACCGAAGTTCGCGACCCCCGGATTGGCCATCCCACCGTCACCGCGGTCGAAGTCACCCCGGACCTCTGGTCGGCCAAGGTGTTCGTTCGACCGGATCCCACAGGCGGAGACCCCGAAGAGGCGGACCATGAGGCGCTCCTCGAGGGACTCGGCCAAGCGGCGACGTTCATTCGGAGCCGGCTCGGCAGATCCCTCACCCTTCGCAGGGTACCGGAGCTCCGGTTCAAGGCGGACCGGGCGTTGGAGAAGGGACTTCGTATCGAGCGGATCCTCAGGGAAGTCCTGCCCGAAAGAGACGTCGGGCCCGACGGGTCGGATGAATCGAACCAGGGCGGCTCCGCGGGGGAAGACTCGCCGGGGGACGACTCCGCGAGGGATGAATCCACGGATCCGGGGGGCTCGTCGGGTGCGTGACGCGGTGGCTCTGGAAGGCTTGATTCCACTCGACAAACCCGAGGGACCGACCTCACATGACATGGTCGCCCGGGCTCGGCGCGCCCTCGGGGTGCGGCGCATCGGCCACACCGGCACGCTCGACCCCTTCGCGTCCGGCCTCCTCCTCCTCTGCGTGGGGAGAGCCACGCGCCTCGCTGAGTACCTCGGGGCCTTTCCGAAGGACTACATCGCCCGGGTGAGGTTGGGAGTTCGCACCACGACCGACGACCGGGAGGGAGACGTCCTGGCCAGAACCGAAGTGGGTCCCGAGCTCACGGAGGCTCGGGTCCTCGAGGCGGTCGCCAGCTTCGAGGGCGAGCTCGCACAGGTTCCACCGGTCTTCTCCGCGAAGAAGGTGGCAGGCGATGCGGCGCACCGGAGGGCTCGAAGGGGTGAGACGCTCGTCCTCGATCCGGTCCGGGTGACGGTCCACCGGATCGCGGTGGAGGCGATCCAGCTTCCCTACGTGAGCTTCCGCGTAAGCTGCTCGACCGGGACGTATGTACGGGCGATCGGGCGGGACCTGGGAGAGCGGCTGGGCATAGGGGGGCACCTGACCGAGCTTCGGCGACTGGCCATCGGCCCGTTTCGGGTCGAGTCGGCCCTCTCGCCGGAGGAGCTCGAAGACCCGGAAGCGCGGAGATCCGCGTGGATCTCACCCGTTCAGGCCCTCCCGCACCTCCCGCGCATGGAGGTGGAGCCTACCGAAGCGTCCCTGCTGGAGGCCGGCCGCTTCCTCCCACTCCCGGATTCCGGGGAGATCCAGGGGCCGTTCCCGAAGGAGGGCGACCCCCTGGTCGTCACCATCGGGGATCGATTGGTGGCTATGGTCGTGCGGGACGCGAACCGCCTCCGACCCCGCAAGGTGTTTCCCCTTGACGGATAGGAGCAATCCCAGCGCCTCCGCAATCGGGTTGCCGGACGACGGGAGAGGCACCGTCGTCACGGTCGGGACCTTCGACGGTGTTCACCGGGGCCACTGGGCGGTCCTCTCGGAGATCCGCTCGCGAGCCCAGGCGACGGGCCGCAGGGCCGTCCTCGTGACCTTCGAACCGCATCCGCTCAGGGTGGTCAGGCCCGAAGCCGCGCCGTCCCTGCTCACGACAGCCGCAGAGAAGAAGGAGATCCTGGCGCAGAGCGGCCTGGACTATGCGGTCTTCCTGAAATTCACGCCCGAGCTCTCCCGCTATTCACCGCGCCGGTTCGTCGAGGAGATCCTGGTGGCCGGTCTCCGGGTCGAAGAGCTCGTGATCGGCTACGACCATGGATTCGGGAGGGGCAGGTCCGGAGACGCGGAAACGCTGGGAATGATCGGAAAGGAGCTGGGCTTCGACGTGGACGTCGTTGGCCCGATCCGCTTCGACGGCGTGGCGGTCTCGTCGTCGGAGATTCGGAAGGCGGTGCGCAGTGGCGAGCTCGAACGGGCCCGAGCCGCGCTGGGAAGGCCTTACTCGCTCCGGGGATCCGTGGTGGCCGGAGAGGGGAGGGGACGGGAGTTGGGTGTGCCCACCGCGAACCTCCGGATCGGAGACGCCGACAAGCTGGTGCCGACCGCCGGGATCTACGCGGTGGTCGCTACCACCCGAAGAGGCACCTTTCCCGGAGCGCTCCATATCGGTCCGCGGCCGACGTTCGAGGGAGCTTCACCCAGCATCGAGGTGCACCTCATCGATTACGGCGGTCCCGATCTGTACGGGGAAGAGGTGCGACTCGATCTCATTCGATACCTGCGCCCGGTCATCGGGTTCGAAACGGTGGCGGAGCTCGTCACGACGATGAACCGGGACATCGTGGAGGCGAAGCAGGTCCTGGCTGCCGAGTCAGGGTTGTTCGAGCAAGGAGAACGAAATAACTTGAAGGGCTAGTGACACGATCAGGAGCAGGGGAGTCCACGTCCACCGCTCCGGCGGCGGACCCTCATGAGGAATTGGTGAAGACGGCAATGGCGAGTGCGAACACGGAAAAGAAGGCGGAGACGATCCGCAAGTACCAGCTCCACGAAGGCGATCGGGGGAGCGCCCCGATTCAGATCGCTCTCCTGACTGAGCGAATCAATCACCTGAGAGAGCATTTCCAGGACCACAAGGGGGATCACCACTCTCGGCGAGGCCTCCTCCGAATGGTCGGACGGCGTCGGCGGCTCCTCGAGTATCTGAAGCGCGAGGACCTGGATCGGTACAGAGAATTGATCGCCGACCTGGGGCTCCGGAAGTAGGTCGGCGGTTGAGAAGGCGGCGGCCCGGTGCAACACCCGGTCGCCGTCTTCTCGTTGGACGTCCCCGAACCGGCACGGTCGACCCGACATTCGGCTGGACCGACCGAGGAGAACGGCTCCCCGGCGGCACGGCGGTCGCACCGATCCGGGATCGCGGGACGAAGGCAGTGACTTCGAGGGCGTACGAGGACGGCTCACGAGAGCCCACTTCGCATGCCCACCACAATCTGCGGTGAAACGGACAGGAATCGGTAACGAAGATGCAAAGAATCGAAAGAGAATTCGCAGGAAGGACGCTCACGCTGGAAACGGGTCGACTCGCGCGGTTGGCGCACGGGTCGTGCCTGGTGCAGTTCGGGGAGACGGTGGTGCTCTGCACCGCGGCGGTGCAGGACCGCCCGACCCATCTTCCCTTCTTTCCCCTCACGGTGGAGTACCGCGAGAAGTCTTACGCGGCCGGGAAGATCCCCGGTGGATTCTTCAAGCGGGAGGGCCGACCGGGCGAGAAGGAGATCCTCTCGGCGCGGCAGATCGATCGACCGATCCGCCCGCTCTTTCCCGAGGGGTTCATGAACGAGACGCAGCTCATCTGCAGCATCCTGTCGGCCGACCAGGAGAACGATGCCGATGTGCTGGCGCTCCTCGGATCGTCGATCGCCCTCAACATCTCGAAGGTCCCGTTCCGTACGCTTGTCGCGGCGGTCCGGGTGGGACGCATCCGCGGGAACTGGGTGCTCAACCCGACCTTCCAGCAGCTGGAGTACTCGGACCTCGACATCGTGGTCGCCGGGTCGCGCGACGCGATCACGATGGTCGAAGGGGGAGCGGTGGAGGTTCCTGAGACGGAGATCCTCGAGGCGCTCCAGGTGGCGCACGACGGGATCCGCGAGCTGGTCGATCTCCAGGAGGAGTTCATTGCGGACATGCGTCAGCCCGAGATGAGCTGGATCCCGCAACTCCCGAACGACAAGCTGAGGAGCCGGATCGAGGGGATGGCTCAGCCCCGGGTTTCAGAGGCGATGTCGCTCAGCGAGAAGCAGCAGAGGAAGCAGGCGCTCGCGTCGGTGAAGGACGATGTGATCGGGCGCCTTCAGGACGAGCTCACCGACGAGGAGTTCGACGAGTTTGGCGACCAGGTCGGAGAGATCCTTCGGGACGTCGAGCGCGGCAGCATGAGGAAGCAGATCCTCGACGACGGGATTCGGGCCGACGGACGGGACCTCGACACGGTGCGCGAAATCTCGTGCGAGGTCGGTCTCCTGCCCCGTACCCACGGATCCGCGCTCTTCACGCGGGGTCAGACGCAGGCGCTGGCCGTGGCGACGCTCGGCACCTCCCGGGACGAGCAGCGCATCGATACGATCGATGCGCCCGAGGAGATTTCGAAGTCCTTCATGCTGCACTACAACTTCCCTCCGTTCTGCACCGGCGAAGCCAAGCCGATTCGCGGGACGAGCCGGAGGGAGATCGGACACGGCGTGCTGGCGGAAAGGGCGATTCAGCCCCTCCTCCCGGACTACGACGACTTCCCCTATACGATCCGCGTGGTCTCCGACGTGCTGGAGTCGAACGGATCTTCGTCCATGGCCACGGTCTGCGGGACCTCGATGGCTCTCATGGCGGCGGGCGTGCCGGTGAAAGAGGCGTGCGCCGGGGTCGCGATGGGCCTCATCAAGGAAGGCGACAAGGTCGCGGTCCTCACCGACATCCTCGGACTCGAGGACGCACTCGGAGACATGGATTTCAAGGTGGCCGGCACGCGGACCGGAGTCACCTCGATCCAGATGGACATGAAGGTCGAGGGGATCTCCCACGAGATCCTCAACGAGGCTCTCGGGCGGGCGCAGCGCGCCAGGCTTCACATTCTCGACATCATGAACGGGACGATCTCGGAAGCTCGCGACGAGCTGTCCCCGCACGCTCCTCGCATCACCTCTATGCAGGTCAACCCCGAGAAGCTCGGGGAGATCATCGGACCCAAGGGCAAGACGATCCGGGCAATCCAGGACGAGACCGGGGCCAAGATCGACATCGAGGATTCCGGCGTCGTCAAGATCGCGGCGGTTTCCGGCGATGCAGCCGCACGGGCCCGCGAGATGATCGAAGCGATCGTCCAGGAGCCCGAGGTCGGTCGCATTTACGAGGGGCCGGTCAAGAACACGACGAGCTTCGGCGCATTCGTGGAGATCCTTCCCGGGGTCGAGGGTCTCTGCCACATCTCCGAGCTGATGGATGGCCGGGTGGAGAAGACCGAAGACGTTCTCCAGAGAGGCGTCATCACCCGCGTCAAGCTGCTCGCGATCGATGAGAAGGGGCGCCTGCGCCTCTCCCGGAGGGCAGCCGTGGAGGAGGAGGGGGAGCAGGTCGAAGCCGTTGAGGCGGCCAGCCGAGGCTGAGGCCGGCTCGCCTCGTGCTCGACGCGTCCCCGGGGGTCTCTCGAGGTGAGCTGAAGGAAACGGAGCTCCCGAACGGAATCCGGGTGCTGACCGAGCGGATCGCGGGGGTCCGCTCGGTCAGCGTCGGGGTCTGGATCCGGCAGGGATCCGCCCACGAGCCGCTGGAGCGGAGAGGGGAGAGCCATCTCCTCGAGCACATGGTGTTCAAGGGTACGGAGCGACGAGGTCCCCGCCAGATTGCGATGGCGCTCGAGCGGCTGGGGGGATCCCTCGACGCCTTCACGTCGAGGGAGCACACGTCCTTTCAGGCCCGCGTGCTTTCCGAGCATCTTCCCGAGGCGCTCGACGTGCTGGCAGACCTGGTCCGCTCGCCCCTTCTGCGAGAGGAGGATCTGGAGCTCGAGCGGGAAGTCGTCCTCGAGGAGATCTCCGCGATGGAGGACACCCCGGACGACATCGCCTTCGAAACGCACGCTGAAGCGCTGTGGGATGGACATCCCTACGGATGGTGCATCCTGGGGACCCGGGACACGGTCGGGTCCATCGGAGTTCCGACGCTGAGGGATCTCCACGACCGGAGGTATCGACGGGGGCAGTTGCTCGTGGCGGGCGCGGGCTACCTCGAGCACGATCGGTTCGTGGAGGAAGTGCGGCGAGGCTTTGAAGGGGTGGTGGGAGGGTCGGCCCCGACGGTTCCCGCCGTCTCCCTGGAGACTCCTCCGCGGGAGGCGCGGGAGGAGAGACCGGGCGCGCAGGTCCACCTCCTCTTCGGGAGCCGTACGCCGGGGAGGGGCGATTCGTCGCGGTTTCCGCTGATCCTCCTGTCGTCCGCCCTTGGCGGGGGAATGGGTTCCCGACTCTTCCAGCGTGTGCGCGAGGAGATGGGCCTCGCCTATACGGTGTATTCCTTTCAGTCCTTCTATTCCCTGGCCGGTGTCGCCGGCGTGTACGTGGGCACACGACCGGAATGGGGGGGGAGGGCGGTCGACGCGGTGCGTGCGGAGTATCGACGGCTAGCCTACGAAGGCCTCCCGGCCGACGAGCTGAGGGAGGTGAAGAATCAGGTGAAGGGGCAGGTCATGCTCTCCTTGGAGTCGACCAGCGCCCGGCTCTTTCGACTGGCCGGCATGGCCCTCTACGACGAGCCCCGACGCACCCTGGACGAGCTGCTGCAGCGCGTGGAAGGGGTGACCGCGCAGGAGGTGGCCGAGGTTGCGGCGCGCTATTTCGATCCGGATCGGCAGACCGTCCTGAGAATGGGGCCGGCATAGATGGAGGCGTCTGAGCAGGGCCCTATGCGGGTGAGGATCCGGCGACTGCCGGGCAACGACGACTTGCCCCTGCCGGGGCGAGCGAGCCCCGGTGCCGCGGGCTATGACGTGCGCTCGGCGGAAGCGACCTTTCACCTTCCGGCCGGGCAGATCCGGGCCGTGTCCACCGGGCTCGCGATGGAGCTCCCTCCAGGCGTGGAGTGCCAGGTCCGACCCCGGTCCGGACTGGCCCTGCGCAACGGCCTCACCCTGCCGAACTCTCCGGGCACCATCGACCCCGACTACAGGGGAGAGCTCAAGGTCATCCTGATGAACCTCGGGTCGGAGCCCGTCACGATCGCCCGGGGGGACCGGATCGCCCAACTCGTCTTTGCGAGATTCGAGCGCCCAGAATTGGTGGAAGTGCAGGAGGTGTCGGAGAGTCGTCGGGGCACCGGGGGATTCGGCTCGACGGGCGTGGGTTGAGCCATCGGCCGGAACGGGTCCGTCCGATCGGGGCACACGTCTTGCCCTGACCTGTCCACATCGGTACAATCGGAGGCGCTTCGACGCGGAGGGGGCTCGACGCTTCGCGGCACGCTTTCTCTACACATCCACCTGCTTCCGACATTGGGTCGGTCCTCCCCGGCTGAAACTTTGCTCAAGTGGCTCAACTCCGGATCGCTGTTTCCCGTGAACGACATTGCCGTAGACCTCGGTACCGCAAACACCCTCGTCTACGTCAAGGGCGAGGGAATCGTGATGAACGAACCCTCGGTCGTTGCCGTGGAGAAAGGCACCTCCAGGATCCTGGGGATCGGCCTCGAGGCCAAGCGGATGTTGGGGAGGACTCCTGAGAACATAGAAGCGGTGCGACCGCTCAAGGACGGGGTCATCGCCGACGTCGACGTCACCGAGATGATGCTCAGGCACTTCCTCAAACAGGTCACGTCGAAGCGGATCTTTCGGATCAAGCCGAGGGTCGTGGTGGGCGTTCCCTCCGGAATCACCGAGCTGGAGAGGCGCGCTGTCCGCTCGTCCGCCATGGCCGCCGGCGCGAAGTCGGTCTACATGGTAGCCGAACCTACGGCTGCGGCGATCGGGGTGGGTCTCCCCATCGAGACTCCCACGGGCAACATGGTCATCGACATCGGGGGAGGCACCACCGAGATCGCGGTGATCGCCTTGTCCGGAATCGTTTCGAACACCTCGATTCGGGTCGGAGGAGACGAGCTCGACAGCGCGATCGTCACCTTCCTCCGCAAGAAC
Source organism: Gemmatimonadota bacterium (assembly GCA_007125845.1). Classification (GTDB taxonomy): domain Bacteria; phylum Gemmatimonadota; class Gemmatimonadetes; order Longimicrobiales; family Gaopeijiaceae; genus SLCK01. The sequence continues at coordinate 16,521 of SLCK01000103.1, forward strand.
TACAATCTCCTCATCGGAGAGCCCACGGCCGAGGCGGTGAAGATCCAGATCGGCTCGGCGTTCGAGATGGAGGAGGACCGGAGCATGGAGGTAAAGGGCCGGGACCTCGTGAGTGGGATTCCGAAGACGGTCACGGTTCAGTCGTCGGAAGTGCGCGAGTGCATCCAGGAGCCGATCCAGGCGATCGTGGAGGCGGTGCGAAGGGCGCTCGAGATCACTCCACCCGAGCTTTCCTCGGACATCGTGGACCGGGGCATCGTCATGACCGGAGGAGGCTCCATGATCCGAGGGCTCGATCGACTCCTCAACCATGAGACCAATCTTCCCATCCATGTCGACGAGGAGCCGCTGACCTGCGTGGTGCGGGGCGCGGGCAGAATCCTGGATGACATGACCAAGTACCGGAACGTCCTGGTCACCTGACGGATCGGCGGGCCAGGGAAACCAAGGGGCCGTTCAGTCGTATCCATCATTCAGTTGCACCTGACGTTCAGACGTATCCATCAGAATGAGGGGCCTTGCGGCCCATGCCTCCTTACGACCCCGAGAAGATCAGCTCACAGCGCAGGGTGGATGCGTTGGTCACCCTTGCGTTTCTGGGGCTCTCCGGGCTCCTCCTCCTCCTTCCGCCCCCCGTCCAACATCAGATTTCCAGCGGTCTGCGTGGTTCGGTCCTGGCGCCCTTCATCTGGACACAGGAGGCGCTCCGAGAGGTACGGATCCGGGCCGGAGAGGTCGAGGTGCTCCAGGTTCAGCTCGACTCCGTGGTGGCGACCGTGTCGTCCCAGCGCACGCTCGAAGAGGAGAACCGGAGGCTCCGGTCACTCCTGGAGCTGACGGAGCGGGCCGGAGGTGGGTTCGTATCGGCCAGCGTCGTGCGACCTGGCACACGCGGATCCGAGAGCATGTTTCTCCTGGATGTGGGCGTCGACGACGGAGTCCGCGTCAATCACCCTGTGGTCACCGCCGAGGGACTGGTGGGCGTGGTGCGTGAAGTGGGGCGGAGGACCGCGTTGGCGATGGACTGGACCCATCCGGACTTCCGGGTCAGCGCGATGACCGTGGACGGAGAGGTTTATGGTATCGTGGAGATCCGGCGGGGAGCGTTCCGGGAGGAGGATCGTCTTCTCCTCAACGGGGTTCCCTACCATACTCCACTCGAATCGGGTGTAGGGATCGTCACGAGTGGTCGGGGGGCGGTGTACCCGCGGGGCATTCTCATCGGCACCGTGAGCGAGCTCGCGGAGAGCGAGGCGGGCTGGCGGCGAAGCTACTGGGTGCGTCCGGCAGTCCGCACTCAGAGTGCGACGCATGTCCTCGTCCTCACGCATGAAGAGGGTCCGGACGTGGAGTCGCTGGAGACGCTGTGGCTCCCGGGTTTCGTATTCGAAGGCCTCGAGATCGGGGAGACGGGTATCGGGGAGTTGGAGGCAGGAGAGCTCGAGGATCCGAATGCGCCGAGCGGCGATGAGAGCACCGATGCGACGGGAGGGGAATCCGACCCGTGAGCCGGGGCTTCATCCTGTGGGGAGTTGCGCTCCTACTTCCAATTCTCCATTTCCTACTTCATGTAGGGTTCGGTCTCGGAGCGAGGGCTCCGGATCTGCTCACAGTTGGCCTCCTCGTCCTCGCTCGGGAGCTCCGGGTCGGAGCGGCGGCCGGTGTGGGATTCGTCTTCGGGCTGCTCGAGGATGCATTTTCCATCCTCGCATTCGGGGCGAACGCGGTAGTGCTCACGGTCATCGGGGTGCTGGGGGCTCGCTCTCGGGACCTCTTCATGGGGGATTCGCTGGTGTTTCTCGCTTCCTACCTGGCATTGGGCACGTGGCTGCGGTTCGCGCTGCACGGAATGCTCGCCGGAGAGGAGGTTCGAGGAGAGCTGAGCCGACTCCTCGTCGTGGAGGCACCGTTGGCTGCCGTGTACGCTTCGGGGGTGGGGGTCGCCGTGCTCCTGCTGACGGGAGCGTGGGGTCGAGATCCCCGATGAAGGAATCCAAGCAGAGTATCGTTCGCCAACTGTAGGGAGGGTGACTCATTGAAAGCTCCGCACCCGAATCAGAGGCGCCAGCGGGCCCGCATCGCCTCCCTCGTCCTGATTCTGTTCATGGGTCTCCTCGCCGTCGCCTTCTTCCGGGCGCAGGTCGTGCGCGGCACCGCGTGGGCGCTTCAGTCCGACTCGAATCGTCTCCGTGTGTTGACCGTTCCCGCACCCCGAGGCACGATCTTCGACCGATACGGGAACGTGATCACCGACAACATTCCCTCCTACTCGGTCTCGCTCTTTCCCGCGCCCCTCGACTCGATGCGTGCTTCTCTGGAGGGCCTGCAGCCGATTCTGGGTCTCTCCGACACCCGGATCGAGGAGTTGATGGAGCTGGCACGGGAGGACCGGCGACAGCCTCTCCTCGTTCGAATGGACTCGGACTACGAGGAGGTCGCCGCTCTCGAAGAGCTCCGTGCGAGCTTTCCGGGCGTGTTTCTGGAAATGCGCCCTAAGCGGAGGTACATGGCCGGACCCGCGATGGGGCATGCGCTGGGATACGTCGGCGAGATTTCCCGGGACGAGCTCGACTCGCCCGCGTTCGCCGAATACGAACAGCGGATGATCATCGGGAAAGACGGGTTGGAGCGGGAGTACGAGGTGGTGCTGCAGGGTGGCCAGGGGACGCGCTACGTGGAAGTGGACGCCGTCGGAAGGATCGTCGGATCGTTCGAGGGCCAGGCCGGGACTCCCGCCTCACCGGGCGACGACCTGCACCTCCATCTGGATCTCGCGCTCATGGAATACATCCACGAGATCTTCCCGGACTCGCTGCGGGGAGCCGTGGTCATGCTCAATGTGGAGGACGGGGGCGTGATTGCCCTCTATTCCGCCCCATCCTTCGATCCGAACGAGTTTGTGGGCGGGATCAGCCGCGATCGTTGGGAAGAGCTGAATCAGGACCCCTCTCGTCCGCTGGTGAACCGAGCCGTCGTGGGTCGATACCCTCCGGCGTCGACATGGAAGCTGGCAACGGCCGCGATTGCGCTGGAGCTTGGCGCAGTGGAGCCGGGAGAGCAAATGTCCACGGCATGCACCGGAGCCTACCAGTACGGGAACGTGGTCCGGAGGTGCTGGAACGCCGCCGGGCATGGCGCTCTCGACCTTGCGGGGGCGATTGCGCACTCCTGCAACGTCTACTTTTACCAAGTCGGTCTCCGGGTGGGGCTCGAGCGACTCGTCGACGAGGGAAGCCGGCTGGGATTCGGTGAGGCGTGCGGGATCGATCTCCCCTCCGAGTCACGGGGGATCTTCCCGCAGAACCTCGACTTCTGGATGGATCGCTTCGGATATCGGCCGTACGAGAATGAAGTCCTGAGCCTGGCGATTGGCCAGGGCCCGAACGATCAAACGCCCCTCAAGATGGCCCAGTTCTATCTCGCGATGGGACGTGATGGGAGCGCTCCAGCTCCCCAACTCGCCATGCGGAGTGCGGACGGCGAGCCGAACCCAGCCTGGAGTCTCGACCTCGGGGAAGCGAGCCTCGTCGAGCTCAGGCAGGGGCTTCGGCAGGTCACCTCCGCCGGGGGCACGGCGTTCCTCTCCTCGCTGGAACACTGGGACTTCATCGGCAAGACCGGGACCGCACAGCGCGGAATCGATCAGCGGGTGCCGGACGCATGGTTCGTTGGACTCGCCGGACCCTGGGGTCAGAATCCCGAAGTGGCTGTGGCGGTGGTCGTCGAGGAGGGCGCGTCGGGCTCTGGGGCGGCGGCTCCCCTTGCCGCCAAGGCGGTGGACTTCCACCTGCGGAACCGGCACGGGATTCCGATCGACACGATACAGACGCTCAGGGAGCACCTCGAGGCCGGGGTGCCTGCGCCCTGGGCCCGTTGGACCTCGGAGGAATAGGCGATATCGGGCGAGGCGATGCCATGACGTGGTTTTCCCGCTGGGCCCGGGACCCGGTATTGGTCGGAATGGCCCTCCTGCTGTCGCTCTTCGGGATCGCCATGATCTATTCCGCGGGCGTCCTCAACGTCCCCAATCCGGTGACGGAGGGGGCCTGGAGGCGGCAGCTTCTCTGGCTCGGCGTTGCGCTCGTCGCCTTCACGGCCGTGAGCCGAATCCGTTCCGGCTGGATCGAATGGCTTTCGCTCCCGGCCTATCTCGCCGCCGTCGTTCTCCTTGCAGCGACGCTTCTCATCGGGACGGGCGCCGGCACCGCGGAGGGTGTCGGGCGGTGGCTTCAACTCGGGCCGATCCGCTTCCAGCCGTCGGAGTTCGCCAAGATCGCCGCGGTCCTCGCCGTGGCCAAGGTGCTCGCGGACCGGCAGCACCCGCCAGAGAATCTCAAGGACCTCGCGGCGCCGTCCCTCCTGATCGCGCTCCCTCTGATGCTCGTGGTGCTCCAGCCCGATCTGGGCACGGCCCTCGCCTTCGTCGGGATCCTCTTCGCCGCGCTCTTCTGGGCAGGCACACCGGCGCTTCTGCTCTTCCTCCTCGCAAGCCCCGGCATCGCGCTCATCCTCGCATTCGACACCCGTGTGTGGTCCGCCTACTTCCTCGCGCTGGCGGCGATCCTCTACTTCGTTCGCTACCGGCTCTACCTAGCCGAGTCCTTCGTGGTGATCCTGGCGAACCTGACGGCGGGAACGATCGCGCTTCCCCTCTGGACCTCGTTGGCGGACTACCAGCGGAATCGGCTCCTCGTATTCCTGGATCCTGCCATGGATCCCCGTGGAGCCGGCTGGAACCTGATCCAGTCTCAGGTCGCGATCGGGAGCGGAGGTTTCCTGGGAAAGGGATTCACGGAGGGGACCCAGAAACGGTTGGACTTCCTGCCCGAGCAGCACACCGATTTCATCTTTTCCGTGGTCGGAGAGGAGTTGGGGTTTCTCGGCGTAGCCGTGGCGCTCACCCTCTTCTCGGTTCTCTTGTTGCGTGTCGTGAGTGCCGCGGAACGAAGCGGCGATCCCTTTGCCGGCCTCGTGCTCTTCGGTATCTTCGGGGCCTGGTTGGTGCACATCTTCGTGAATGTGGGGATGACGATCGGACTCGTTCCGATCACGGGCATTCCGCTCCCTTTCCTGAGTTACGGTGGGACGTTTCTGCTGACGTGTTGGGTGATGGCGGCGGTGACCGTGCGCCTGGCGGAGGACTGAATGGGAGCGGGGCGCCCCCGTCCGGACTCGCTTCCCTGTGGTGCTGGAGGGTAGAGGAATGGCGTGGTTCCGCAAGGAAAAGAAGCCGCTCAAGTCGGAAGATCGGCGCGATCTCGCATCCGACGTCTTCGACAAGTGCGAGGGATGCGGTGAGATCCTGTACCGCGAGAAGGTCACCCAGAATCTCCATGTCTGTCCAAAGTGCGGGCATCACTTCCGCGTGGGACCCGAAGAGTATGTGCGGATCTTCACCGACGACGGCTCCTTCCAGGAGCACGACGGCCACCTGAGGAGCGCGGATCCGCTGGGATTCACGGACCTCAAGTCCTACGAGTCGCGCATTCATGCGGCAGAGCAGGCGGGGAAGCCGGAGGCCGTGGTGACCGGTGTGGCCACCCTGGACGGCATTCCGATCGCCCTGGGCGTGATGGACTTCGGCTTCATTGGCGGATCCATGGGCTCGGTGGTGGGCGAAAAGATCGCGCGAATCGGGCGCAGGGCGCTCGAAGAGGAGCGACCCTTGATCCTCGTGTCGGCATCCGGCGGAGCCCGTATGATGGAGGGGATCTACTCGCTGATGCAGATGGCGAAGACCTCCGTCGTCCTCGCACGGCTTCACGAGGCGGGCATTCCCTTCATCAGCGTCCTGACGCACCCCACCACCGGTGGGGTCACCGCATCCTTCGCCATGCTCGGAGACGTAAATCTCGCCGAGCCGGGAGCGCTTATCGGCTTCGCCGGACCCAGAGTCATCGAAGAGACGATCAAGCAGGAGCTTCCGGAAGGGTTCCAGCGCTCGGAGTTCCTCCTCGAGCAGGGAATCGTGGATCGCGTCGTCGATCGGCGCGAGCTTCGCACGACCACGGTACGCCTCCTTCGCCACATGTTCATCTCCTCGACGGAATAGCCGGGGTGGTGACGCGGGCCACCGAGCCCGAGATCGGGGAGGTCGACTTCGGTCTTCCCTCGGGCGACCCCTTCGCACGCCGACTCTTCCCGTCGCTTCCGGGTTCTGTGAAGTGGGGGGTCGGGCGCACCGAGCGGCTTCTCGCGGCTCTGCAGGATCCCCACCGGAGCTATCCCGTGCTGCATGTCGGCGGCACGAACGGGAAAGGTTCCGTAGCGCGGATCTGGGCGGAGATTCTCAGGGCTGCCGGGTTCCGGACCGGACTGTACACCTCGCCGCATCTCGTTTCCTATCGGGAGCGGCTCCTCGTGAACGGTCGCCCCCTGCCCGACGACCTCCTCGAGGAGTGGTCGAGGGACCTGCGTCCGCTCCTTCTGCGAGAGGCCCCCTCCTTCTACGAGGCTGGCACCGTGCTGGCCCTGCTTGCGATGGCCAGGGCGCAGGTGGACGTAGGTGTGGTGGAGGTCGGTCTCGGAGGGCGCCTGGATGCGACGAATGTGGTGGACCCCGTGCTCATCGCCCTTACGAACGTCGGCCTGGATCACCGGGAGTTCCTGGGCGACGACGTGGCCACGATCGCGCGCGAGAAGGCGGGAATCATGAAGCCGGGAGCTTCCGTGTTCACCACGTGCCGGGACCGAAGGGCTCTCAAGGTGCTCGGGGAGGAAGCCATCGAGCGCGGGGCGGTCCTGCGTCGGGTCCGCGTGCCCGACGCAGAGATCACCATGGACGGGCTCCGGATGCGGATCGACACCGAGCGCTGGGGCCCGCTCGAACTGGCGTCTCGCCTGATCGGTAGGCATCAGGTGGCGAACATCGCTCTCGCTGTCCGCTCGCTCGAGGCGCTTCCGCCTCGGCTTCCCGTTTCGGCAGCGGCGGTGCGGGAGGGGGTCCTCCGTTCCAGAGTGCCGGGCCGGCTTCAGGTGGAGAACGTGTCCGGTCGGCCCTGGATTCTGGACATTGCCCACAACCTCGATGCCGTCCGGGCCGTGGCGGAGACCCTCGACGAGATCTCGCCCCCTCGACCCCGGGTCGGCCTCGTCGGGATCCTGAACGACAAGGACTGGCAGGGGATGCTCCAGGCGCTCGTCGGGACGCTCGATCGCTTCGTCCTCACTTCGCCGGCCGGCGCTCCCGCGGGGCGGCAGTGGGATCCGGCAGCTGGGGCTGCGGTCCTGCCGCCGGGAGTCGCCAGTGTGGTTCCGGACTTCGAGGCTGCCGTTCGCGAGGCCGAAGACGCCGCGGGCGGCTCGGGCTCGGTGGTGGTGTTGGGGTCGTCCTACACGGTTGGATCTGCGCTCCGCTCGCTGGGTCGAGTGCCCCCGGAAGCCTTGCCCGTCCACTTCGAATCCGGATAGATTCGCGCCATGTCCACCCAGAAAACCCTCGCGCGGTTGCCGGGCTTCAGGGATTTCCCGCCCGAAGACCTCGCCCTCAGGGCCCGTCTGTTCGACGCGTGGCGCCGGGTCTCCCGGCGCTACGGCTTTGTGGAATACGACGGGCCTCCACTCGAACCCCTCGAGCTCTACACCCGGAAGAGCGGTGAGGAGATCGTGGAGCAGCTCTACACCTTCGAGGACAAGGGGGGACGCCAGGTGGCACTGAGGCCGGAGATGACGCCTTCGCTCGCGAGGGTCCTGGGAGAGCGAAGCCGGGCCATGCCGAAGCCGATCCGCTGGTTCTCGGTTCCGCAACTGTTCCGCTACGAGAGACATCAGCGGGGACGGTTGCGCGAGCACTTCCAGTGGAACGTGGATCTCGTCGGAGAGGACGGCGTCGAAGCGGACGCGGAGGTCCTCGCCGTGGCCCTCGACGGGCTCCGGGAGGTCGGTCTGGGGAGCGAAGACATCCGGGCACGCGTTTCGGATCGCCGGCTCCTCGCCGCCCTCCTTAAGAGTGTCGGTTTGCCTGAGGAGCGTTTGGAGGCAGCGTACGCGGTCATCGACAAGATCGAGAGGGAACCCGAGGAGCGGATTCTCGAGAGGCTGTCCGACCCGGAGGACGTGGGGCTCGACGACGCCACCGCGCGGAGGGTCCTCGAGATCTTCGATACCCCGACCCTCGAGGGGATCGAGGAGCGCTTCGCGCAGGCCGAGGGCGTGGCCGAGCGGGTAGAGGAGATGCGGCGATTCCTGGGCAGCCTCCACGACCTCGGCTTCGGAGACTGCGTGGACTTCGACCTGACGATCGTGCGCGGACTGGCCTACTACACCGGGATCGTTTTCGAGGTGTTCGATCGGCAGGGGGAGTTTCGAGCGATCTGCGGGGGTGGACGATACGACGATCTGCTGGACAGGATCGGGGGCGCCGGTCTCTCGGCAGTCGGGTTTGGCATGGGCGACGTGGTGCTGGGCGAGCTGCTCCGCGAGCGAGGTGCCGTCCCGGAGTACCGTCCGGAGGTGGATTTCTTTATCGTCCCCATCGGGGTCGAACAGCTCCCTCTGGCGAGGAGAGTGGCCCGGGCTCAGCGGAATCGGGGACTGAGCGTGGTCTATCCCCTGCGGAAGCAGTCCGTGAGGAAGAGCTTCTCGGCCGCTGCCTCCGAGGGAGCCCGGGAGGTCCTCGTGCTGGGACCGGACGAGGTGGAGCAGGGCGTCGCGTTGCTCCGGGACATGGCAAGCGGGGAGGAGAGGAACGTCGAGCTGGCGCGCCTTCTGGAGGTGCCCGAACCGGCGGGGAAGGCCCCCGTCGGAGAAGGATGAATTCGTGATCGAGGACAACGGTTTTCCGGGGACGCGGGAGGAGGTGGAGCGGGCAATCCGCCGGTTGAACCTCCTGGAGTACCTTATACTCGCGGCCGCCTTCATCCTCGCTCTGGTCGGCGGGGGCGCCGTGGCCTACGTGCTCAGCGCGGGCACCTCCCTTCCTTTCCGGCTCACCTGGGCGATTCTCACCTTGCTTCTCCTTGTCGTGCCCGGAGTCCTCGTCTTTGGCCGGGACCATCTGCGGCGTCAGGTCCGACTCCAGGACGGCGACAAGGACTCATCGGATCATAGATAGGCGGACAATGACGGACGACAAGGCACTCACTCGTCGCAGTGAGGATTTCAGCGCCTGGTACAACGAAGTGGTTCTGCGGGCCGAGCTGGCCGACCACTCTCCCGTGCGGGGAAGCATGGTCATCCGTCCCTGGGGATACGGGATCTGGGAGAACATGCAGAGGGCGCTCGACGACATGTTCAAAGAGACCGGGCATGAGAATGCCTATTTCCCGTTGCTCATCCCGATGAGCTTCATCGAGCGCGAGAAGGAGCACGTGGCGGGATTCAAGCCCGAGCTCGCCGTAGTGACCCACGCCGGCGGGAAGGAGCTCGAAGAGCCCCTCGTCGTGCGCCCCACCTCGGAGACGGTCATCTACGCCATGTACGCGAAGTGGGTGCAGTCGTACCGCGACCTGCCGATCCTGCTGAACCAGTGGGCCAACGTGATGCGGTGGGAGCTCCGTACCCGCCTCTTCTTACGGACCTCCGAGTTTCTCTGGCAGGAGGGCCACACGGCCCACGCGACCGATGAGGAGGCGCAGGAGGAGACCCTCCGAATGCTCGGCGTCTACCGGAAGTTCATGGAAGACTGGATCGCGATGCCGGTCGTGACGGGACTGAAGTCCGACTCGGAGAAGTTCGCGGGCGCCGTGAGGACGTACACGTGCGAGGCGATGATGCAGGACCGGAGGGCCCTCCAGGCGGGGACCTCCCATCACCTGGGCCAGAACTTCTCCAAGCAGTTCGATCTGACGTTCCAGACGGAGAAGGGGGAGGAGGAGTACGCCTGGAACACCTCCTGGGGAGTCTCGACGCGTCTCGTCGGCGGGATGGTCATGACGCACGGGGACGATGCCGGGATCGTGGTTCCCCCCCGCCTGGCGCCTGCCCAGGTCGTCGTGGTGCCCATCTATCGGAAGGACGATCAACGGGCTGCGGTCGTGGGGAAGGCACAGGAGATCAAGGAGCGGCTCGCGGAACGGGGGGTGCGGACGCGCGTGGACGACCGCGACCACCTGAACCCGGGCGCCAAGTTCTACGAATGGGAGCGAAAGGGCGTCCCCTTCCGGTTGGAAATCGGTCCCCGGGACCTCGAGAAGCAGCAGGTCGTCCTCGTCAAGCGGGTCACCGCCCCCGGGGAGGACCGAAAGCACTTCCTCCCGGAGAGCCAGGCCGTCGAGGAGCTGCCGAGTCGCCTGCAAGCCTTCCAGGAGGAGCTTCTCGAGCGGGCACGGGCCGAGCGGGAAGCCCATTCCCACAGGGGAGTGAAGTCCATCGGGGAGCTCAACGAGATCCTGGAGTCGGAGGGCGGCTTCGTGTACACGGGGTGGAGCGGCGACCCGGAGGTCGAGGAGCGGGTGAAGGAAGAGACCAAGGCGACGCTGCGCTGCATTCCGGACGCGGACTTCCGTTCGGAATCTCCTCCGGATACCTGCGTCGGAGGAGGCAAGGCCCGGTGGGAGGTTCTCTGGGCGAGGGCGTATTGAGTCGGGCCGCGGAGGAAGGATCGGTTCCGCGATCCGGGTTCCGCCGGGTGGAGGGTAGGCTGACCTGCCGCGGCGTGGAGCTGGAGGAGCTCGCGGCGGAGTTCGGGACTCCGCTCTATGTGTACGATGGCGAGGGGATCGAGGAGCAGGTAGCTCGCTTTCAGGCGGTCTTCGGCGAGATCCCGTTCCTCCTGGCGTACTCGGTCAAGGCGAACGGCTCGCTCGCGATCCTCGACCGGATCGCGGCGCTCGGGGCCGGCGCCGACATCGTCTCCGCCGGGGAGCTGGAACGTGCGTTGCGTGCGGGATTTCCCCCCGAGAAGATCGTTTTCGCGGGAGTCGGAAAGACCCGCGCGGAGCTGATTGCGGGGCTCCGGGCGGGGATTCGATCGTTCCACGTCGAGAGTGCGGGGGAGTTGGAGAGCCTCTCCCGCGTCGCGCACGAAGAGGGTCGTGCGGCGCCTGTCGGGCTCAGGGTCAATCCCGACGTGGAATCCCCCACGCCCCATGCCTACACCCGGACCGGGCATGCCGCCTCGAAGTTCGGGATCCCGGTGGAGGAGGCGGAAGCGCTCTACCGCAACCGTGCCGACGACCCGAACCTGGATTTCCGGGGCATCGACGTCCACATCGGTTCGCAGATCATGGAAGCCGAGCCGTACTTGCGAGCCCTCCACGTCGTCCTCGGGATGGTCGATCGGTTGGCCGCGAGCGGGATCCGGCTCGAGTATCTCGACCTGGGTGGGGGGTTCGGGGTGGGGTACGACGGGGGCGCGGGTCTCGATCTGGAGGCGCTTGCGCGGGAGGTGATCCCGCCGCTCGCCGAGCGGGGCTACGAGTTGATCCTGGAGCCGGGGCGCACGGTGGTAGGGGAGGCCGGCGTGCTCCTGACCCGGGTGCTCTATCTCAAGAGGTCGGGGATCAAGACTTTCGTGATCACGGACGCGGGAATGACCGAGCTGATCCGGCCCTCGCATTACGAGGGCTTCCACAGGATCCTGCCCGTCCGGGAGTCGGCGGGGGCCCCCCGTGTGATCGCCGATGTCGTTGGTCCGATCTGTGAGAGTGGGGACTTCCTGGCGCGGGATCGAGAGATGCCGCTTCCCCGACCCGGTGACGTCCTCGCGGTGAAGACCGCGGGAGCCTACGGGTTCACCATGGCTTCGAACTACAACGCTCGTCCTCGACCGGCCGAAGTCCTGGTGGAGGGGGCGGAAGCGCACCTTATCCGGAGGCGCGAATCGGTGGAAGACCTCATGCGCGGGGAGACGATCCCGCCTCGCCGGGCTTCCGGCCGTGCCCCGAAACGCCCGGGATCGCCATGACGACGAGTCACGACCGCATTCTCATCCTAGACTTCGGGTCCCAGTACACGCAGCTCATCGCCCGTCGGATCCGGGAGGAGCGAGTGTTCTGTGAGATCCACCCCCCCGACCGATCCCTGGAGTGGATCGAGGAGTGGCGGCCCAGCGGCATCATCCTGTCCGGTGGGCCCGCCTCGGTCTACGACGAGGATGTGCCCTCGCTCGATCCCCGGCTCCTCGAAGGGGACGTGCCGGTGCTGGGGATCTGCTACGGGATGCAGTTGATCGCCAAGATTGAAGGGTCTCCGGTCGAGAGCGGCCAGCGCCAGTACGGCCAGGCGGAGCTCACGGTCCTCGAGTCGAACGAATTGCTCCGCGATTTCGATCTGAGCGAGACGACCCGGGTCTGGTGCTCCCACGGTGACCACGTCGACGAGCCTCCCCCGGGGTACCGCGCGCTCGCCTCCACCGCAGATCTGCCCGTCGCTGCCTTCCGGGCCGAGGATCGGGAGATCTACGGGGTCCAGTTCCATCCTGAGGTGGCCCACACCACGCGGGGAGAGGAAATCCTCGCCAACTTCCTCTTCCGCATTTGCGGCTGCCGTCCGACCTGGACGCCCGGGGCCTTCGTGGAGGAGTCCGTCGACCGGATCAGACAGCTTGCCGGGGAGTCGCAGGTGATCTGCGGTCTCTCCGGGGGCGTGGACTCCTCGGTCGCAGCAACCCTCGTGCACCGGGCCATCGGCGACCGTCTCACCTGCGTCTTCGTTGACAACGGTCTCCTGCGGAAGGGTGAACGTGAGAAGGTTGAGCGCACATTTCGGCGGCACATGGGCATCCGTCTCGTGGTCGTCGATGCGCGGGAGGAGTTCCTCCAGGCGCTGGAAGGGGTATCGGACCCCGAAGAGAAGCGGCGCATCGTGGGCAACACCTTCATCCGGGTGTTCGAGCGCACGGCTGTGGAGGAGGGCGTAGGGGCGAAGTTCCTCGTGCAGGGGACCCTCTATCCCGATGTGATCGAATCCGTCTCGACGGGTGGGCCGTCGGTCACGATCAAGACCCACCACAACGTGGGGGGGCTGCCGGACGAGATGCCCTTCGAGCTCATCGAGCCCCTCCGGGAGCTTTTCAAGGACGAGGTGAGGAATGTGGGAAGGGAGCTCGGGCTCTCCGAGGAGTTCGTCGGAAGGCACCCCTTTCCGGGGCCCGGCCTTGCGATCCGGGTTCTTGGAGAGGTATCCGAGACGCGACTCAAGGTGCTCCGGGAGGCAGACTCCATCTACCTCGAAGAGATCCGGGAGGCGGGTCTCTACGACGAGATCTGGCAGGCCTTCGCGGTTCTCCTTCCGGTCTACTCGGTCGGAGTCATGGGGGACGGCCGGACCTACGAGAACGTGATCGCGCTCAGGGCGGTAACTTCACGCGACGGAATGACCGCCGACTGGTACCAATTTCCGCACAGCGTGCTGGGGCGGATCTCGACCCGGATCATCAACGAGGTGCGTGGAGTCAATCGGGTCACCTACGATGTCAGCTCGAAGCCGCCTGCGACCATCGAGTGGGAGTAAATCAAAGTTCACGCGGGAATCGAACCGGAGGCGTCTGGCGATGCGAAGGAAAGGTCTGGGAGCGATGCTGGCGGGAGTCCTGCTCCTCACTGCAGGCTCTCTCGAGGCTCAGGTCAGCTGGGAGGCGCCGCTGATGGTTGCCCCGTCCACCCCGAACGGATGGGGCGTGTATCTCGTCGATCCGGCCCCCTCGGGAGGGATCGGGGTGTCGAGCACGTGGAGGACCGGATCCGGGCTGGGCTATCGAGCCGGCCTCGCCGAGGATGCCGGGGGAAGCTTCTCGGTCTTCGGCGGAATCGACGTGTCGGGTCGTCTCGTGGAGCATTCCGACGACTTCCCGCTGGATGTGCACTGGGTGACCGGAGCGGGTTTCGGGGTGGGGGACGCCTTCCTGCTCAGCTTTCCAGTCGGCGCGTCGTTCGGGCGCGAGGCACAGGTCGACGAGGTGTGGTTCAATCCCTACGTGACCCCGAGGGTCGTGCTGGACGCCTATATCGGGGGCGATTCCCCGGATGACGACCGCTTGAGCCTGGGCGTGGTCGTGGATCTGGGCGTGGACGTGTCCTTCGACCGGGGCTGGGCCGTGCGCTTCGCGGGATCTCTGGGCAGTCGCAACCGAAATGCGCTGGCGATCGGGCTCAGCTTCAGGGTTCTCTGACCGCTTCCTCCTCCCCGAGGCGTCGCTCCACCTCGGACCAGACCTCGTTCATGAGCGGCACGTTCTCCCCGTGGATATGAACGAACGTCCGCAGATCCTCCGCGTCCACCCCGTGCTCGGCGAGAATCCGCTCGCGCTCCGCCGCCGTCGGGGCCCCGGTACCGGATCGAATCGCCGCACGCCGTAGTTCGGTCATCACCTCGATGAACGTCTCCTGCGCAATCGACGTGCCGTCCCGCGACGAAGGCACGCCGTCGTCGCACCCTGCAGCCGCAAGGCAGAGGGTTGCCAGCAACCAGAGAGATCGTCGCGCCCGCGGGCGAAGGACTAGGGGGGTCGACATTCCGGGACGGGTCTCGTGCGTGCGAGGGCTGCGGCGAAGCGGCCGGTTCCGACGGCGGCCGGCGCAACAGGAAGTTCGAGGACCGACCACGAGCGGGCAAGGGTGATTCGCGCCCGGGCCCGGCAATGCCGACACTCTACCGGGAGGATGGCGAAGCTGCGATCTTCACAGTCGTGAAGGAGCTTTCCATTTGGATCTTCGACCCTCGATGTCCCCGATGATCGAACTTCTCCGGTTCCGGACGGCATGGCCCCTGCTCCTCGTGCTCATGGTCGGCGTGGTCGGGTGCGCGGTGAATCCGGTCACGGGCCAGCGGCAGTTCGTCCTGTTCAGCGAGAGTCAGGAGATCCAGATGGGTCGGGAGGCCGACCGCGACATCGTGGCGAACCTGGGGCTCTACGAGGACGAGGAGCTGGAGGCACTCATCCGGGAGATGGGAGCGCGCATGGCGGCGGGCTCGGAGCGCCCGGATCTTCCGTGGACGTTCCGAATCGTTGATGACCCCACGGTGAATGCGTTCGCCCTCCCAGGCGGGTTCGTCTACTTCACGCGGGGCATTCTCGCGCACTTCACCTCGGAAGCGGAGCTCGCGGGCGTGCTCGGTCATGAGATCGGACATGTCACCGCCCGGCACGGGATTACGAGGGTGAGCCGAGCCCAGGTGGCCCAGATCGGTCTCGGGGTGGGGATGGTGCTCGCACCTGAGCTCCAACCCTTCGGAGAGGCGGCCGGAGTGGGTCTGCAGCTCCTCTTCCTCCGGAACTCGCGGGAGGACGAGCGGCAGGCCGACGATCTCGGCGTCCGGTACATGTACCAGGAGGGATACGACCCCAGGGAGCTTTCAGGGGTCTTCGCCATGCTCGCGCGGGCTTCGGGGGCCCAGGACGGAGACCGGATTCCGGGGTTTCTCTCCACCCATCCAGATCCGCTGGAGCGGAGGGATCGAATCCTCCAGCAGGTGGAGACGTCAGGGCTGGAGCTCGGGGCGACCAGGGTCGGTCGGGCGAGCTATCTCCGCCTGCTCGACGGACTCGTCTTCGGGACGAATCCACGCGAAGGGTACTTCGAGGGCGACCGCTTCCTCCATCCGGAGCTCGCGTTCGAGCTTCGATTTCCCCAGGGATGGCGGACGGTGAATGCCCGACACCAGGTCCAGGGGGTCTCTCCCCAGGAAGACGCGGTCCTGATCCTTTCGCTGTCGGACGCCGCTTCGGCCGCGGGAGCGCGGGACGCGTTCCTCAGGCAGGCAGGGTTGATCGAGGAGCGCAGGTGGAGTGAATCGGTAAGCGGTCTCCCCGCCGCCTGGGGCCAGTTCCGGATCACTTCGGAGCACGCCACCTTCCGAGGCGTCGTGGCCTATGTGGAATACGGAGAACGCCTGTTTCAGCTTCTGGGATACTCCCACTTCGGCGTGTGGGAGGGACGGCGGGACGCTGTGATTGCCGCCGTGCGATCCTTCGGAGAGGTTACCGACCCCTCGGTACTGGGGGTCGAGCCTCGCCGGATCGAAGTGGTGGAGCTCCCACGGGAGATGAGCCTGGAGGCGTTTCTGAGCGACTACCCCTCCAGCATCCCCGACGAGACCGTGGCGGTCATCAACCAGCTCGAGACGGGAGATGTCATTCCGGCTGGAACGCTGCTCAAGCGCGTAGTGGGCGGACCGAACTGACCCCTTCTCCGCCGATGGGCGTTCATTCCTTCCGGGTCGGATCCGGCGGCACCACTACCCCCACCGCCGCTCCGATCTCCCGAAAGAGGGAGAGCCATTCCCCGGCTTCCTCGTCTCCCTTATCCCGGAGTTCGGCGAACTCGCAGTAGAGTCTCTCGTAGAGCTGGAAGTACGTGTTCTGGGGCCACCAGAGATCCACGTCGAAGGGCAGGCTCTGGATGAAACGGGCCATCTGGTGGACGGCCTCGAGCCGCCTCGGCTCCTCAGGACTCTGCGCCACCGAGTCCAGAAGACGTTGGAGGGTCTGCCCCGCCACGAGCGCGGTCCGCTCCCGGTCGAGATCGAGCTTTGCGGCCCGAGCTTCCCCGAGGAGCATCTCCGCGGTCTCCAGGTCCGGCGGCATTCGTCTCAGCGCGCGCCGGAGGCGCGTATTGATGACGAATTCCCCCGCGGTCCGAAAGGGAGTCGGCTGGGGAACATCCAATTCCCCGAGAAACCGCATGAGGGCCGAGCGGCTCTCGTAGAGCCGTCCGAGGACGTCTTCCGCGTCCGAGAGGGACGAATCCAGGATTCTACGCAGAATCCTCTCCTGCTCGTCCCGGAAGAGCGA
>SLCK01000125.1 GCA_007125845.1 Gemmatimonadota bacterium
TGGTAGAGAACCTCGAGCACGGCGAACTCGGTGAGCGTGAGGCCGTGGCGGGCCACGTCCTCACGGGCCTTCTCGTGGAGCGCAGCGTGGGCGCGGGAGACCACGGTGAAGAGCTTGAGCGAGTCGGCGAACTGCGGGTCTACCTTCCCGGGGGGCAGGCGGTCCGTAGTCACCGAGGGCGGATCTTGGCGGCTCATCGTGTGCGCGCTAGCCTCCTGATCTGAGCTGACTTCTTAGAGGTCCGGATCGATACCGACCCTTCACCTTGTGACGGATCCGGTAGAACCCGGACGATTCCAGGCCCACCCCTTGTGTCCCCAGAAGCCAGCGGTACGTGCGATCTTCCCAGGTGTTCCCGAACTTCGGCGCAGGCCTCTGATAGACTCCGATTCCGGCGCAGTATCCTGCGGTTCTCGCGACGTCTCCCGGAACGATCTGCAGACCACCTACCGCCCGGTCTCGAATCTCGGGTCGGAACCGGTTTCTGTCTACATCGAGGATCTTCGGCGCCTGGTCCGATATCGCCAGGAGCGGGTCGTCCGGTTCGAGCAGCTCGGTCACCTGGTGCTCGCGCGGGAAGGCCAGAATTGCCGAACAGCCCGACAACTCCTCGGAGAGCTCGTCGAGCGCACCGGCCCGGCAGGTGATGTCGCAATCGGCGAACCACACCCAATCCGCCTTCGTCGAGCGAGCGGCCAGGTTTCGGCCGATCGAGCGGCGGAAGAGTCGGGGGGTGCTGAGCGACTGCCAGTTCCAGGCCACGTTCCGAACCTGTTGGGCGCCGAAGAAGTCCAGGACCTCCCGAGTGTTCTCGTCTTCCTCGCTGAAGAAGACCGTCATCCGGATGGGCGTGTCCCGGGGAGGATACAGCACCAGGGAGCTGAGCTGGTAGTTCAGAAGATGCTCGTACCTCCAACAGTGGCTGACGATCTCGAGCCTGTGCTCCCCCCCACTCGGCGGACCGTTCGAGCGCTTCGGCATCGGCGGAGCGAACGGACGGCGCGGCGCCAGTCCGCTTGCCGCGAGTCGGAAGTAGAGCTCTTCGACCCGGTCCCTCAGTCGCGCGATCACGCCCGCGTTCCTCCACATTTCCTCAGTGCAAGCTCGAGGCAGGCTCCACCTCTGGAGGCGGCCCGCCCCGGCCGATCAAACGTTGAAAGCCGTTCAGGAGCACCCACATCACTCCGGCCAGGACGAGAAGGAGAAGGAGCCAGCGCAGGGCCCCGGCCAGAAGAGCCAGATCCATCGCGGGCATTTCTATCGCCATTTGCCGGACGTTGGCCCACAGACCGTCCATCCAGTGCCACGCCGCGTGGGCCACCAACCCTGAGAGGATGATGGTTCCGAGTCGCTCCCGGACCACGAACCGAAAGAGGAGCTCCAGGAGGGGGATGGAGAGGACGAGCACGAGGATCTGCCCGAGCTCCACTCCGACGTTGAAAGCCAGGAGGGACATCGTGAGGTGGGCCCCCGCAAACTGAAGGGACTCGCGAAGGGCGAAGGAGAATCCGAACCCGTGGATCAGCCCGAAGCCGAAGGCCACGAACCACCTTCTCTGAAGCTTGGCCCCAACGATGTTCTCAACGGCCATGTAGACGATCGAGAGCGCCACGAGCCACTCGACGAGCGGAGGGAACCAGGGCGCGCTGGGCGTGAGCTCGAGCGCGGACGCGGCCAGAGTGATCGAATGCGCAATCGTGAACGAGGTCACGATTGCGAGGAGGGGGAGGATTCGTCGAAAGGGGATGACGAGGAGAAAGACAAAGAGGAGGTGGTCGAGCCCCTCCAGGATGTGAAAGAAGCCTAAGCTTACGAACTGCATCGCCGCGTGGTACCAGGTCGGATCCAGCCTCACCAGCCCCGGAGCACCGGTGTACTGTATCATCCGGTCTGTCCCGTCCAGGCCCTGGTAGCGGAGGACCGTGGTCGTGTAGATCCCCAGGTGCGCCCAGGTCGGGTCGATCAGGAAGTCGGACCCCTGCGACTCGATCGAGTATTCGATCATGACGTCGAGAAGGGCCTGTTCCCAGAAGACTTCCGTCCCCTCGGGGAGGGGAGGGGAGAGCAGGTGCTCCAGCGCGGTACCGTACGTTTGGAAGGACGGGTCCCCCGGCTCCGACACGCGGATTGCGACGATGCGGGCATCGTCGAGACGCCGGTCCTCCTCGTAGAACTCGACGTAGTCGAGAATCCAGAGCTGCGCTCCCTCCCTCAGAAAGGGTTCGGCCTCCGAAACCTCGAGAAATCCCGTTCCCCGGATCGGAAAGTTCACGTCACGCATCGAGTTGAGAGGCACGCGCACCAGCACTCTCAGGACATCTCCCTCTGGCTTGACAAAGGCGTTCACCACGACGCTCGTGGGGATCTCGTGAGCGGACGCACGAGACGCAAAGACGAGCAGTCCCGTCAATGCCACAAGAGCGACGATCTTTGCTCCGAACGGGAATCTGGTGCGGGGGTTGAGCATAGAGGAGGTGCCGCGAAGCCGGAATGATCCGATTCGCTTCAGGTTGCTGTGCCGATTGCAAGGTGAAGGGTGACAGTCGAGGAGGCCTCGCCCGCACCTCATGGGTCCGCAGCGGGGCTCATTCCCAACTTCCCATCAATGTAAGGCGGCGGAGCGCGTGGGGCACCCGGGCCGGCTGAAGAGACAGGAACGCAAGACGCCCCCCCGGTCTTGCACCGGGGGGGCGTCTCCACCGCGAAGCCGCGATCAGCGAATCATGAGCCGTACCCCTATTGGTCGGCCTGCGGGGTCATCATGATCTGGTCCAGCCCCTCCTGGTCACTCGGCAGGGGGTGCTCTCCCGCGGGCACATCGTTCAACGACAGCATGTACGCGATGATTTCCGCGTACTCCTCACGGGTGAGCCGACCGGGCGAGTCATACGGCATGGTCAGCCGGACGTTGTCGTAGAGAGCGCGGATTGAGCGTCCCTGCCACATCCGCATGAAAATCGGAGTCGTCCACTCCTGTGACGCGTGACAGAGGGAGCAGTCCCGATCGTACACGGTCTGGCCTCTGTCCGCCTGCTCACTGGTATAGACACCCTCCCAGATGGACTTTTCCTTTCCAGCCTCATCGGCCTGCGCTGCGGCCGGAAGTGCGGTCAAAAGGACCAGAACCGTAGCCGAGCAGAAGATTCCCGCCAACCTGTTCACGTGTATTCTCCTTGTCGCATTGCGTTCGTGTGACCCCTGGCCAAGCGCCTCGTCCTTCCATGCGCTGCCGTCTCAGAAGTTCAAAAGAGAA
>SLCK01000113.1 GCA_007125845.1 Gemmatimonadota bacterium
GCGCTCATCAGGCACGAGAGCGCGAGAACGAGGGGCGACGGACTCCGCTTCAGATGCACAGCTCCTGACAGGTCGTCCCCGTCGGGGCGCGTCACCTCAGCGAGCGGTGGCCGAGCCCGGTCACGTTCCGTCCGAGCTCGATGACCTCGACCACCCTCCGCGTTTCGGTCTCGACGATCACCAGGGCACCGGGGTCGCCTCCCTCCTCTGCAGGATGATGCATTGCGTGAGGTGAGCGGTTGTTGGTGGTGACGAAAGCATGGCTCCCGTCGTCAGAGAACCGGATCGCATGGGGCTGGAGCAACGCGTCTCCATTGACCTCGTCCACCACTTCCCAATCCTCGACGCTGACGATCGCGAGTCGATTCTCTCCCTTGATGGGAACCCAGATCTCCCGCCCGTCGGGCGTAAAGTAGGGGTCAAAGGCAATCTGTCCCACCCGCAAGCTGGTGACGAAGGCTGGGCGATCGGGGGCCGAAAGCTCGAAGACCACCAACTCACCGGAGAGCTCGCCGGAGGCGACGAGGAACTCTCCGTTGGGGGAGACCGCGAATTGCACGAAGGCGTGCGGTGGACCCTCGACATCGACCACCTCGACTCGATGGGTGCCGAGCTCCACCGAAGCGATCTGGTTTGCCCCGAGGCTCGCGGTATACGCGAAGCGGCCGTGCGGCCCCATCACGATCCCGTGCGGTCGGGAGAAGAGGACGTCGACCTCCTCGAGCTCCATCGCGGAGGCTCGGGCGACCCCCACGCGCGAGGGAGGGCTGACCGCGCTCATCGACCGGCTGATCACGAGCAGATCCTCGGTTGGATGGAAGTCCAGCATTCCCGGCGTCTCCATCTCCAACTCGCCCACCAATCGGTTGTCACGGTCGAACCGAAGCACCCGGTCCTGGCCGATGAGGGATACGTACCAGTGCGACCCGTCGGGCTCCACGGCGATGTCGTGCGGCATCGAGCGATCGGAGAACCCGAGCTCCACGAGGTCCACCACGTCGACGATCCGCCGGGACTCCATGTCCACGACAGCCACCCGGGCCTCGTCCTGCACACAGACGTAGAGCAGAGGGTCGGCCGGAAATCCTTCGGGGACGTGAGAGGCCGGTGCCGGCGCATCACCAGCCTCCGCCCTCCCCACGACGACGGCCGCGAGGAGGAGCAGCAGCGTGCCCCAACGAAGCTTCCTCATTTCAAGACACCGATCATGACACCGGCACCTCGGGCGCGTACCGAACGAGATAGATGCCCTCCCGAATGCTCGTCACGATGACGGTACCGTCCTCGAAGAAGGGGAAATTGCTCCATGACCCGACGAATCCGGGTCTAGTATCCTCGAACGGTGCGGTGTCGATGTATCCCACCTCCTCCGGGTTCTCCCGGTCCGAGATATCCACGACCCGGAGACCGCTCGAATAGTTGGACTGGTACATCAGGTCGTCCACGATGTACAGGTTGTGCGCGCTCGCCCGAACCGGCGAGAAGTACTCTCCGGCCACCTGCGGGTCCTCCAGATCCGTGACGTCCCAGATGATGGTGCGCGTGTTGTCCACGAGCCCCGAGAGCACGTCCAGCTCGTCGTTCATGTACAGGTATCGGTGATCCTCGGTGAGCCAGACCTGGTGGGTGTATCCGACGTTCGGGTACGCGGCGCGAGAGAGCGCCACCGGGTCGTCCTTGTCGGTCACGTCCGCGATGGAGAGCGCGGTTTCGTTGGCCCCGAAGCAGATCTCGCGGCCCTCGAATTCCTCGTGCGGCCCTCGGTACACAACGCACTGTGCGTCGTGCGTGTAGCCGCTCGCGGCCCGTCCCGTGAGCGGGTCGGCGAAGCACCCCACGAAGGTCGGGTTCAGCGGCTCGGAGACGTCGATCATGTGGAGTCCACCTCCACACGTCTCCCCTCCACCGCTGTTGCCGACCGTGTAGGCGTACCCGGTCTCCTCGTTCAACGCGATGTTGTGCGCGCTGTGAATCCGGTCGTAGGTGAGGTCGGGATCGAAGGCGATCGGCTCGCCGTCGAACTCCCGGAGTCGGGCGAGGTCGAAGATCTGCATCCCGTGCTGGCCCGAAGCGTCAGCCACCACGAAGAGGTGGTCCTTGTAGACCTTCATGTCCCGCCAGCTCGCCGTCGGCGACCCCTCGGTCCTCAACATCTCACCCACGAAGATCGGATCATTCCGATCGGAGATATCGACGAACGCCATGCCATCGGTGCGCCCAACCAGCGCGAACTCCCCGCCGGTCTCCGGGTCTCGCCAACCCCAGACGTCATTGAGACGAATCCCCCGGCCGCCTCCAATCTCGCTGATCGGAAGGAAGGAGAGCAGCTCCACGTTCTCGCACGGGTTGATTCCCGCCTTCCCTTCAACGCACTCGACGGTCTCCCCCGTCACCACGGGAAGTGCCTCCGGCTCGGAATAGAGGAGCTCCACCTCGCTCCAGCCTCCCGCCGCACCTCGCTCGAAGATTGCCACCTGCCCGGCGCGGTTGTCCGCTCCCACGAGCCCGACCGCGGCTACGTCCCCCGCGGAGGCCACCGTGCCCCCGAACTGGTCGCCACGGTCCGCCTGGTGCGACGCGATCCGGTCCACGCCCGCCCACTCGTCCCCATTCGCTTCGAAGAAGTAGACGGCCCCCACGCCGCCGCCGGCCCTCGGCGCCCCCACCCAGAGTCCCTCGCTCGAGAGGGCGAGAGCCGTCCCGAACACGTCCTCGGCCTGCCCATCGAAAGCACTGAGTCGTCGCCCCCCGGAGAAGGACGCGCCATCCGCGTCGCGGCTGAACAGGAAGGCGGCCCCTCGACCTCCATCGAAGCGCGGAGCGGTGACGATGGCCCGGTCCGAATCCGCCGCGATCCGCGTGCCGAACCGGGTGTTTCCGCTGGTGCCCATGGCGCCCAGCTCCCCCACCTCCCGCCACTCCCCGGTATCGTTGTCTCGCTCGAAGAGGTGGACCGCCCCCTGCCCTCCTGATCGACCGGGAGCTCCGACCAGGAGCAGATCGTCGATCACCGCCACGCTCGTGCCCGCAGCGTCCCGTTCCTGAGCTCCCTCGGGCACCAGTCGCGCCACCTGCTCCCACCCTCCCTGTCCGGCCGGCTCGAAGACCAGGACCGCTCCCCTTCCTCCGGCGGCGTCGGGAGCTCCTATGACGGCTCGTTCGCCGCGCAGGGCAAGCGCAGATCCGAACGCGTCGCCCACTTCGACCTCGGAACTCCCGAGGACGGCGACCTCCACCCAGCTACCGGTTCCGTCCCTCTCGAAGAGAATGGCCTGCCCACGCCCTTCGTCTTGCTCCGAGGCTCCGACCAGGAGGCGCTCCCCGTCGGTGGCAAGCACCGCTCCAAATCCGTCACCGGGCTCGGCGTCACCGCCGGTGATCCGCTCCTCCTGGGCCCAGAGACCGTCCGCACCTCTTCGGTACACGTAGACGGCACCCTCCCGCAGCGTGGTGGCTCCCTCTCCCACCAGCACGTCCCCGTCCACCACGGCTACGGCGCTCCCGAATCCCGAGCTGGCTTCTGATAAGCGGGCGAAGTCGGCCACCGACGGATCCGCCCCGACGAGAGGCGTCGCCATGGAGACGGACGCGACGAAGACCCAGCTGAGCGCTCGGTGCATGGTGTGATTCCTCGAATGGTGGTGTTCCGAGCGGACCGACCGACGGTCCAACTCGGGCGCCGGTGGTGTGCGATCAGGCCGGCGCCAACCCCTCATGGGCTTCGCTTGAACCGGATTCTACCACCCCCATTGGGCAGGGGTCCACCGGCGGCTTGCGTGGCTCCGGTTCCCCGATACGTTCTTCCAGTCTCTACGCATCCCGCTCGTTCCGTCCTCGATTCCCCCGCAATCCCATGATCTTGAGCCTCGCATTCTTCCCGAATAGACGTCGGCGCGCCCACCTCGGCGTGGTCCGGAGCGCGCTGATCGCCGCCGCCGTAGGTCTTGGCACCACTGCCGGCGACCTGTCGGCCCAGGTCCTCGCTCCCCTCACCATCGAGTACGAGGTACCTGGAACCACCGGCTACGCGTCGGAAATCCCGACGCCGGCCGACGTGATGGGAGGCGACATCGGCGAGCGGCACATGCGGGCTGGGGAGCTCGTCGAGTACGTCCGGATCGTGAGCGAGGCGAGTGACCGTGTGGTCATGGGCGAACACGGCCGCACGTACCAAGGCCGACCGCTCGTGCACGCGATCGTCACCTCGCCCGAGAACCACTCCCGTCTCGAGGACATCCGACTCGAGAACCTACGCCTGTCAGACGACCCCGCCGGCGTGTCCGATGCGGCGCTCGGAGGGATGCCGACCATCATCTACCTCGGCTACTCGGTGCACGGGAACGAGGCCAGTGGATCCGATGCGGCCATGCTCACCCTCCACCACCTGGCGGCGGGCGAGGGACCCGCAGTGGAAGCCGCGCTCGCGAACACGGTGATCCTCATCGATCCGTCGCTCAATCCCGACGGACGGGCGCGCTTCGTGAATTGGGTGACCGACAATCGAGGCCGGGTGCCCACGGTTGACTCCCAGGACCGCGAACACAGTGAACCGTGGCCGGGGGGGCGGACGAATCACTACATCTTCGACCTCAACCGCGACTGGCTCCCCTCACAGCACCCGGAATCTCAGGGGCGGGTCGAGCTTTTCCACCACTGGAGACCGCAGCTCCACACGGACCACCATGAGATGGGCGGCGCTTCGAGCTACTTCTTCCAGCCCGGAGTGCCGAGCCGCGACAATCCGAATACACCCCAACACACCGTGGAGCTGACTGGCGACGTGGCCAGGTTTCACGCCAGCTACCTGGACGAGCTCGGTGAGCTCTACTTCTCGGAGGAGACCTACGACGACTTCTACTACGGGAAGGGATCCACCTATCCAGATGTTCATGGCGCCGTGGGCATCCTCTTCGAGCAGGGGTCCTCGCGCTCGCTCAGGGCCCGCACATCTCTCGGGATCCTGCCGTACGCCGAGACGGTTCGAAACCAGTTCGCCACCTCGCTCTCCACCATCCAGGCGGGAGTCGAGCTGAGGGAGGAGCTGCTCGCGAACCAGAGGCGCCACTACGCCGAGATCCCCGAGTTCGTGGCCTCGATCCCGATCCAGGGATGGGCGGTCAGCCTCGAGGGCGACCGCACCCGGGCCCAGGAGCTCGCCCGGATGCTGCAGCGAAATCGGATCGACATCTACGACGTCGCCTCCGCCTTCGAGGCGGGGGGAACCGAGTTCAGCCCCGGAGAGGCCTTCGTGGTTCCCCTCAACCAACCCCAGGCACGCCTCATCCACGGCACCCTCGAGCGCCGCACCACGTTCGCGGACTCTCTCTTCTACGACGTGTCGACCTGGACGATGACCCTGGCCTTCGGCGTGTCCCACGCGGAGCTGGACTCCGACCCCTCCGGGCTCCTCGGAGAGCCGTTGCCTCCCGTCGAGCTAGATGGAGGCGAGGTGCTTGGGGGACCGGCCCCCTACGGATACCTGCTGGAATGGGATCGATACTACGCACCTCGGGCGCTCTACCGCTTCCTGGAGCTGGGCGTGCTGCCCAGGGTGGCCTATCGACCCTTCTCGATCCCCGTGGCGGACGGAACCGTCCGGGAATTTGACCGGGGCACCATCCTGATCCCCCTGGACTACAGGAGCGAGGACGCCGGCTACACTCCGGATGACGTGCACCGCATCGCGGTGGAAGCGGCCGCAGAGGATCACGTGGTGTTCCACGCCCTCGAGACGGGACGGGTGGAGGGTGGAATCTGGCCCGGTGGTCGCAACGCGCAGGTCATCGATCTGCCGCGGGTTGCGCTCCTCTCGGGACCGGGCGCGTCCAGCTACGGAGTAGGAGAGACCTGGCACCTCCTCAATGAGCGTATGGGCATCCCCGTCTCTCTTCTGGACATCGGCGCGGTCGGGGGAGCCGATCTCTCGCGGTACAACACCCTGGTGATGGCCGGCAACGTCCAGGGACTTTCCCCCGAAGCGAGTGGGAGGATCGTGGACTGGATCCGGAGCGGTGGGCTTCTGATCACGGTCGAGGGCGGGGTTCGGTGGCCGCTCGGTCAGGGACTCTTCCCGGACGAGGTGGCGGAGGTCGAGGTGGACGTGGACCTCGGAGACCCCTCTTACGAAGAGCGAGGCGACCGATCTGGGGCCCACGTCATTGGCGGGAGCATCTTCGAGGTCGCGTTGGATCCGAGCCACCCGGTGGCCTTTGGTTATGGAGAGAGCGTACCCTCGTTCCGGGGCCACAACCTCTACCTGGAGCCCGCCGGAGATCCGGGGCTCACCGTAGGACGCTACGCGGACGATCCGCTCATCAGCGGGTACATTCACGATGCTCAGGTGCCCTTTCTGGAAGGGTCCGCGTCGATCCTCGCGGTCCAGGCCGGAAGCGGACGCGTCGTGAGCTTCCTGGACAACCCCAACTTCCGAGCCTTCTGGTACGGGACGAATGGCCTCTTCCTGAACGCGATCTTCTTCGGGCGCGGGTTCTGAGGTCACCCCTGGAGGGTTGCTGGAGAAGATTCCTAGGCAGCGGAAGCCCGGATCGGTCCGCGAGCCCGCATCAGAAGACTCGGTTAATCGCCGGGTAACCGCAGAGCCCGAAGTTCGTGTGGGCACCGGGGAGCACCCTCCTCCGGCGCTGGTAGCACCACCGCCCCCCCGCACGAGGAGAGGTCATGCGCATCGCGTTCTTGTTGCTGCTCGTTCAGCCCCTCGCTCCAGCGCATTCCGATGACGGAGGCGGCGAGCTGCCGCGACTCGCGCCGATCGAGACGTCGATTCCGTTGAGCATGCCGCTCATTGGCTCCCCGCTCCAGCGGACAAGCGTCTCCTGGCGCACGGATCCCGTCGTCCCAACGGGTCTAAGCTCCGCGTCGAATCGGAGGACTGGAGCCGCGCTTGGCTTCGTTGTCGGAGGCTCCGGTACCTACCTCGCGCTCCGAAGCGGAGGCTCCACCGGCATGTGCAATCACGCGGAAAACCAGGACGCCATAAGGAAGTCGGAGTGCGTCGGCCTCGCGGCGCTGGGGGGCCTGGTCGGTGCCGGGGCCGGCGCCTGGCTCGGCGGTCGGATCGGGAACCGCGAAGGCGGTGGAGCGGAGCTCGACCGACTCGACCTGGTTCCGATCTCTCAGCAGGGCCGCTACGGGGTGCGACTCGGTGCTCGTATCGCCTTCTGAGCCCCCGGTGCCCCTCAGGACGCGTCCGTCTCCGCGGGAGAGAGCGCTCGGTTGTTTGGCTGGAGCTGGAAGGCCCAATCGAAGACCGCGATGGCCCCGTCCTGAGCGAAGCCCATGTGGCTCACGCGAATCACGCCGTAGTGCCAGCCCCCTCCATCCGCGGGCACCCTGAGGACGAAGCTCCGTCCGGCGACCAGCACGATAGGGTCGGTGGAATAATCGGCGGCAGGGGCCAGGGGCACGTCCGTGCAGCCCGCATCGGCGGCCGGACCGCAGCGGAGCATCGTCGTCGAGATCGCGTTCCTGTGCACCTCCACACCCGGCCCCGGCACGAGACTCCAATCGTCGCCGCTCACTTCGAACCGGAAGTCCCGGCCTGGATCATCGCCCGGGAGAATGGGATCGTGCTCCTCGCTCTCCTGGAAGCGGAAGCCCGAGAACTCCGGCCGGTCTCCGAACGCGTAGACGAAGTCTCCGTGGAAGTCGGGGCGGGGCGTCCCCGTCGCCAACTCGCTCCCCCCACTCTCGTGACCCTGGGCGTCGACGGCGGTCACGAAGTAGCCGTACGTGAACCCGTTCTCCACGAGGAGATCCAGGAAGCCTTCGGAATCCGTCTCCCCGAGCAACTCAACGGTGTCGTCTTCCCACGCGATGTAGACGCGGTAGAACGCGAAGTCCTCGGCCTCGCGGGAGCGGTCGTCCCAACCCAGATAGATGGCCTCGTCGAGCGCCACCGCCTCGAGACCTCCGGGTACCGGAGGGGGCAGCGGTTCCGGTACCGAGACCGAGACCGGCGACGTGGCGGACGTCTCGGTGCCGGTGCGTGGGCTCACCGCCACGATCAGATACTCGTAAGTGAGATTCGGGGAGATGTTGGGATCCCGGTAGAAGCACCACCCCCCCGAGCAACTCGTCACTTCCGCGACGAGAAAGTAGTCGGGATCGGTGGTGCGCCGTGCGTAGAAGCGAAAGGGTTCGTCGCTCCACGACGGATCGAGCTCCCAGGAGAGGTGGATCACCTGATCGTAGTAGAAGGCCTCCACGTTTCGTGGCGGTGCCGGCGAGTTCCCCACGCCGCCGACCGGGTCCGCTTCCCCACAGGCTGAAAAAGCGAAGACGCAGATCAGACCCCCGAACACTCCTCGGCTTGCGCTCCAGATGCTCCACCTCCAGTCGTAGGCAATTCGAGTCGATGCGGACCTCAAGCCGGTCCGGCCAAACTTCTTCGGCTCTCCTGCGCCCTCCGAGGCCGGGGGGGTCGGGAAGCCCTACGGTCGAGCGCGGACTGCCCCGCGTGATGGGGATGGAGCAGGGGAGGCTCGAGCCGGAGCAGCCCGCCTCGGGCCTGCGGAAGAGCTCGGCGCACCCGCCGAAGCGGTACCGGCCGACGGAGCCGAAGAGGGGCCGCGAGTCGCTCGCGGTGGAGAGGGAGCACGACTCGGCGCCGCCGGTTGGCTGCGTGTCGAGGGAGCGGGTTGGCTCGGGTTCGCTGAAGCCGGCCGACCCCTGGTCGTCGGGGGCGACGGACTCCGTGTGTCCGAGGGCGAGCTCCCGGTCGCCGGAGGAGGCTGGGTCCTCGTTGCCGGTGCGGGTTGGCTCCGGGTCGTCGAGCCGGGCTGGGTCCTCGTCGCCGGAGAGGGCTGGCTCCGCGTCGCCGAGGAAGGTTGGCTGCGCGTCTCGGGTGCGGCACGGCTGTCCGCTTCGGACTGACTCGTGCGACCAACAACCGGGGACGACACTCCTCGCTGCTCTCCCGCAGAGCCGCTGCGGAGAACCGGGTTGGGGGACCGGGGCGAGCGATCTTCCGCAGCCGAGTCGACGCCTTGAGCGCCGCGCGATGACGACTGCCGAGGTGGATCGGTGGCCTGGCGGGCCGTCTGTGCCGGAGCGGTACGGAAGTATGGTGGGGCGGCCGCGGGTTCGCCGGATCCCGGTGCCGCGGCGGAGGCATCTCTTCTCACCGCACGTCGCGGGTCAGCCGGCCTGGGGTCCTCCTTGAATTCAGCGTGCGGAACGGCGGTCCGCACAGGGACTCTCGTTCTCGCGGTTGCTGCCCGGTGGACCACGACCGGTCGCTGCACGAGCCAGGGAACCGGCGCGTACACGTATCGCACCCGCGGATATCGCACGACCGGAACCTGGACGAAGATCGGTTGAGGAAGCCACCATCCACCGTTCCATCCGTACCAGCCATGAAAACCGGCGTGCCGGCCCACGTGAATCGACAGCCCCCAGAACGGGGATCGATGGAGAGTGCGCGCATACCAGAACCCGGCTCGGGGCGGCGGCGCCCACACCCACGCAGTCCGCATCCAGCCGGCGTGGCAAGGCGCCCGATAGCCGTACCAAGGGTCCCAGAGAACCCAGCACGAGCGCAGCGACGGGTGGCTCCCGACGTGGTGCCCCGCGAACCGGGATCGATGCCTGGTCGCCGGCGAGGGCCGCATCTCGATAGGAGCTCCGACGAAAATCTCGGGCGCGGGTCCCGCCGCGGTCAGCCCGATCGCGACACCCTCGAACACGGCGCCAGGAGGGGTGGCGTCGCTCCAGGCCGAGGCATACAGCGAGGCGCTTTGGCCCGTGAGGGTGCCGGGGCCAAGCGCGATGGTGCCCATGAGAAAAAGAAGGGTCGCGAGCGCCGGCGGCGGAGAGGCTCGTCCGGAAGACCCGGGTCGAGGTGAAGGAAGCATGACTCCTCCCCGCGGTGAGGGATGCGAACGGGATGTCCTTTCATATACGCCGGGAGGGGCGTTGGGTTTCCCTTTTCGGAGCGCATGCCCTTCGGCTGAAGATCGGTCCCCAGCCCCGGCAAGCCGCGCACGCTGATCGCGCCACGCCACCGGGCTTGTCTGGCGTCCGGGCGCCGTCCATCATTCGGTGAGCCCCTCAGGACCCTCGCGGGTGACCTTCCCCTGGATTGCGACCCCACCGGGCTCAGCGAATGTTCGCGCCACCACAGGCCGCCTCTCGTGAGAACGTGCGCGGGCGTTCGCCTTCCAGCGAACCATCACTCCTTTGCGAATCGGGCCTAGCGTGCGCGTTCTCATCGTGTTGGGTCACCCCAGGGCCGGAAGCTTGAACGCCGCGCTCGCCTCTGCGTTCGCCGAAGGGGCGTTGGAGGCTGACTGCGAGGTGATCGAGTTGGACCTGAGCAGCATGGAGTTCGACCTGGAC
Source organism: Gemmatimonadota bacterium (assembly GCA_007125845.1). Taxonomy (GTDB): domain Bacteria; phylum Gemmatimonadota; class Gemmatimonadetes; order Longimicrobiales; family Gaopeijiaceae; genus SLCK01. Next base: position 10,357 of record SLCK01000113.1, read on the forward strand.
GTGCTGGCGCCCTCTCCGGCGGATCAGGCCATGGAGCCGGATCTCGAACGAGCTCGTGCTCTGATCGAATGGGCGGAGCACCTGGTCTTCGTGTTCCCGAACTGGTGGGGCACGATGCCCGCTCTCCTGAAGGGCTTCCTGGATCGAGTTCTCGTGCCGGGATTCGCCTTCCGGGAGACGAACGGCCACTACTACGGCCTGCTTGGTGGCCGGACCGCAGAGTTGATCACCACGATGGACGTGCCGCGGCCGGTGTACCGATGGATTCAGAGCGCTCCCGGCAGGCGGGCGATGACTCGCGCGACTCTGGGCCTCTGCGGGATCGAATCGGTGCGGGCCACCGCCTTCTCACCCGCCAGCCACTCGGAGCAACCCATCCGGCTGCGGTGGCTTGAGGAAGCCAGGGAGCTCGGTCTCCGCCTCGAACGCGGGCCCCGTGGCCGCCGCCAGCAGGCGTGGCACCTCCTGAAGAGAGGACTGAGCGCCGTGCGACCGCAGTTCTATCCAATGAGCGCGCTCGCCTACCTCGTCGGTGCCCTTGTCCACCCCGCGGCCCTCTCCATGGTACCCTTCCTCCTGGGCCTCGCCTGCGTGGTTGCGCTCAAGGTGGCCACCGTGCTGGTCAACGATCTCTTCGACCGCGAAAGCGATGCCCGAAACCTGAACTGGAGCCCGTTCACCGGAGGCGGACGCAGTCTCCAGGAGGGGAGCATGCAGACGGGATCTCTGTGGTGGGGTGCCGGGGCGGGCCTCGTCGTGTCGACGCTCGCGGCCCTGAGCCTCCTGCTGGTCACCCCGAATCCGTTGGGCATCCTCGCCGTGTGGCTCCCCCTGGCCGTCCTGGCGATCGGATACACATTGCCGCCGTTGAAGCTCAGTCACCGCAGCCTGGGAGAGCTCGACGTCGCTCTCACCCACGGTCCGGGCGTCGTCCTGATGGGTTACGTTGCGCAAGGGGGAAGTCCGCTGGATCCAACACCCTGGATCCTGGGCGTCGTGATCGGAATCGCCGTGCTCCCGGCCATCATCCTGTCAGGGATCCCAGACCTCTCAGCGGACCGTGATGCTGGCAAGCGAACCCTCGTCGTGCGGCTCGGTCAGGCCGGTGCAGCGCGGCTCGCCATCGTCCTGACCTTGATCTCGGCCTTGAGCGCGATCGCCCTCGGGCTCGGCCTGCCATCAGTGGCGGACGGCCTCCCCCTCCTCGCTGTCCCCCATGCCCTCCTGCTCGCATCCCTCGTCAGGGACTACCTGACCAGGGGCGCCCCTGAGCAGAGGATCGACCCGATCATGGCGACCGCACTCCTCTACATCGCATGGTTCGTCCTCGTGCCCGTGGTGCGCCTGATCTAACGTCTGTCCGGGGCGGCTCGGCGCCGGGGTCGAATCAGATCCAGGAGGAAAGCCTGCTGTTCGGAGGAAAGCTGCTCCTGCAGGAAGACCATGTTCTCACGTGGCTCCCGAGTGAGCACCTCTATAGCCGCGCGGGTTTCCTCGTCCGGCCCCCCGGGTCCCCCCATCGGCGAGTCGCGTTCGGAGCGCCAAATCGATGGGGTCGGCTGACATCCAAGCTCCACCGGGACCGCCCGCAGCGCCGCGGGCACCAGGCGTCCGTTGGGCGTTCTCAGCGCGAAGTGGCCGCGGTTCGGGGACGATCGCCGTCGCTTCCGGTCTGCACGCTCCAGAGGCCCGCGTACACCCC
>SLCK01000088.1 GCA_007125845.1 Gemmatimonadota bacterium
CCAGTCGCTCCCCGACCACGCGCCGCCAGCGGACGTAGCCTGCGCCTTCCTCCCGGCGGGAATCGTGCCCCACCTCCCGGTGGAGGCTCTCCCGTTCACTCGTGGTGTGGAGCTCGTACTCACTGCCGTGGATCGCCGCGTCGAGACCAACAGTGAGCTCATTGCGGCCTCCGGCAACCCCGGCATCTCCCGGCGTCCAGGAGCTCTGCACCTGCAGCCCCGCCGCCCGCCGCCGATCGCTCTCCCCGCGCTGCCCCTCACCGTGGCCCGGGACGTTGAGGAAGAGGTCCCAGGAGGAGGCGAGTCCCCAGGCGTTCACCTGTAAAGAATGGCTTTCCGAAAGCGGGAGCGCGTATCGTCCGTGCAGCACCGCCCTCTCCTGCTCACCCCCGTCGGAGAGGTCGATCGCCTCCTCGAGACGCCGATCCTCATACATTCCGAGAGAGAGGTAGCCCGGGGAGTCCCAGCGAGAGCCATGGAGGTGGAGACCACCCTCCAGACGGGCGTCGCCGACGGACCGCCAACCCCTCACGATGGCATTCGCCAGGGTATAGCCGGAATTATCCCTCCACCCCTCGTTCCGCTTGAATTGAAGCCCCGTGGCGGCACCCCCGTCACTCCGGCGGACCCCCGTCAGGAACCACGCTTCGGCGTCTCCGAAAGACGACACGGAGGTTCCCCCCGCAATGCCGTCGTAGTCCGCGCGCGTGAACACCTCCACTGTGCCGCCCAGCGAGTAGTCGCCGTAGAGAGGGCTGGAAGGGCCATGGATGACGCGAAGGGTACTGACCGCCCCGGGAAAGAGGACCGACCAATCCGAGAACCCTTCCGCGTGTCCGTGGATTGGAAGGTTCACCGGCACCCCGTCCACCGTGAGGAGCACCTCAGAGGAGTGATCCGAGGCAAAGCCCCGGAGCACCGCATTCGGGGGGAAGCCGGGGCCCTGTCCCGGATCCCTCACTTCGACATGTGCAGTCTGGCGGAGAAGGTCCCAGGCGTTTTCGGCCCGGACGCGGACGAGAAGCTCCGGATCGACTCGCCGGGTCACAACTGGTGGCGGCACCGACAGCTCTCGCTCGCCCGTGACCATGATCGGCTCCAGCACGAAGCGGGGAGCGTCGGGGTCCGGTACGGTGTCGAAAGCGGCAATGGGATCGATGGGTTCATGGAACCACTCGCCCGATCCCGCTCCCGGGCTCCCCAACAGGAGCCCTCCGGCGAGGAGGACGGTGGAACGACGCAACTCGAGCATGATTCGGCCTCGTGTAGCTGACGTATATGCACCCCGGGCATCTGCGGTCGGAGCTCTTCCTTACGGGGAGGCCGCCGCCGGACCGGGTGATGAGATGTCGCTGTCGGGTGCGCGTCAGCTCAGAGGCGGAGGCGTGGCGTACGGAAGGACATAGGGCTCGAGCAGGAGGGAGGGCCGAAGCGCCGCCGGTGGCCGGGGTTTGGCGAAGCGCGGCGGGAGGTGAAGATCCTGGCTCTGGCCAGAGGGTCCGAGGCTCGGCAGGGTGCCGCCTGCATGGCAGTCTCCCGCGCAGGAGCACGGACCATCGTGGTGATCGTCTGTTGGGTGGTCGTGTGCCGACTTCGCGGACTCGGACCGGGGCGAGCTCGGGTGGTGGTGCTGGTCGTGGCCGGAGCCGTGGTCTTGGTGGCCGTTGTCGTCATGGGCCACATCATGCAGGTGATGGGGGCAGAGATGCAGGGACAGCGCGTCCCCTCCTCCGAAGAGGAGAAAGGCGGGAAGAAGCGCGATGCCAGTGAGCCAGCGGACCCAGAGCGGACGAGCCATGCCATAAGGGTAAGCTCGCCTTCCGCCTCACTCAAGGAGATCTTGCGCGGCGCAGGCGCAGCCACGCTCGATCGTGCCGCTATTCACGCCGACTTCAACCTGAGCGTCATCATCGCAATTCACTCTGTGATCGATTCCCACACCCCCGGCACCGTTGACCCAGCATGAGCGCCTCATCGCACTTCGCCATCATCCCCGCCGCAGGGCGCGGATCCCGCCTCCATCCGCTCACCCGCGAGCTCCCGAAGCCCCTACTCGAGGTCGGGGGAAGGCCCATCCTCGCACACGTGCTGCAGCGGCTAGCTCCGTTCGCGCCAACTGAGATCGTTCTGGTGATTGGTCGTCGCGACGACATGATCCCCGACCGTTTCGGAGAAAACTGGATGGGCATCCCCCTGAGGTACGTGCGCCAAGAAGAGCCGCTCGGACTGGCCCACGCGCTCTGCCTCGGCGTGGCGGGGTGCACCGGTCCCTTCCTCGTGATGCACGGGGACGTGATCTACAGTCCGGAGGTCACGTTGGCGCCGGTAGTGGAGGGGTTCCACGAGGGAGAGGTGGCCGCCACGCTCCTCACGGAGAAACGGGAGCCTGGCGCGGTGACGCGCGGTGCGGTGCAGGTCGGGGCGAACGGCCGGGTATCGGCGCTCTCCGAGTATCCCGGGGCGGTCGAGCGCGGCTGGGGGCGGGTCGCGGCCGGATTCTACGTCTTCGATGAGGTCGCGAAGGAGGCATTCCGCGGCATTCTCCCTTCTCTCGCCGGTGAGTACGAGGTCCCGGACGCGCTCGACTGGTTGTTGTCACGGGGGCACCAGGTGCGCGCGTTCGACATGGAGGGAGACCGGGTGAACGTGAACACGCCAGAGGATCTACTGCGGGCGGAAGTGCTCGTCGGGAGTGAGGATGGACCGCAGAGCTGATGTGGTGAGTTAGAGAGTCATGCAGCTCTAGTGTGGTGAGTCAGAGAGTCGCCGGCATTCGTGACCCGGAGCGCCCGGCCCCTCGGTCCCTCGCCGAATCTCTGGCTCACCACACTAGCAGGTCACCTGCCCGGGCGGGCCAGCCGGCTACGCCTCTTCGACGCCCGCCGCCGCATCCTGCCACTTCCTTTCATTTCGCAACGCTGTGCTCGTCCTCCGCACCCTGTCCCCAAGGCCGACCCGACACCCCAAGTCCCTGTGGTGGCAACATGTACGCCGGCCTGGGCCAGCCATGTCCATGCGGGGCACGGCCGTTGCTCCATAGAAGCCATGTGGGAGCACACAGAATCGGGACCGGGCGGCACTACGTGTCGCTCCGAAGCCCGCCGAGTCACCTCCGTCCCCGACGATGAGACTCTGATGCCACGTCACGTTCCGAATTCGCTCTCGACTCCTTCTACGGGATTCGAGGTTTGCAAGCGCGCCATGGGCCTTCCCAGGGCCCCAGGCCCTCCAAACGTTGTGCTTGCCGCCGACGTTTCGGTGCCCGGATGCCCAAGGGCATGGGCCTTCCTTGCGGCCACCGTCACCGTCGTCTGCCTGGCGCTGCCGTTCGGTGCAGAAGCCCAGGACCACACTGCGCCAAGCGTGGTTTCGCAGGGGGCACAGGTGGAGGGTGCGGAGGGCGACGACCGGGAGCGAGCGGTTCGCCTGGCCCGCGAGGACCGATTCGACGAGGCCCTGTCCATCCTGAGAGAGCTTCACGCCGAAGACCCCACCGACGTCGGCCTCCGGGCCGATCTGGCCGCCGTGCTCAATTGGGCGGGTATGGACCGGGAGGCCCTCGAGGTGGGGATCGACCTCCCCTTCGAGGAGCTCGATCCCGTAATCGCCGAATCGGTGGCCCGATCCGCCCGGAACGCGTCCCGCCCGTCGGTCGCGGCGTCCATCTATAGAGATGTTCTCGCCAGCCATCCCGAGCGGAGGGACGCGCACATCGGACTGACTCTGGCCCTGCGGGAAGCGGGTGAGCTTGAAGGAGCCCTGCGTACGGCCTCGGAGCTTGCGGATCGATTCTCCGCCGATCCCGACGCTCAGATGGCGGCCGCACACGTGTTCCGGGATGCGGGACTGGGTGACCGGGCACTGCATAGCTACCGGATTGCCGCGCAGGCCCGGCCCGCCGACTTCGAAAGCAGACGGGCAATCTTTCACATCCTGGCCGACGACCGGCTCTTCGACGAGGCCGAAGCCGTCCTCGAGGTGTTCCTCGACCGGCATCCGGATCACCTCCCGGCGCTCGTCACTCGCGCGACCGGTTGGGCTCTGGCCGGAAATCTGGCGGGCGCCCAGGTGGAGCTGGAGCGACTGAAGGAGTTCCACCCTGACGACCTCTCGGTGCGCCAGGAGCTGGCCGCCGTCTATCGGTGGCGCGGCTGGGCGAGGCGCTCGCTCGCCGAGTACGAGGAGATCCTCGCCCTCGCTCCAGAGAACGAAACGGCTCACGTGGGCCGCACGACCGCGCTCCTCGACCTGGATCGACGGGACGAGGCACGCCGAGCTCTGGCGGAGCTCGGTGATCTCGGAATGGCAGACGAGGGCACCGATGACCCCTGGGGCCTGGGCCGTCGCCTGCACATCGACGGGCTCTGGGAGTTCGCCTTCGACGCCGGGCTGGGCAGAAGCAGCGGCGGAGAGCTCGGGACCCGCGACCACACTCTGACCAGCCGCCTGGTGTCGCCACCCCTCGCCGACCGGGTCCGCGTCCGCATCGGCACGCACCGGGAGGACGCCCGCTTCGAAGAGGGCTCCGGAGCGCATGATCGGGTCTCCGGGGGGATCGAGATTCGCGCGGGCGACGTGCGGTTGACCGCGGAGGGCACGGGGGCACGGAAGGGCGAACGCTATCCCGGCCTCGGCACCCAACTCGACCTGGCCGCGGGAGATCGGCTCTCCCTGCAGCTCTCCGGCGCCTCGCACTCCGTCCAGGTGCCCCTCCGGGCCGAGCCCACGGGCGTCCGGGGGTGGGACGCGCGCGGCCGGCTGGTATGGAGGGCCCACGAAGCCCGGAGCTGGTTGCTCCAGGGCGGCGTCGTCGAGATGAGCGACGGGAACCGGCGTCGGGATGCCTACGCGGCCCTCGAACAGTCGCTGGTCCGACGCCCCGGCGGCGATCTCGGTCTCGTGCTGGAGGTCTACGGCGCAAGCCATGACACGGACGAAGTCCCCTACTTCAGCCCGACGCGGATGCGCAGCGCGGCGTCCTCGCTGGCCTGGGGATGGGTCCCGTGGGGAAGCGGGGAGCGACGTCTCCGGCAGGATCTCGTCCTCACGGGTGGCGGCGTCCACCAGGCCCATGAGGACCTCTTGCCCATGGGCGCCTTCCGGATCGAGCACGACTGGTCCCTTGGACCCACCTTCGCCCTCCGCTACGGCGGCCGCTGGGCGTCGCCCGTCTACGACGGTACCCGGGAACGCCGTCTCTCCGGCCACCTCGGCTTTACCTGGAGACTCCCATGATGCCCATGAGCGCCCTTCTCTGGGTGCCTTCCCCAGTCGGGTGGCTCCTGGATTTCGTGTTCTACTATCCCCTTTTCATGGCGTACCTGTGGATGATCGGGGGAATCTACTACTACTTCCACTGGGAGCGCTCCGAGAGCCGCGGCCCCGAGGAACCACCCGAGCTGGACGAGTATCCCTTCGTCTCCATCCTCGTCCCCTGCCACAATGAGGCAGAGAACGTCCGGGAGACCATAGCCTGGGCCCACGCTCAGGAATATCCGGACTTCGAGGTCATCGCCATCAACGACGGAAGCACCGACGAAACCGGGGAGATCCTGGAGGAGCTGCAGGCGTGGTATCCGAGGTTGCGGGTGATCCACCACGCTCAGAACCAGGGAAAAGCGATGGGGTTGCGGACCGGCACCCTGGCGTCGAAGGGCGAGTACCTCGTCTGCATCGATGGAGACGCGCTCCTAGCCCCGCACGCCACGACCTGGATCGTACGGCACTTTCTGTCGGGGCCTCGGGTCGGTGCTGTGACGGGCAACCCGCGCATCCGCACGCGCTCGACCCTCCTCGGCAAGGTCCAGGTTGGGGAGTTCTCCTCGATCATCGGGCTGATCAAGCGCACCCAGCGGATCTACGGCCGTGTCTTCACCGTGAGCGGGGTGGTGACCGGAGTCCGAAAATCGGCCCTCCACAGGGTCGGCTACTGGTCCACCGACATGGTCACTGAGGATATCGACCTGAGCTGGGCGCTCCAGCGCGACCACTGGGACCTGCGCTTCGAGCCGAACGCGCTTTGCTGGATCCTCATGCCCGAGACCCTGCGAGGCCTCTGGAAGCAGAGGCTGCGCTGGGCGCAGGGTGGAGCGGAGGTGCTCCGGAAGTACGGACCCAGCCTTCTCAGCTGGCGCAAGCGCAGGATGTGGGGCGTGGTGCTCGAGCACAGCCTGTCGGTGATGTGGGCCTATCTCATGGCCGCAACCGTCGCCCTGTGGGCGCTCGGCCTCGTGGCTGGAATCCCCCCGGGTCTGGAAGTTCGAAGCATCCTCCCCGAGTGGTACGGCGTGCTCCTCGGCTTCACCTGCCTCCTTCAATTCGGAGTCAGCCTGACGCTGGACTCCCGCTACGAGAAGGGGTTGGGACGGTACTACTACTGGATGATCTGGTATCCCATAGCCTACTGGGTGATCAACATGCTCACGACGGTGGTTGCGGTGCCGAAGGCACTGCTCAAGAAGAAGGGCACGCGCGCGATCTGGGTGAGCCCCGATCGCGGGGTACGGGTGCCGTCATGAAAACCATAATGAACGGGTCGACGGAATCAGTTGGTGTTCCCCCCGGATCGCTGAAAGCCGGCGCCCGTCCGAACCAGGCACCGCTCATCATTGACCGACCGGACCTCCAGGCCAGGCCCAGGCGGTGGTTCTACTGGATCCTCACCCTCGCGGCGTGGGCGGTCTGGGTCTACCTGTGGCTGCCCCTGATCACCCTGGGCGGGTGGTACCTGGGGATGCGGAGCTTCGTTCACGAGATCGTCCTGCCGGATCCCTCGGCCATGCTGGTGACCGGAGGCCTGTACCTGGGGATCATCATCGCGCTGGGCGCCGCCCTCGTTCTTTGGTCGCGCTACAACCTCAAGCGCTTCGGAGGTGATGACCGGCGGCGCACGCCCGAACAAGCACGGGACCAGGAGCTTCGCGAGTGGTTCAATGTGTCCCCGCGAGACATGGGCGTGCTGCGCTCCGGCTGGTCGCTGACGGTCCATCACGACGATGATGGCGGGGTGAGGCGCGTCACTCTGAGGAAGGCACGGCCGGAAGCTCCGGAGTCTCCCGAGCGGGAGCCGGTGGCAGTCTGAGCGGAGTCGGGACAGATCCGCCAGGCGACCCACCGCGTCCACCTCACCCAGCGGTCAGGTTCGCCATCCGCCTGAGAGCCTCCCGAAGCACGTCGACCGGCTGAGCACCCGGCACCGCTCCCCGTTCGTCGATGAGGAAGAAGGGCACCCCGCGAATCCCGATCTCCCGGGCCCGGCGCTCGTCCCCCCGAACCTCCTCGATGAATCGGTCGGACTCGAGAACGGCCTCGACGCCTTCGCGGTCGAGGCCCACCTCCTCCGCGAGAGCAACCAGCTCGCTCCGGTCTCCGATCGCCCGCCCCTCGGTCATGTACGCCCGAAAGAGTCGCTCCTTCATCTCGGACTGGCGACCGTGCGTCGCGGCCAGGTGGAGGAGCCGGTGCGCATCAAGGGTGTTGCCCGGGAGGGCTCGATCGAAGTCCAGGGTGAGGCCTTCATCCGCCCCGACCCGCGTCATCCGGGCCATCATCTCTCCGGCCCGCTCAACGCTCATTCCGTACTTCGTCGCCAGCGATCGCTCGAGCGGCTCAGGCTGCCGGGCGGGAGCCATGGGATCCAGCTCGAAGCTCCTCCACACAATCTCCACACCCCCCAACTCCTCCTCGAGCCCATCCAGGGCCCCCTCGAGGCGACGTTTTCCGATGTAGCACCACGGACACACCACGTCCGACCAGATCTCGATCTTCATCGTAGCGGGGACCTTCCTCGCATCGGGGCCTTCATCGTACCGGGAGCGCCCCCCTACTCGGGCCAATGCACCGCCCAGTCCACCACGTACTCCGCCTCTCCCCAGGCCATGCGCAGCAGGCCGCTCGGGGGCTCCCCCTCCGGCTGGGGCTGGACCGGCGCCAGGGTGATGTTCAGGCTCTCCTCAGTCTCGGCGAGCGCTCGCCGCTCCACCGGGACCCGTCCCAGATCCGTCCCGGAGTCGTACTCCGTACCCCACTGACCAGTGTCGCGGTTGATCACCAGCTCCCCGCCGTTCACGCGCGGAATCAGGTAGAGGGTGTAGCTGCCCCTGGGAACCACGAGCTCGCCGATCCGCAGGTTCACGTCGGTGCGGAGGTGGGTGGCCTGGTTGGCCCCCAGGCGCCACACCTCGTCGTAGGGAACGAGCCCCCCGAAGATGTCCCGCCCGCGGGCGTGCGGCTGGCCGTAGTCGACGACGAACCGCGCCGGACCCGAATGGGACACCGACGGACGGAACCAGCGGCCGGAGATCAGGCGCCCGTCGAAGGTCACCATCGTCGAGGCCCGGCCGCTGGCGGCCACCACCGGGTGCTCGGGCGGCTCCTGCGCCGAAAGCTCCCCCGTCACCGCGAACGTCGTGCCCCCGGGCAGGGGCGCCACCGGGATCCCCGGCTCCACAAGTGCCACTGCCAGAAGGATCAGCACCCCCGGGCGAAGAGCGCGCGCAAACATCGTCATCTCCAGGTTGAAATCGAGCTTTTCCAGGACCGAGGCTCCACAGAGCCGTGAATCCGTGAAGGTGGGGCCGAGGTTCCACATCGCCGTTGCCCCGTGGCAGACCGCGTCACAGAATCGAGCTTGCGCGCGAACCCGTCCCTCAGTTCACCCGGGAGGACCCGATGAAGATCCACCTCACCCTCGCACACACCAGGGGATCGACGAGACCTTCGACGCGGCTTTCTTCATCGGCTACCACTCGGCGGCGACGAACCCGGAGGGCGTGCGGGTCCCACACCTTCTCGAGCGCGAACTACGCAGCGGTGGCCCTGAACGGAATCCCGATGTCGGAAGGGGGCGTGAATGCGGCGATCGCGGGGCACTTCGGCGTGCCCGTGGCGCTCGTGACGGGGGACTCCGCCACGGTGGCCGAGATGGAGGAGCCTCCTGGGCGACGTGGAGGGGGCCGTCGTCAAGGAGGCTCTGGGCTTCCACTCAGCCCACACGCTCACCCCGGAAGCCGCCCAAAACCTGATTCGCGACGCGGCGCGGCGATCCCTCGAGCGGCTCGACGACTTCGCTCCCTATACGCTTGATGCGCCTACCCTCGACCTGACGTTCAAGAACTACCGGCCCGCGGAAGGCGGAGGCCTCCCTTGCAGGGGCCGCACTTGAAGTGAACCTCATTCTGAACCCGGTTTCATGGCCACTGAACGCGTGATTTTTCGAGGAGCCCACGGCGACGAGCTCGCTGCCCGGGTGGATCTGCCGGTTCAAGGCGCCCCCCGGGCGTGGGTCCTCTTCGCCCACTGCTTCACCTGCTCGAAGAACCTCAGGGCCGTCGTCCGCTTCGCCCGGGAGCTGAACCGGGAGGGGATCGGCATCCTTCGCTTCGACTTCACGGGTCTGGGCGAGAGCGAGGGCGACAGCCGTGCCCCTGGCCCTCCTGGCCGGGGTGGTGGGCGTTTTGTCTCCGTGCGTCTGGCCCCTGGTTCCCGTGGTCATGTCGTCGGCGAACCTGAGCGGTCGGTCGGGTCCCTACTGGCTGGCCGGCGGCATGAGCCTCTCTTTCGCCGTGGCGGGCACGATCCTGACCTTCCTGCTGGTGCAGGCGGGCATCGACCCCGAGTTCTTCCGCTACGTGGCGGCCGTCCTCCTCATTGCGGCCGCCGGCTTCCTCCTCATCTCCCCCCTGAAGGACTGGGCCTCCCGAGCGCTGTCCCGGGGATGGGGCAGAACATGCCGATGGCCTTCGTCGTCATGCTGGCCTACGGCGTCGGCACCGCAGGGGTGCTTCTCGGCGCCGGGCTCGCGTCGGAGTCGGCGCTCCGCCGGTGGCGAGGCGGGGGCCTGAGGAGCGCCGCGTGGGGGATGCGGGTCCTCGGGGGAACCCTCCTGCTCCTCGGGCTCGCGGCCCTGCTCGGTCTGGACAAGTGGGTGGAGACCCAGGCCGTACGCCTGCTTCCGGGGTGGGTCTTCATGATCTGACCTGCCGATCGACTGGACATAATGCCTCGGCCGGGGGTAGACGTGGCCTCATGGGAGCGCCCGCCCCCACGCACTGTGTAAGGAGCGATGTCCCCGGAAAAGCTGCGAGCTCTGACCTGGTACGGCCTGGCCGCCCTCTTCGTGTGCATGGGGGTGAGCCTGGCCGTGACCCGCTTTCCCGGGGGCTACGACTGGGGCTACTCCGTCATCTCGAGGCTGGCCTCCATTCGGCACAATCCGGAGGGAGGACGGTGGCTCGCCGGATCTCTGCTCACCGTCGTATTCCTCCTCTGGCCGGTCAGCCGCTATCTCGGCTCGACCCAGGGAGGCGGTGGCCCGACGGTGGCCGTGGGCATGCTCCGCGCAGGACTCATCGGCGCCGGGGTGCTCGGGCTCGAGGGCGTCCTGGGAGTCGCGTTCTCGCGCCACCTGAGGAAGGCACACGAGGTCGCGGCGCTGATCACCTTCTTCGGATTCTATGGCGGCGTGCTGGGTCTCTACCTGCACCGGATCCGAAGTGAAGCCGCATCCCTGGTTCCGGGGCTCCTCGTGGTCCTACCCCTCCTCGCCGCGGGAGCGACCCAGACGATTCTCTATTTCGACCAGCGGGACCTCGGATGGGTGAGCACCGACTGGCGGGAGCTGGGCGTGCCGCTCTGGTTGAGCTTCGCGGTCTGGCAGTGGCTGGCCGTGCTGCTCCTGGCGCTGGGCATCGGACACCTCATCCTGACCTCCAATGCCAAGCGCGGCGGCGATCGCGACGATCACGGTATTCCGAAACAATGTGGAGGATACTCGACTTCATCTTCGCCTCTCCTTTCACGTTCGGTTGAGCGCCCAATGGGCGAGCTGCTCCCCCCAGGGCGGGAACGACCACGCTCAACAAGGTGACCGCAAGCGACTGGGCGATGCCCCCTCCCACCAAGCTCCCCCCAGCGGATGGTTTCGGCGCCGGGACGAAGGCGCCACACCAGCCCCGCTCCCACCAGCGCGCCCACCACCCGGGCCAGATTGGCGTCGCGCAGATCCGGGGGGCCGCCCAGAGTCGCTATCCAGACGAACGGGAGGAGCAGAAGGGCCAGGAGGGCAACAAGCCGAAACCAGAGCGGCACGGTCGCCGCTCCCGTGAGGAAGGCACGCATGGGAAGTTCTCTCCTGATGGGAGGACGAGACGCCGTCCGCGCCTCTCGCGGCGACGCCTTATTTTGGGGATCCGAGAGCCCCCCGCATCCACCCGCGAACGCGTTGAGCGCCATGTCTGAGCTCCCTGAGTGTCCACGGTGCCAGTCCCCCTACGCTTACGAAAGCGGGCACATGTACGTCTGCCCCGAGTGCTCGCACGAGTGGTCCCCCGAGGCCGAAGAAGACAATGGAGGCCAAGGGACCGCCGGAGCTGGAAAGGAGAGCTCCGGAGAGGTCGTCCGCGACGCCCACGGCACCCCGCTCGAGGATGGCGACACCGTGACCTTGATAAAGGACCTGAAGGTCAAGGGGAGCTCGTCGGTGTTGAAGATCGGGATGCGCGTGAAGGGCATCCGGCTCGTGGAGGGGGATCACGACATCGACTGCAGCATTGACGGGATCGGGAGCATGAAGCTCAGGTCGGAGTTCGTGAAGAAGGCGTCAGGCTAGCTCTTCACCGCCGCCGGCACCACATGGAAGTACCCATTCGAGCGGATCACCTCCATCGGCATCTCGAAGAGCTCGCTCAGCATTGCGTTCGTGAGCAACGCCTCCTTCTCGCCGTCCGCGACAAGGCGTCCTTCTCCCAGGAGCACCACGCGCTCGACCTCCGGGGGAATCTCGTGGAGGTGATGGGTCACGAGGAGGAGCGTCTTGCCCGCGCGCATCAGGCCCCGGACGATGTCGAGGTACTGGAAACAGGCTCGCGGGTCGAGGCCGCTCGTGGGCTCGTCCAG
>SLCK01000145.1 GCA_007125845.1 Gemmatimonadota bacterium
CGCCTCCCGCACGGTGCGATCCAGCCCGTCGGGCCCCTGGATCGCGGCCAGTACGAGGGCGCAGTCCTCCACGTGGCGGCATAGCGGTCCGAGCTTGTCCATGCTCCAGGAAAGGGGCATCGCACCGTGCCGGCTCACGCGCCCGAAGGTGGGCCGCAGGCCGGTGGCCCCGCACCGGGTGGCGGGGGAGACGATCGAGCCGAGCGTCTCGCTCCCGATCGAGAAGCCGACGAGGCCGGCCACCGTGGCGGCCGCCGAGCCCGCCGACGAGCCGCTGGCCCCCTGCTCGAGGTTCCACGGGTTCAGCGTCTGTCCCGCGTACCAGACGTCGCCCATCGCGAGCGACCCGAGGGAGAGCTTCGCGATGAGGACGGCGCCGGCGGCGTCCAGCCGCTCGACCACCGTCGCATCCGTCTCGGGCACCCGCTCCCGGAAGGGATAGGCCCCCCAGGTCGTGGGATATCCACGGGTGTCGAGGAGGTCCTTGGCGCCCCACGGGATCCCATGCAGCGGGCCGCGGGGCCGGCCCTCCTCGAGCTCACGGTCCGCCTGCTCCGCCTGCTCAAAGGCCAACTCCTCCGTGAAGGTCACGACGCAATTGAGCTGGTCGCCCAGTCGCCGCAGGCGGTCCAGGTAGAGCTCGGTGAGTTGGACCGAGGTCACCGAGCCCTCTCTCAGGAGCGCCCCGAGCTGGACGATCGAGGCGAAAGCCAACTCCTCGGGCCGCCCGGGATCGGGAAGGGCCCCCGGAGCCGAGGGCCGCACGCGGGAGCCGCCCGACGGGGGGGTCGTCCCGGCGGGGCTCGGGTCGAAGTGGAGGGCCGGCGCCACGTCGGAGCCGATCTCCACGCGCCGCAGATCGTCGAAGCTGCTCCGGTTCTCCTGGAGCCGCTCGAGCATCATCTCGCGCTCGGAGGTGGAGAAGGAGAGCCCGGCGAGCTTTTCGGCCGCCTCGATCACCTCCGGCGTGAGCTCCTCGACTTCCTGCATCCGCGCCCAGAGGATCCCGGGAAAGAGCCCTCCCGAGATCCCGATCCCCGAGAGGACGCCGAGGAAGGTCCTGCGTTTCATAGATGTGAGGCGGGTCGGGGGCGGATCGTCAGGGTGGCGGAGGGCTTCGTCCATGGCGGCCGGGTGGGGTTCCGGGTGGAGCGCGGCCCGTAGGGATCGAGGCCGCGAGACCAGGATGGCGCGCCGGAACGGCTCGCGCAAGGCGGTGTGCGCCTCGGGGCAGCTCCCAAGTTGAAGCGCCGTTGCGCGGGGGGACGCTCGGTTCGAGAAAAGCCTTCCCCTTTTCCAACCGCAGGAAGGCACGCACATTGGTCCCGCAGCATCGGGGTCCGGAAGGTGAGACCCAGGGTGCCCACACCAGCCGCGCCGGGAGGAGTCCATCATGGAGATCGCCGTCCTGCGGGAGCGGCACCCCCTGGAACGACGGGTCGCTTTGGCCCCCTCGCACCTGGCCAGCCTGGAGAAGCTGGGGTGCCGGGTGCGGGTGGAGTCCGGTTCGGGCGCGCGGGCCGGGTGGAGCGACGACGAGTACCGCGCCGCGGGCGCGGAGGTGGTTCAGGACCCCGGCGCCCTCCTCGAGGGAGCGCGCTGCGTGCTCAAGATCCGCCCCCCGAGCATGAGAGAAGGCGGCGCGGACGGAGGGGAGAGCGAAGTCGACCGACTCCCCGCCGGCTCCCTCCTCATCTCCTTCCTCTCTCCGGGAGCGGCCGATGGTCTGCTCGAGGCCCTCGCCTCCCGGAACGTCTCTGCCATCGCGATGGAGCGCATGCCGCGCACCACCCGGGCCCAGCGAATGGATGCGCTCTCGTCGCAGGCCTCGGCGGGCGGATACCGCGCCGCTCTCCTGGCAGCCACCCACCTGCCCCGATTCTTTCCGATGCTCACCACGGCGGCCGGGACGATCCCGCCCGCGAAGGTGCTCGTGCTCGGAGCGGGTGTCGCGGGGCTGCAGGCGATCGCGACCGCGAAGAGGCTCGGGGCGCAGGTGCAGGGATACGACATCCGTTCCGCGGCCGCGGAGCAGGTGCGCAGTCTGGGCGCCACCTTCCTCGAGGAGACCGAGGAGGATGCCGCGCTCGAGGAGGCCGAGACGGAGGGGGGGTACGCGCGCGCCCTGGCCGAGTCCGAGAAGGATCGCCAGCTCGCCTTCCTCGGCCGCCACGTGCCCAAGGCCGACGTGGTGATCACGACGGCCCAGATCCCGGGGAGGCCGGCGCCCCTGCTCGTCACCCGGGCGATGGTCGAGGAGATGGCGGGGGGATCGGTGATCGTGGACCTCGCGGGGGAGACCGGCGGGAACTGCGAGCTCTCCAGGGCCGGGGAGACGATCGAGCACGGTGGGGTCACGATCCTCGCCCCGACCGACCTCCCTTCGGGTGTGGCCCAGCACACGAGCCGCATGTACGGAACGAACCTGATCGCAGTCCTCTCGCACCTCCTCGACGACGGTGAGGTGCGCCTCGACCTCGAGGACGAGATCCTGGGCACCGTGCTCGTGACCCACGAGGGCGCCGTCCGGGTGCCCCCTTCCCCGAGTTCCTGAACCGGGAGCGGACACAATGGGTGAATGGTTGATCGGGACCTACGTCTTCGTCCTCGCCATGCTCGTGGGGTTCGAGCTGATCACGAGGGTCCCACCGACGCTCCACACCCCGCTCATGTCGGGGGCGAACGCGATCTCGGGGATCTCCCTGATCGGGGCGCTCCTGGTGGCGGGAGGGGGTGGGGAGAGGATTGCGATCCTCCTCGCGGGCCTCGCCGTGGTCATGGCCACGATCAACGTCGTCGGCGGCTTTCTCGTGACGGACCGCATGCTGCGCATGTTCCGGAAGAACTGACCCTCGAACCGGACCGCATCGAACCGTGCCCCCACTCATTCTGGACCTCATTTACATCGTCTCGGCGGTCCTCTTCGTGCTCGGCCTCAAGCGGCTGGGCTCCCCGGCCACGGCTCGGGAGGGCAATGCGTTGGCCGCGGGCGCCATGCTCCTCGCCGTGGTGGCCACGCTCCTCGACCGGAGCATCGTGAGCTGGGAGGTCATTGCTGCGGGCCTCGTCGCCGGAGCCATCATCGGGGCGGTCCTGGCCCGCACCGTAAAGATGACGGCCATGCCGCAGCTCGTCGGCGTGTTCAACGGGTTCGGGGGCGGCGCTTCCGCGCTCGTGGCCGCGGCCGAGCTCCTCCGCGGCGCACAGGCGGACATTCCGGGCGGCATCTCGGCCGCGATCGGGATCCTCATTGGCACGGTGACCTTCTCGGGGAGCTTCATCGCCTTCGGAAAGCTTCAGGGGTTCATCACCGGACGGCCCGTGACCTATCCGCTCCAACGCACGGGCAACCTCCTCCTCTTCGTCGCCCTGCTCGTGGCTGCCGGCGCGCTCGTCGTGGGCCCGGGAGATCCGGTGGCGCTCGGAATCCTGGCGGGACTGGCCTTCCTACTCGGGATCCTCCTCGTGATTCCCATCGGGGGCGCCGACATGCCGGTCGTGATCTCCCTGCTGAACTCCTACTCGGGACTCGCGGCCGCGGCGGCGGGCTTCGTGCTGGGCAACCCGCTCCTCGTCCTGGCGGGAGCGCTCGTGGGTGCCGCCGGACTGATCCTCACCCGCCTGATGTGCCGGGCCATGAACCGCTCGCTGGCCAACGTGGCCTTCGGCGCCTTCGGGGGCGGCGACGCGACGGCGGTCGGGTCGGACGAGGATCGGCCGGTGCGTCGCACTACGGCCGAGGAGGCCGCCCTCCTGCTCGCCTATGCCTCGTCCGTGGTGATCGTGCCGGGCTACGGTCTGGCCGTCGCCCAGGCGCAGCACGAGGTGAAGAAGTTGACCGACCTCCTCCTGGCGCGGGGCGTGAAGGTGAAGTTCGCGATCCATCCTGTGGCCGGCCGCATGCCTGGCCACATGAACGTGCTGCTCGCGGAATCGGACGTGCCCTACGACCTCCTGGTGGACCTCGACGAGATCAACCCGGAGTTTCCCCGGACGGACGTGGCGGTGGTCGTCGGCGCGAACGACGTGATCAACCCGCTGGCCCGGGATCCCTCGAGCGTCATCGCGGGAATGCCGATCCTGGACGTGGATCGAGCGCGCAATGCGATCGTGATCAAGAGAAGCCTGAGCCCCGGGTTCGCCGGAATCGACAACCCGATCTTCTACGAGGAGCGCACCCTGATGCTCTTCGCCGACGCTCGGGAAGCCATGGCCGACCTGGCCAGGGAAGTGAAGGAGATCTAGCGGGGTCGAGCTGGTCCGGCTGGGGACCGCGCGGCGGGACTCTCGGGCCTGGGCGAGGCCTCAATTCGCGTGAAGCGAATCTCGCCGCATCTCGTGGGTGAGGAGGCGATTCAGCTCCTCATCGAGTCCCGCCACCTGCTCGCGCACCTCCTCGAGGAGCGCCGGGGTCGGCGTCTCGGACACCCCGGTGCCATGGAAGAGGTTGAAGAAGAGGCTGTCGGTGTGACCGATGCTGCTGTAGGTGACGCCCAGGTCGATCAGGCGATTGAGCTGGAGGAGCTCCCGAAGCCCGATCGATCCCTCGCCCTCACCGGGCGCATCGGTATGGAGGAACCGCAGGACGACTTCGCGGAGAAGCTGGAACTCCTCCACGGCCTCTCCGGCCGCCTGTCCACGATGCGCGCCGAGATTCCCGTACAGCTCAGCCGCCTGCTGGAAGATTGGCTCGATCTGGTCCCGGTAGGCTCCCATCCCCGGAGCCAGGAACTTGGTGAGGAGCCAGAGGAACTCCCGCACGAGCCCCGACAGCTCCCTGTCCATCTCGTCCCCGCGCGACCTGACTTCCAGGTACCACCTCTCCGCCATCGCCTCCTGGTGCTCGTGGAGCCATCGGCTGAGCTCCTCGGGACTCACCTGGCGCACCTCCTCGGTCGGGGTCGTCACGGAGCGCTCGTCGACGGCCCCCCGTGCTCGGAGGAAGGGGTCGGTTCGGGTCATGTTGTCTGTTGAACGAGTTCAAGAAGTGACGCATTCCAACTTACCGATTATTTGCCCTGCAGTCACCCCTTTGCGGAGCCGTGAGGGGCGACGACCTCTGTGAGCTCGCCGGCCTCGGAGAGCTCGGCCTCCTCATCCCACTCCAGGAACCTCACGCGGATCGTGGTGCCCTCCCCGGGGCAGCTATCGGCGTCGATGTCTCCTCCCCACGACTCCACCAACCGCCGGACGATGGCAAGTCCGAGGCCGGTGCCGCTCGAGCGGGTCGAGAAGTGGGGCTCGAAGATTCGGGGAAGGAGGTCGGGCGGCACGCCCGTCCCATTGTCCCGCACCAGGAGGCTCACCCCGCCCTCGTCCGGTCGGCGCGCCTCGATCCGGACCCAACCGCCCTCCGGGAGCGCCGCTCTCGCGTTCTCGAGCAGGTTGACGAGCACCTCCTTGAGCTCTCCGGGGCGGCTGCGCACCCGGGGAAGCTCTTCTTCTCCATGAAACTCGAAGGACACCGGACCCTCGCCCGCGGAGTAGAGCTCCAGCATGTCTTCGACCACCTCCGCAACGTCGACCGCGTCGAGCGGCTCCGCACCCGCGGGGCTCGGCGCGGCGTATCGGGAGAAGGAGCTCGCGATCGTCGCCAGCCTTTCGATCTCGTTCAGGATCGAGTCGACATTGCGGCGGAGGATCTCCTCGAAGTCGGGCCGACCGTCCTCCCAGGCCCGCCGGACGTGCTGAACGCCCAGCTTGATCGGAGTGAGGGGATTCTTGACCTCGTGGGCCACCTGCTGGGCCATCTCACCCCAGGCGAGGATCCGCTCCGTGCGCAGCTCGTCGGTCACGTCCTCGAGCGAGACCACCGCTCCCCCGAGGGGTCCCTGGCGGGAGATGCGTCTCGCCCGCACCCGGATCCGCCGGTCGCCGAACGAGAGCTCCGTATCCGCCTCCCGCAGGCCGTCGCGGAAGTACCCATCCAGCCACCGGACCAGCACCGACCTCGGGTCTTCGGGGTCCTCACCCTCCGGGAGGAAGCGGTCCACCTCCAGAGGCACGCCGAGCAAATCCTCCGCCCTTGGATTGACCAGGGTGACCCGCCCGTCCGAGTCCAACGCCACGACGCCGGTGGCGACTTCCTCCACGATCGCCCGACTGCGCTCGGAAGCCCTCACGAGGGCGGTTCGAGTCCGACTCAGGCGGTCCACCATCCGATTGAAAGCATCGAAGACGGCGCCGAACTCGTCCCTCCGGTCATCCGGCAGGTGAACGCCCATGTTCCCCGCTCCAACCCTCTCCGAAGCGACCCGGAGCGTCTGGATCGGGCGGGAAAGCGCGCGCCCCACGAGTAGGGCGAGGAGCACGGAGAGGAAGCCGCCCATGACGACCGCGAACCCGAGCAGATCGGCGACGTCGCGCTGGCGGAGGGCGGTCGCTCCGGCCTGCAGGGGAGCCGGAGCGGCGAGCACCTGGCCGCCGGGCAAGCGACGGTAGGCGACGACGTACTCCCATCCACCGAGGCTCGACGTGGCCGTGGTCATGAGCTCTTCTCCCCCCGCCATGTCGCGGTGAATCTCCGGCGGGAGCCATCCTTCGTAGAGGCCGAGCTCCACGAGCTCCCGCAGCGACCCTCCCATGAGCTCACCGTTCTCGTAGAGAAGGAGATCCGATCCGACCCTCTGGGCGAGCACGTCCATCGCCCCATCGACCTCGGTGTACCAGGTGCTTGCGTCCTGCACCGCCCGCTCCGCGAGCGCCTCCGCCGTGCGGACCGCGGCTCCGGCAAGGGTGCGGTACGCGAGGGTCCCGAAGAGGATGGACGGGATGAGGAAGAAGGCGAAGAGCGCGAGCGTCACCCGGCCGCGGAAGGAGGAGACGGCACCGAACCAGGCGAAGGAACGCCAGGGGCCTCCCTGCCCCATCCATCGACCGACCGCCCACAACGCTCCCAGGACGGTGACGCTGAGCAGGAGGAGGAGGGTTCCTCTGGCCAGGAGGAGGAACCATCCGGGCAGCTCGAGGAAGTAGTGGGCGTGGTACGTCTCCTCCGGAAAGGTGACGTAGATCTCTCCCTGCCACCCGTCCCGCGTGGGGACCCATTCGATCCGTTCGGTCGGTCCCGGTACTTCGCCCTCGAAGAGGTTGATCAGAACGAGCGGATCCGGCTCACTCCGGGCCGGTGAGAAGAGGGGTCCCAGAGGAGAGGCTCCGGCCAGGATCCTGCGCGGCGGTACGACCATCGAGATCGATCCGCCGTCGGGAAGCGGGGCCACACCGATGTAGTGGGCCTCCGCGAGATCCAACCTGCGGACCACCACCTCACCCCGTTCGCGGGCCTCGGCATGGAGCGTCGGGGGCACTTCCGGCCTCAACTCGGAGACCCCGATCCGGAGCTCCTCGTGGGGGAGTCCCTCCTCGGACCAGTGCGTCAGCCAGAGCGGAACGCCCTCCCAGGCCAGCCCGCTCGTCGTCCATGCCTGGTAAAGGATCTCGACCGGTTCATACTCCGCGGATGCCCGCTCCCAGGCCTCTTCTCCCGTCCGGAGGAGGAGGAACTCGAGGAAGGGATCCGGCCGTGTTCCGAGCCTCTCCACCCGCTCTTCCGCCGCGCTCATCCGCGCATCCACCCGGAGATCCCAGGCCCAGGGCAACGCCAGGCTCGCCGCGAGCACCGCCGAGCACCCCCACACCAACCCCCCGCTCGTCCATCCCCGACCGGCAGGCGCGCCGTGCATGACCCCCAGGAGCGGAATCGCCCAGAGAAGCGCGATCCAGGACGGCAGCGTGGGCACGCGTGCCACGAGCAGCGCCCAGGACAGCCCGAAGATCACCGCGAGCGCCAGGGCGCCCACGAGGCTCCAGGGCTGCGCGTCCTCGTCCCTGGGCCGCCTGGCGACCAGGACGGCCATGGAGAAGGCGAGGAATACGAGAGCGGTCGCCCCTCCCTGGAAGGCGATCCACCCGAACTCCCCACCGGCCAGGAAATCCCGCGAAGCCCCCAGGCGGAGAAGGTGCAGGACACCGAGCGCCACCAGTCCCCCTCCCACCGCGGCCACGAGGCGCGGAATGCTCCCGACTCGCCCCCAGGGCAGGAGCCCCATGAAGAGGGCCCCGCCCGCTCCGAGAGCCAGAAGATCGCCCAGCGAGAGCGGGAGGGGCCCCGGGAGGAGCACGTCCGCGGGAGAGAAGACCCGGGCCCACGCCGTGAGCGATCCCAGAGGCAGCAGGAGAAGGATCCCAGGGAGCGACGCTCCTCCCGCCACCAGCGCGAGAGGCACTCCACGGGTGCCGACGACCGCGAACGCCCATCCCAGGAGGACAAGCAGGGCGACGGCGCGACCCCACCCGAGTTCCAGACTCCCTCGCGCTTCCGCCTCCTGAGCGGGGGTGAGCACTACGCTGAGGATCGACCGATCGCCCCGGTGCAACTCCCACACTCCCTCTTCCCGGACCAGATCGGCCCTCACGATCTCAATCTCCGCCCCAGTGCGTGACTCGAACCGGGATTCGAAGTCGTTGGCCGGGGGGGTCAGGACCGGAGGGAGGTCCGTCCGCAGGAGGGAGGCGGCCACGGCCACACCGCCCCCGTCCGGCAGCGGATGGGTGACGTAGAGGTATCCAAAGAGCGCGCTTTCGTGATAGTCGTACCTCGCCCCCGGTTCCCGGACCTCCATGGGGAAGGGGCCCTGATGCTCGCCCGCCCACGCGAGCAGCTCGCCGGCCGGCCCGAAGACGGCCAGGGCGTCGACGCTCGGAGGTCGGAATCCGGGAGGGAGAAGGGGGCCGGCCGGGCTCTCCTCGCTCGCCCACCACCCCGCCACCCGCTCGGCGGTGACCTCTCCCTGTCTGAGCAGCTCGTCCAGGGAGTCGGAAAGGAGATTCCGGACGTCGGCTTCCCATGCCACCGACCGCTCGGGCCACTCGTGGGCGAAACGGTCGAGATGCCGCTCGGCGGCGAGCACGGCGACGACCCCGAAGATGAGAAAACCGCACGCGATCGCCGAAGCTCGGCTGCGGAGCCCCTCGGACACCACACCCAGGGTGACGGCGGGCACGGCGACCAGGAGCAGGAGGGGTTCGCCCAGCCCCACCCATCCGGCGAGCGCGATCGCTCCCACATGGAGGAGAACCGCGCCCGGGAGGCGGCCTCGCGTCACCTTCAGCCGGTCACTCATGGTCCTGGCATCGCCCCTCGCTCCCAGATCGTGTCGAGCTCGAGCTCACCCGCCGTCCCCACCGGAGACCCCCTGTCTCCAGGGGTTCTGCCGCCCGCCGGGGATCCGCGTCGAAACCTTCGGGGTACTCCCTACGGTACAGAGCGCCAGCAGGACTCCTGAACCATGCCCAGTTCGTCGTCCTCCCGCACCCGCACGTCCCCAACGCCACTCCAGATCCCGAGCTCAACCCATGCGGAACGCTTCCACACTCCTAGTACTAGGCTCTGCCGCCCTCGTGTTCCTTCTCCCCTCCCCGGCGACGGCCCAAAGCGTCGCGGTGGACGAGGGCAGCTTCCGGATCTCGGTGGACGGACAGACGGTCGGCAGCGAGAGCTTTTCGATCCGCCGATCCGGGTCCGGGGCCGATGCCCAGATCATCGCCACGGGTGAGATCCAGATGGAGGTGCCCGAGGGACACCTCGATCTGAGGCCGGCGCTGCAGACGTCCGGTGGAGACATGGCGGTGTCCGCCTATCAGATCAAGGTTTCAGGTCACCGGCAGGAGGAAATCTACATGACCCTGGGGGACCGCCGCTTTCTCACGAACATCCGCTCCGAACGCGGTGAGCAGGAGCGTGAGTTCCGCGCGGCGCCGGGCACCCTTCTCCTCGATACCGGTGTGGCGCACCAGTACTACTTCGTGGGCAGTCGTTTTCCGGAGGGCAATGGAACGGTGACGGTGATCGTACCCAGAGAGGGCCGTCAGCACGAGCTGAGAGTGACCCAGGTCGGAAGTGAGAGCGTGACCCTGGCCGGGGGCCAGCAGGTGTCCGCGCGGCGCCTGACTCTGGAGGGCAACCAGGAAACGCGCGAGCTGTGGGTGGACTCGGAGGGACGGGTCCTGCAGGTCCAACATGGGGACTCCGGCTACGTGGCGCTCCGGGAGCAGGCGCCCTGAGTCGGAGGCGCAAGCTCGCCATCGCGCTCCCGGCCGCCGCGCTCCTCTTCGCGGCGGCGGTCGCAGAAATCTTCCGCTCCGACCAGGGTGTCCCGGTCCGAATCCACGAGGTCTCGACCCGGGACATCGTCGCCTCGGTCACGGCCTCCGGCCGAATCCACCCCCACCGCCGCGTCGCCGTCCACTCCGACCTGACCGGCTCCATCCACAGCCTCTTCGTCCAGCCCGGAGATGTCGTCCAAGCGGGCGTCCCCCTGCTCCGAATCGAGCCCGAAGGGCACGAGGCCGAGCTCGCGCGCACGTCGGCCATGGTGAGCGGCGCCCGCTCTCGGGTGGCCCGGCACCGAGCGGAAGTCCTCCACGCCGAGCGAACCCTGACGCGCGCAAGAGCGCTTCGGGCCAGCACGGAGGACTTCCTGAGCCTCGAGAGCCTCGAGGAGCACCGCCTCCGCCTCGACGTGGAGCGCGCCCTCCTGTGCGCGGCGCTCCACGCCGCCGAGGAAGCCGAAGCCCAGCATCGGGAGACGGTCGCGCGAGGGTCCCGGGCGCTCGTGCGCGCCCCGATCCCGGGAACCGTCATGGAGATCGCCGTCGTCGAGGGAGAGCGGGCGATCGGAGGTCTGGCGAGCAGCCCAGCGTCCCCTCTCCTCACGATTGGAGACTTCTCCCAGGTGGAAGCGGTGGTCGAGGTCCCTGAAACGGACGTGCGAGCGCTCACCGTCGGGGACTCGGCCTGGATCGAGCTGGACGCCCTCCCCGGACGTCGCCTACCGGCGGCGCTTACGCGGATCGGAGAGGCCGCCGCCCCCCGGTCGGCCGGCGACGGCGACGGCCGCGTCGGCTTTGCGGTGACGCTGACGCTGATCGATCCCGCGGAGGAACTGCGTCCGGGCCTCTCCGCGGTCGCGGAGATCATCGTGGATCGACGCCGGGAGGCCGTCGCCGTGCCGATCGTCGCGGCCACCGTGCGCGATTCCCGGCCGGGCGACTCCGAGGCGCGCGGATCCCGCACCCCGGCGGACGTTGATTCCCCGGAGGAAGGCGTGTTCCGGGTCCGAGGCGGCCGGGCCGTCTGGAATCCCGTCGAGCTCGGGATCGGAGGGCAGGAGTACTTCGAGGTCCTCTCCGGCATCGCCCCGGGCGATACGGTGGTGGGGGGACCCTACGAGACGATCCGCTCCCTGCGCGATGGGGACCCGGTGCAGGCGATCGCGGATCCGTTCCGGGCGACGGCGGAGCCGGTCACCCCCTACTGATCGGCGCACCACAGGCGAAGGCGGCTCGCGAGACGCGAAGGCACCGGAAAGAAGGCGAGACCGACTCACGGAAGGCGAGGTCGAATGGGCGGAAGGATCGGGCTCGCCCTCGTTAGGCTCCGGCAGGAGCCCCTCGGCAGCGCCGTCAGCTCGCTGGGCCTGGCGACGGGCATCGCCTTCGTGATCGTCGGGGCGAGCGTGATCGAAGGCCTGAACCGCTATATGACCGAGGACTTCGCCGACCAGGTGTTCGGCTCGCACGCGGTCCAGATTCATCGCCTCCCCCCCGTCGAGATCCTCGAACCCAGCGGCGCGAATGCGTCCGACGCACACCCTCCGCTCACTCACCGCCCCCCGCTCACCCACCGTGAAGTGGAGGGGATCCGGCGCGCCCTCCCGGTTCCGGCCCGGGTCGGGCTCGAATCCACCCTCATCGCCGAGATCCGGGTGTCTCCCGGCCGCTCCGTGCCGACCGGGTCTGCGCCGACCACGTTCGGGCCGTCCAGGTCC
>SLCK01000085.1 GCA_007125845.1 Gemmatimonadota bacterium
CGGGATGAGGGACAGGGGCGCCGGAATTCTCCGATGGAGGCCCGCGGGGGAGCGCGTGAGCCCGGAAGCAGCTGGAGCCCCGGAGACCGCTGGCAAGTTGAGGAACGCCTGGAACACTGACGAGCGTTCGGAGAGCTGAGCGTCTCCGGCTGCGCTCAGTCAGTCCACTCCATCTCTGCCCTCGTCACTATCCTGGTACCCGAGGGCCTGCGGGAGGTGGGCGAGGTAGTACGCGAGCGCGCCGGCGAGGGCGAGGAAGGTCATCGCCAGAATCGGCAAGCGACCTGCGCCGATCGCCGCCCTCCCCTCCCAGATGCCGTACCCGATACAAAAGGCGATCCCGGCCATGATCAGGATGCGATGGAGGGTCAGAAGCGACAAGGCGGTCTCCGTAGTGTCCGAATGTACATCAGAAAGCCTCAAAGCAAGATACGAGAGCTCCGAGCGATTCGCAGCAGCGTTACGACCCGATCGTGCTCACTCGGCCGCTGGGGGCCGGCCCGAGGTAGGCCGAGAATCTCGGTCGACGTTGTGTGGACACCGTATGCCAGCAAAGGGTTTGGTAGGAGAGGAAAGATGATCGCCGTTCTCGTGCTCGCCGCTCTAGTGGCGCTGCGGTGGGGGATCCTTCTCGTGGCGGTCGCAGCTCTCGTCCCGGAGGTCCGCGGATGCCCCGCGTGCTTCGCTGCCACTGTCCCGATCCACCGCCCCTGGCTGTCCCGATTGCTGCCGAGGATCGAGTGGCGGTGGTGCGCGAGTTGCGGATGGCAGGGCCCCGGTCGGAGGCCGGGCGGAACGGCCCTCAGCCCGCCCGTTGGAGAACGGGCCCCAAGCACGCGGGACGCAAGCGGCGACGCTCCGTCGACCGACATCGAAGGGGGCCGAAGCCCCTTCCCACCGTGACCTGAGCCCCGCCACAACCGCGCGGGTGTGACTTTTTTCATTGTTTGAAGCTGATTCACTTCTTAGACTGTAAGAACACGCCAAAGATCTTCCGATCTACCTGTGGAAGGCCGGCAGGAGGCGTCATTCCGACCGGGAGCGGACGCATGGAAGAGCGTGCACCGTCGGACCCCGTGGGAACCGGACATCTCTCGACAAAAGATGGCCTTGTCGGAGGCCTTCTGGCGGGAATCGTGGTTCTCATCCTCTTTTTCATCCTGGACATTCTCCAGGGCACTCCCCTGCGCACCCCTGCCTTCCTGGCGTCAGCGGTCTTCCGTCCCATGCCGGAAGCCATCGGGGTGGGGCACATGGCCCTCTTCACATTGATTCACCTCGTGGTCTTCTCCGTGGTCGGGGGTGCCGCGGTCTGGGTCTTTCGGCTCGCGCGAGTCCCGGAGAACGTCTTTCTGGGGGGCTTTTACGGCCTCCTGTTCTACACAGTGATTTTCTATCTCGCCCTGTCGCTGACCGGCATGCCCGTCGGATCGGCGCCCGAGTGGCCAGCCGTGCTCCTCGGAAACTTCGTCGCGGGGGTGGTGATTGGCGGCTACCTCCACTGGGTCGGCCCTCGGCCGGGGATTGTGGGGATCATGGATCTTTTGAAGAAACACGCGATTCTTCGGGAAGGAACGATTGCCGGACTCCTGGGCGCGGCCGTGGTCGCCGTCTGGTTCTTCATCATGGACCTGACGCTCCGAGAACTGTTCTTCACCCCGGCAGCCCTCGGGTCCATGCTCTTCCTCGGTGCGTCCGGCCCCGACGCAGTCGTCATCTCCCCGGCCACCGTGCTCGGCTACACCGTCGTCCACCTGGCTGCCTTCATCGTGGTGGGAGTCGTGGTCGCGGGGGCCGTAATCGAGGTGGAACGGCACCCCATCCTCCAGTACGCCGTCGTGATGCTATTCGCGATCCTCGGGGTCCTGTTCGCCGCCCTGGTCACCGTCCTCGGGGTGTGGATCCTGGGTGAGCTGGCGATCTGGTCGGTCCTGGTCGGCAACCTGCTGGCCGCGGTGGCGGTGGGCTCCTACCTCTGGAAGGCGCACCCCAAGCTGATCGAGGTATTCCGGGAGGAGTATCGGGGCGGACGCGCGCTAACCGACCCCAGCCATGACCTTCGGTCCGAGTCGCACCCGGCGGACCCCATGAGGCAACCCTCGTCCGAGTAGGTCCCCTAGTGTGGTGACGATGGGGGAACTGAACTGACCTCCCGCCTCTTATTCCAGCTTCCAGGTGACGGTGAACCACGGTGGCGACATCGTCGAGCTCCTCGTCCACTCGAACCCATGACAGTGAGTCGACGATGGTGATGCCGGGGATCCGTATCCTGGTCGTGGACGACGACCGGGAGGACGTGGAGCTGATCCAAGTCTTCCTGTAGGAAGCCCGGGGCCAGAGCACCGGGATGGCCTGGGCCCCGAGCTACGAAGACGGTCGACGCATGCTGGTTCACTCGCCGGTTGACCTCTGTCTGGTGGACTACCGCCTCGGCGCCCGAACTGGAATCGACTTCCTGAGAGAGCCGGTCGTGGAGCGGCGCAGGCGCGAGCGGGCCGAGTCCCGGGCGCGGGCCCTCCTCGGGAGCGTCCAGGAGATCGCCGACGTGATCTACGTGCTCTCTCAGACGGACAGGTCCAGACCTCGAGCACCTCCGTTCATCGCATGACCGGCTACTTGCGGAGCGAATTCGAGGGGGCAACGCCCTCCACGTCGTCCATCCCGAGGATCGGGCCGCCACGCTCACCGGTCAGCTCCTCGCCTGCAGCCGCAACCAGGTACTCCAGCCGCGTGTCATGGACCTCGTGGCCACGATCCGCGCCAGCGGACGCCTGATCGAACGGGTCATCGGAGAGTACATTCGGATGGTGTACCGACTTCGGGAGAGGACTCCGCCGGCATATCTCGATCCGAATGTATTCGAGCACATCATGCTCAACCTGGCCCTGAACGCCCGTGATGCCATGCCTTCGGGAGGCACGCTCTCGGTGGGAGTCGAGCTCGAGCATATCGACCAGGTCACCGCCCTCGGCCTCGCGATGGCCTACGACACCGATTCCGATGTAGAGCCAGTCGACGAGCCTGCCAAAGAGGAGTCGAGCTCAAACGTCACGGGGCGGATCCTGCTCGTCGAGGACGACCCGGCTGTCCGCAACACCCTCGCCCGAGTCCTCGAGAAGGGAGGGTTCGAGGTGTTGGAAGCC
>SLCK01000089.1 GCA_007125845.1 Gemmatimonadota bacterium
CGCGCCGCCGGGTGAAATCTGAGCGGCTTCACTCGACGAGCTTGTCCAGCTCGGCCAAGACCTCCTCCCCCGGAACGGTTTCCACAGAGCCGGCATCCAGTTCTTGGAGGCGACGCCGAATCTCCTCGTCCCAAGCCCGCTCGACCTCAGCCTCTTCATCAAGGCTGGAGATAAGGGCCTCGGCAAGGCGGGCGCGTTCTTCACGGGGCAGTTGCCGCGCTTGGGCCTCCAACTCCTCTCTCGCCATCGGCATCTGATACACCTCCAGTGGATTATCGGAAACCACCCTTGATACCACGGGGATGACCCGTTGGTGCCTTGCGTGGTTCCACTGTCTCCCAGCCCGGAGCGCGAGCCCTGACAATTCCGTCGCAGCCGGCCGGAGGTCACAGCAACGCGGGGACGGGGGTTTGGCGCGGGAATCCGCCTTCGGCACGTACCCGTGGATCTCCTCAAGATCGCGCTCCGCACCGTCGGTCCGGAGGACACCGTATCCCGCCACGTCAGCCTTCGCCGGCGCGGATCCGCTCCACGACATCCTTCAGCGGGCGGACGCGCCCCTCTTCCACCTCGTGGTTTCCCAGAGCGAGGATCTTCAGGAGCGCCAAGGTCTCCTGCATCTCCTCGTAGGAAGCCACGTCCTGGAGGACCGCTTTCGCCTCGCCGTGCTGCGTAATGATGAGAGGCTCCCGGCGCTTCTCGAGATCGCTGAGGATGTCGGCGGCTTTCGCCTTCAGATAGCTGATCGACTTCACCTGGCTGGAATATCTCATCCCTTCCTCCTCGCAGCTGCTCAGTGTCGGACCAACTATAGTCCTCCGAAGGTCTACTACCACCACATCCCCGCCTCCTCCTGTGTCGGTGGTTCGCCGACACGGATGCTTACCGGGCGGCAATCCGCGCCAGCGAGGTGGCCAGACCGGGCAGCAGCAGGCACGCGAGCGGGATCGAGAGCAGGAGGGCTCCCGTAAGTGCGATGGCGAGCGGCTGAAGCAGCCCGAACACCTCCGCCCCGCCCACGAGAAGGGGGCTCATGCCGAGCACCGTGCTGATCACGGTGAGCGTGATGGGACGCAGGCGGTCGCGGGCGGCCGCGTACAGCGCTTCGTCGATCGGATCTCCGTCCGGGCCGGACGTCGCGTCTCGCGCCTGCGAAAGCACCAGGATCACGTTGTTCGCGACGATCCCAACCGCGATGAGCAGTCCCGCCAGGACCATGGCGTCGAGCGGCCGACCGAGCACGCCCAGGAGGAGGATCGCCCCTGCGGCGCTCAATGGAATGGTGAGCAGTCCGGCGAGCGCGAACGAGATGGACCCATACTGGACCACTAGGAGCGTCAGCACCATGATGAGGGCGAGCGCGATGGCGATTCCGAAGGTGCGGCCTGTCTCCCGGAGGGCATCGAGCTCCCCTTCCAGCCACCATCCCACCCCCGACCCCAACCCGGCTTCCGTCAGCGCCTGCTCGACAGCTTCCCCTACGGATCCGGGGCCGGGTCCCCCCGGGTCGAGCTGGGCGGAGACTCGCACCACGCGCTGCCCCTCCCGTCGCTCGATGTGCATCGGTTCCTCGACCAGCCGGAAATCCACCACGTCGCCAAGGTGCACGGTCCCCCCGGAAGCGGCGGTGATTCGCGTGCGCTCGAGCTCCTCCGGTCCCCCGGAGGCTCGCCGGTCGTACCGGACCCTGAGCGCCAGCGGCTCGCCCCGATCCATGCGTTGGCGCAGAACGCGGCCCTCGAGCGCGTAGGTCACGGCGCGGTCCAGGTCGGTGGGCGCGACCCCGTTCGCGGCGAGGACGTCGTAGCGGGGCTCGACCCTCCACCTGGGGCTGACGCCACCCCGCATGCGCCCCACGTCCAGGAGGCCAGGCACGGACCCCAGGATCTCGATGACCTGCGCCTCCACCTCGGCCAGAGCAAGGACGTCGTCATCCTCCCGGGTGAGCACCACGATCAGATCGGCCTCGGCGAGCCCCGTCTGTACGCCTCGGATACGGGGCGGAGTCACGGAGACCTGGAGGGTGGGGACCCCGAGCCCGCGTAGTGCCTCCCGTGCGGCATCGGCCCATCGTTCCGATGACCCGGCGGCGCTTGGATCGACCCGGATCAGGAGGTCCGTTCGGCCGGGGCGCTGGGTCGGGAGCCCCTCACGGAAATACCCGCCCACAGTGCTGAATACCGCGAGCGTCCCGGGTAGCTCCAAGAGGACGGATTCCGCGCGGCGCGAGAGCCCGTCGAGTTCGTCGGGCGTGATTCCGGCCGGATGGACGATCCGCGCTTCCACGAACCCGTCGTCCACCACCGGAAGGACCTCAAAAGGAAGCGCCCGCCCCCCGAGCACCAAGATGGCTCCCAGCCCAAGGACCATGCCCCACACGACCACCGGGCGCTGCGTCGCGTTCCACCAGGATGGGGGGCTGACCGCCGCCTGTCCGAATCCGGCCTGCGCACCGGCCGTGTCCGAGCGAGACATGATCGGAAGGAGGAAAACCGCGAACAGAAACGAGAAGATCGCCGCCGCGACCACCGTCAGAATCAGGGGACGGAAGAGGAGAGGCACCATCCCGGACACGAGGAGGAAGGGCAGCACCGCGGCGAGTGTCGTGAGCAGTGCGCCCAGGAGCGGCTTGAACACGTCCGCCATCGCCTCGAGGTGAGGCGTCTTCACCCGGCTTCCCAGCCGGTCCATCCGATCGAAATAGATGATGGCGTAGTCGAGGCCGAGCCCCACCGAGAGCAGGAGGCCGGCAAGGGTGAGGAGGTTCAGGGACTCGCCCATGAAATGGAGCGCGATGATCGTGGCGAGGAGGCTCATGCCGACGATCATCGCCACCATCGGAACGTAGCGCCGGTTCCGGAGCGCTACGACGAGGAGGAGCATCGCGAGGAGCGCACCCCCCGCTGCGGCGGTAACCACGCTCCAGACCGCGCTGCGCGTCACGACCGAGTCGTCGAAGAGCACGGTGGCCTCGAGCTCCGCAAACGCACTCGTCTCCATGACCTCGTCGACCACGGTCCGCGCCTGGCGGGCCATGCTCAGCGAATGGGCGTTCAGCGTCCGATGGATCGACACGAG
>SLCK01000035.1 GCA_007125845.1 Gemmatimonadota bacterium
GGGCCCGCCTCCGTCGTTGCCTCGCCTCGACGTAGCTCACCCGCTATGCCTGCGGCGAGCCGCCTTGGATTCAGGCCCCTGGCGCTCCCAACGGTGGCCACTCCCCTTCTTCAACAACCTTCTAACGACCCGTCCGGACCATCTCGCGGACCTCTTCCAGTCCCTCCGGGGTCCACTCCGGCCGCTCGTCCCGGTCTGCGATCTCCATGACGGAGTGGGTGATGAGGCGGGAGATCCTCGCGACCTTGTCGGCGCTTACGAAGTCGATGGTGTCGCACGGGCGGTGGTAGCACTCGTGCAGCCCGGTGAAGAAGAAGAGGGAGGGAATCTCCTTCCGCATGAAATTGTACTGGTCTGAGCGGTAGAAGAGGCGCTGCTCCGGCCAGAGATCGGGTGCCGTCGTCAGGTTGAGCTCCGGAAGCCCCGCATTCACCTCGTCCACGAGCAGTCCCAGGGAGGAGTACTCCTTCCCCAGGACCACGACGGTGTCGGGATGAGGGTCGCCCCCGATCATGTCGGCGTTGATGTTCGCCACCACGTCATCAATCGGGATCGTCGGATGGTCGACGAACCACTGGGACCCCAGCAGCCCTTTCTCCTCGGCGCTGACGTGCGCGAAGACGACCGTGCGCCGGGGACGCTGATCCTCCGGGAGCGAGATGAGCGCCCTCGCTACTTCGAGGAGGGCGGTCGTGCCCGAGGCGTTGTCGTCCGCGCCGTTGTAGATCGAATCTCCGTTCATTGGCTCTCCGACACCGACATGGTCGAAGTGGGCGCTCAGAACGATGTATTCCCCGCGAAGATCGGGATCGCGACCGGGAATCTTCGCCAGGACATTCGGAGGTTCGGAGTCCTCGAGCAGGGCGGGGGGAAGGGATGCGGAGAGCTCGAAGCCCTCTGCCTCCTCGTAGAAAACCTCTCCATCCCGCGCACGTTCCTGGAGCTCATTCCACCTCGAGACCGCTTCCCCGGCCGCCGTCTCCACGACGCCTTCACGCACGAAGATCTGCGGCGGTTCGTCCCCGGCCCCGAGGCGCCACTGGGGCTGACCGAGCATGGAGCTCAACTGGGAGAGAGCCTGCTGGGGGAAGTCCGAGTCCAGAACGTGCACGACCGCCGCGGCCCCGGCCGCCTCGGCGAAGGCCGCCTGCTGCTCTGCCGTGGACCAGAGTGCCTGGCCCCAGTCGCCCGGGAGGGGGAAGACTGCGGTGCGACCCTCGAGAACATCGGGATCGAGGCTCAAGCCCTGAATCGTGCCCACGAAGGTCATGGGCGCCCGGACGGTCTCGTGCGCGTACCTGTTCACAAAGGCTTCGGCGCCGAGGGGCGCGGCGGCGCTCCCCCCGGGCCCGGCGACCTCCACCGCGGACGCGTCGATGTCCAGCCCCACCAACCGGAAGGGGAACCGCTGGAGGTAGGTTCCCTCCTCCCCGGCCGGCTCGAGCCCCAGATCGGTGTGCCACTCCACGAGGTACTCCGCGGCCATCTCGAGCCCGGGGCTCGGCGTGTCCCGGCCCCGGAGCTGGTCCGAGGCGAGAAAGGAGAGGTGCTCGAAGACCGCGTCCTCGGTGATGGTCGCTGCGGCATCTGCGACCGCGCTCTCCGGCGGGGCGGCGGTCTGGGCGCAGCCGATCGCGGGCACGGAGAAGAGCACGGCCAAGGCGACGACGGGGGCGAGCGCCAACGGAGGCGTCGGGGCACGGCGCGCAGCGGTCTTGGAAGCATGGTGCTCGGGCATTCTCGGCACATCCTTGTGGCTTTCGAAACAGAACTCCCTGGCCGCACGCGTCCTGGACGCGGCGATCGACGGACGACTCCTACCCCGAGTCGCCAGCAGGGATTCACGGGCGAGCTCGACGCCGGTGTCGGGGGAAGAGAGCGTTCCGCGGGGCGCGGGATCCAAGTCGGGGTGTCGGTGTGTTATAAAGGGTATACGAGTCAGATCCGCATGTCGTGACACCCCTGCGCCAGGTCCCCGACCTGGCTCAACGCCTTCAGGACGATGGCAAGGCGGGGGAGCGGCGAGTAATTTGGCTCCCAGCGTCTATCGGGCATTCGGTCCCGTCGAGGGGATCGAATCGCACTTCGCCAGCGGGAGGTCGTGATGCAGGCAAGCCGTTTTTTCGCGCCGCTCGCTCTTCTCTCGTCCTGCGGCTTCCTCCTCACCCTTTCTCCGGCCGACGGCCAGGCCCAGGTGCCCTCCGGAGAACGTGGCGTCGTCATCACCGGGGTGGTGACCGACCAGATCAGCGGCGACGCCCTCCCGGCCGCGCACATCTCCATCGCGCCCGCCGACGCCGAGCTGGCCGAGGACCTCGCAGAAGAGGGGGAGGACGTCACGTGGGAGGGAGAGACGAATGAGGACGGCCTCTTCCGCACCGAGCGGATTGCGATCGGGGTCTACCAGATACAGATCACTTCGGTGGGCTTCACCTCCGCCTCGCAGGTGGGCATCTTTCTCGAGGATGGAACGGTAGAGCTGACCGCCGAGCTGGCGCCGCAAGCCCTCGAGTTGGAGGGAATCGTGGTGACCGTCACCAGGCAGAGTCGCCTGGAGAACGCGGGGTTCTACGATCGGAGGCAGCTCGGATTCGGGCATTCATTCACCCGCGACGAGATCGAGGCACGCGGACCCTCCCGGGTCTCGGACCTCTTCATGGGCATTCCCGGTGCGCGGGTGATCTCGAGAGGAGGGATTCAGAGGCCGGATGTGCGACTTCGCGGTGGGTGCGTTCCGGACGTGGTCCTGGATGGGGTACCTCTCTCCGGGCCGGTCCGGGTGGACGAGCTTCTCACGGTGCATGACCTCGAGGCCCTCGAGGTCTACCACGGAGCGACTTCGCCTATGCAGTACTCCCGCTCGACATGCGGAACCATTCTCGCATGGACCCGGCCTCCCGCGCGAGCCGAGGGCGCGAGCTGGTCATGGGGTCGCGTCCTGGCAGCCGCCGGCTTCGTCGGGATCGCCTTCTTCGCCACCCAGTAGAGTCGATCTCCCGGCGTCGGGAGCGACCCCGGCGGCGGTCGCATTCCGACCAGGGTGAGTCGCGTCCCCCTGCGGTGGAGGCTCGTACTCGCCCTCCTCCGCCTCCTCCCTCAGGGTGCCCTTTCTCGCATGTGGGGACGCTTTGCCTCCACACGGTTCCCGGCCTCGCTGCAGAGATGGGCGAACCGGGCTTTCGCCAGGGTCGTGGGAGTAGATCTCACCGAGTCGGAGCACCCGCCGGAA
Source organism: Gemmatimonadota bacterium (assembly GCA_007125845.1). Classification (GTDB taxonomy): domain Bacteria; phylum Gemmatimonadota; class Gemmatimonadetes; order Longimicrobiales; family Gaopeijiaceae; genus SLCK01. The sequence continues at coordinate 3,230 of SLCK01000035.1, forward strand.
GCGTATCCGAGCCTTTCGGCGTTCTTCGTGCGGAAGCTGAAGCCCGGATTGCGGAGCTGGCCTGTTCCGGAGGGTGTTCCGGGCTCTCCGGTCGACGGGGTGCTCGGGGCGCACGGTACCTTCCAGGACGGCCACGTGCTCCAGGCGAAGGGGTTGGAGTACGCGCTCCCGGATCTCCTCCAGGAGCGGGAGCACGGCCGCTTCGAGTCGGGCGTCTTCTTCACGATCTACCTGAGCCCTCGCCACTATCACCGCATCCATGCGCCGGCGGGGGGTCGACTCCGCGAGGCCAGGGCGGTTCCGGGGCGCCTTCTGCCGGTGAACCTGCCGGCAGTGCGCTCTGTCCCGGATCTCTTTCCCCGAAACGAGCGGCTCGTCGCGCTCCTGGAGCGGGGCGGCGTCGAGTTGGCGCTCGTCGCGGTGGGAGCGTACAACGTGGGCAGTGTGTCCGCCGCCTTCGACCCCGGGTGGGGAGGGGGCTCAGGGGGGACGGTGACGAATCGAGCCGGCCGGACGACGATTGACGTGAGGCGCTACGATCCTCCGCTCTCCATCGAACGGGGCGAGGAATTGATGGCGTTCCACCTCGGTTCCACGGTGGTCATGGTGGTCTCCTCTCCCTGGAGCTCTTTGCCTCCCATCCATCCTGGGCTCCGCGAGGGAGCGGAGCTCCGTCTCGGCTCCCCTCTCTTCGACGGTCCGCTCGCGTAGTCGCGGGGCGCCGGGCCGGGCCCATCAGTCGAGGGGACAGGTCGTGCTCACCGGGGGCTGGCTTCTGCAGGCGATGAGCTCCGCCATTCCGGAGACATTTCCGCCGCAGGCGCTCTCCTGAGCGGCGATCCTGGCCTCCAGCTCGGTCGGTCCCCGACCCATGCGGCAGACTTCCCCGTGGGGGAAGGCGAGGCACACTTCGCACTCCACTTCGGTCGCCTGGAGGGTCGTCCACACGACTCCGCCCACGAAGGTGGCGAAGGTGAGGAAGATGAGGACGACGACGATCGGTTTCATGGGGCTGGGGGCAGTGCCGGATGAGGTCGAAGGCGCCTACACGTATCGCACACGGTAGACCGGGTCGAGCACGGTGTCGTGCACTGTCAGAATCGGGCGGGTTCGATTACCTTTTTCATTGCGATGAGGTTCCGAAGCGCGATGCGCAGAGGGGCCGGAAGCTTTCAAGTACAGTAAGGGAGAAGTGCGTGTCGAACGACGCGATTGAAGTGGAGGGCACGGTGACCGAGGTCCTCCCGAACGCCAACTTCCGCGTGGAGCTGGAGAACGGTCACCAGATCCTCACCTACCTCTCCGGAAAGATGCGGAAGTTCTACATCCGGGTCCTCGAAGGCGACCGCGTGAAGGTCGAGATGTCCCCGTACGATCTGAGTCGGGGTCGAATCACCTACCGTTACAAGTAGCCTGCCCCAGCGCTCGGTCAGTCGCTCTCCGTGACGTGCCGAGCGTTGCCCTCCCAGAGGCCCTCTTCCTGAATCCTCGGAACTGACCCCGCCCGCGGGCCCGGTCGAAACGAAGCTCACTCCACGACGTACGCGACGGCGTCGGCCGCCTGCTCCAGGGTCTCGACCGTCAGGTCGGCGAGCGCGTCCAACTCCTTGAGCGCGTGGACGAACTCGGTCGGTCGAACGAGGAGGAGCGGAACGCCCCCGGCCAGCGCGGCCCCGGCGTCTGACGCCGTGTTCCACTGACGGTACTTCTCGGTAAAACAGGCCACGACGAGGTCGGCGGTTCTCAGGTGGATCCGAGTCCGGAGCGTGTTCACCCTGGCTCCCTGGAGGTCCCGGTACCGCTCGTCGGGCTGCTCGCCCAGAATGTTCTCCCCGATGTCATCCGATCGGGCGTGCTCCTCCTGTGGACCGAGGAACCGGGCCGACACGCCCCGCTCCTGCAGGGCTCGCCGGAAGCGAGTCCGCCAGTCGCTATGAATCTCACCTGCCAGATAGATCTTCAGTTGATCGTCCATTCCATGCTCCTCATCCGCAGTCAAGGCTCCGATCCGGATTCGGGGGTATGCGTGCCTTCCCGCTTCGGCACCCCCGACAGCTGAACGGGTTCCGCCCGGTCGTGACCGGCGCGCCACCGTTCGAGGCCGGCACTTGCCCGCAGGCGGAACCGCGTCCATAGTACCGACTCTTCAACGTTCCACACGCTTACGGTGAGGGCCGGCATGGGGGTACTTCGCGATTTCGTCGACGCCATGGAGGGGTGGGTCTGGGCGTCGGGGATCCACGTGGGAGACGAGACCGTTCCGTTCGTGGTCATCCTCCTGCTCGGAGCCGGGTGCTACTTCACCGGGAGGCTCGGGTTCATCCAGATCCGGGCCCTCGCGCACGGATTCGCGGTCACGAGCGGGAAGTACGACGACCCGGACGAAACCGGCGACGTCACCCACTTTCAGGCGCTCTCAACCGCGCTCTCGGCCACCGTGGGGATCGGGAACATCGCGGGGGTGGCGATCGCCCTCCACTGGGGCGGGCCCGGCGCGCTCTTCTGGATGTGGGTCACCGCCGTCCTGGGGATGGCCACGAAGTTTGCGGAGGTGACTCTCGCACAGTACTACCGGGACGTGAAGGAACGAGGGCCGGACCACCCGGTCTGGGAAGGTACGGTCTCTGGCGGGCCGATGTACTACATCGAGAGGGGGTTGGGGAAGAACTGGAAGCCGGTGGCGGTCTTCTTCGCGGTCATGCTCGGAATTACGGCGTTCCTCACCGGCAATGGGGTGCAGGCGAACACGGTGGCCGACGTGATGCGCGACGAGTTCAACATTCCGGTCTGGATCAGTGGGATCGTGACCGCGACCGTCGTGGCGGCGGTCATCATCGGCGGAATCAGGCGCATCGGAAAGGTTACCGCCATCCTCGCGCCCACGATGGCCGTGGTGTACGTCCTGGGCGCGATGATCATCATCCTCCTGCACGTGGACCAGGTGGTGCCCTCTTTCGCGCTCATCTTCACCGAGGCATTCAATCCCTCCGCGGGGGTCGCAGGAGCCGGTGTGGGCGCGTTCCTCGTGACCATGATGTGGGGCGTCCGACGGGGGCTCTTTTCGAACGAGGCGGGTCAGGGCTCCGCGCCGATCGCGCACGCAGCGGCCAAGACCGAGGAGCCGGTGTCCGAGGGGGTCGTGGCGCTTCTCGAGCCCTTCATCGACACGATCGTCATCTGCACGATGACGGCGCTCGTGATCATCATCACGGCCTCGTGGGACGACCGCTTTCCAACCGAGCTCACCTTCACGGGCGGCCACATGAGCTACCTGGAGGAGCGTCCGGACGGACGGTTCGATTTCTTCGTCGCCCCACCGTCCGAGATCGAAGTGCGGGACGGGGTCCCCACCGAGGTGGGGGTGGGCGCGCGGCGCCTGGCATGGCACGAGGTCGCGGTCGACACCTTCTACACCGACGCGGCTCAGGCCTCGTTGTTCAGCGGCACGATCCTCCCCGGAGAGCAGAGCGCCGTCGGGGAGGACGGAACCGTGTACCCGGCCCTCTTCGGGAACGCCGTCCAGAACGGGGCCCCCTTGACGATGGCCGCGTTCCGCCGGGGCCTGCCGGGTGACTGGGGGCACTACATCGTGTTGCTCACGGTCCTCCTCTTCGCCATCTCGACCGCGATTGCGTGGAGCTATTATGGGGATCGCTGCGCCTTCTATCTCTTCGGGTCGAAGTCGGTACTGCCCTACAAGCTGGTTTTCGTGGGCATGCACTTCATGGGAGCGGTCGTCCCGCTCACCGTCGCCTGGACGCTAGGCGACGTCTTCCTGGGGCTCGTCATCATTCCCAACCTCGTCGCCGTGGTGATCCTGACGCCCAAGGTGAAGGAGCTCTCCGACTCCTACTTCCGAAGGAAGCCGTGGCTGAGCGGGGGGGGACCGGGAACGCCGAATCGAGCTGCCTCGTCGGAGCAGCGCTGATCGCTTTTCGTGGCCTTCGGGGGCGTCCGGGCTCAGCCCCGGACGGCGGCCACCAGGCGTCGGACGCGCTCGATGTCGATTCCTCCTCCGAGCCTGCCGTTGCGGTGAAGGGCGGTGCCCACGATTGCGCCGTGCGCTTCCTTCCGTAGGGCCCGCACGGACTCCAGCGTCATTCCGCTCCCGATCCACACCGGGGCCTCCGGCACCGCCTGCCGCACCACCTGCAGTCGGACGGGGTCGGTCGGTTGTCCGGTTTCCGGGCCGGACACGACCAGGACGTCCGCCAGCCCCCGGTGACGGAGGTCTCTCGCCTGCTGGTGGGGGTCGCTCCCAGCCGGCGCGACGGCGTGTTTCACCATCACGTCCGCCAGGATCAGGACGTCGGGAGCGAGGTGACGCCTCTGGCGGAGCGTTTCATGGGCACGCCCGTGCAGGAGGCCCTGGTCGGTGAACATGCTTCCAGTGTGCACGTTCACGCGGAGGAAGCTCGCCCCCGTGGCGGCTGCCACCGCGATCCCGGCGACCGGGTCATTCCTCAGGACATTGACCCCGACCGGACGTCCATCGGCGAGCTCGCACACGTGAGAGACCGCCCGGGACATTGCCGCGACGGTGGCGGGCCCGACCGCTCCCGGCCCGAAGGGGAGGTCCCCGTAGTTCTCCACGAGCACCCCGTCCATGCCCCCCTTGAAGAGGGCTTCCGCATCTGCCCTGGCGGCTTCGAGCACCGTGTCCATCGACCCTCCCCATCCAGGCGCGCCGGGGAGGGGGTGGAGGTGGACCATCCCGACCAGCGGCCGGTCGGTCCGGAAGCGCTGCTCGATGTCGAGCTGGGTGGCGGGGGTGGGGAGGGACCATTCGACGTCGGTCTTCGAGTCCGGGCTTCGGGCCATCCGACACTCCTGTCATTGTAAGGTGGTGTCCGCACGCTGTTCTCGGAACGGTGGGAGGATTCGGGGGTTTGTCGAACGAGCGGCATTCGTCGGGCCGGGAGGCGACGGCGGCCCGGCGAATTCGATCCCGATCCTCAATTGCTTGCAAGGAGATCCGACTCAATGGCCTACCCCCATTCCCTTCCCGATCTCGGGTACGACTACGACGCGCTCGAGCCGCACGTCGACGCTCGGACGATGGAGATCCATCACTCCAAGCACCATAACGGGTACACCACGAAGCTCAACGACGCCATCGAAGGGCACCCTGAGCTGCACGGGTACTCGGCCGCTCAGCTCCTGATGGGCCTGAACTGGCTTCCCGAGAAGGTGCGCACCGCGGTTCGGAACAACGGAGGGGGATACCACAATCACACCCTCTTCTGGGAGATCCTCACGCCGGGAGGCGCTTCGACCCCCTCGGGGGAGCTCGCTTCCGTGATCGACGACAGCTTCGGGTCACTCGACGCCTTGAAGGAGAAGCTCTCGAGCGCAGCTGCGGGTCAGTTCGGCTCGGGCTGGGGATGGCTCGTGGTCGATCCCTTCGGAAAGCTCAAGGTGACGGCGACCGCGAACCAGGACTCTCCCCTCATCCAGGGCTCCACCCCGATTCTGGGGGTGGACGTGTGGGAGCACGCCTACTACTTGAAGTACCAGAACCGGAGGCCGGAATACCTGAAGGCCTTCTGGAACGTGGTCAACTGGGACAAAGTGGGGAAGAAGTACGCGGCTGCGAAGGGCGGCTGGATCTCCACCGTCTGATCCCCGGGCGGGACCGGAAGCGAAGGGGGGAGGGGGCGACCGTCGCTTCCTCCCCCCTCGTGCGTGTGCATCTTCCTGCGGTTTCGCGGCTTGCGCGGCGGGAATCATGCGTTTATTCGTTGATCTGGCATTGACCTGGGCCGTGATGATGACGCCCGGACGCTGAGACCTCACCGGCAAGATGGACATGACCCCAACCTCGAGACCCCGCCACTCGACGGCGCACCTTCCCGGCGTCGCACCGATTATCTCCCTGGGCCTGACCTTTGCTCTCACTGCGCTCATAGGGCCGAGTGGGGCTGAGGCGCAGTCGCTGCGGGGCTCAGCGGCGTCCCTCGATCGCCAGAATGCTCAGGCGCGGATCCACGACTTCACGTACCTGCAGACGCCCGAACAGATTCGACGATTCGTGGAGAACGGGTTCCTCGTGGCGGTCGGTCCGACTGCGGACATGAATATCCACAACGTTTCCTTTCCCTATGCGCGCCCCGAGGTGCGTGTCTTCCTGGAGCGCCTCTCCAGCCAGTACCGAGCGGCTTGCGGCGAAAAGCTCGTCGTCACGAGCCTGACACGTCCGCGCTCGCATCAGCCTCCGAACGCCTCGTCGCGATCCGTCCACCCCACCGGGATGGCCGTGGACCTGAGGCGGAGCGGAAATGCCAACTGTCGAAATTGGCTCGAATCCACCCTGATGAACCTCGAGGCTCAGGGTGTGCTCGAGGCGATCTACGAGCGGAATCCTCCGCACTACCACCTCGCGGTCTACCCGCAGCCATACACCCGGCACCTCGCTCGCATCACGGGACAGGACAACGCGATGGAGCTCGCGTTGGCAAACGGTCAGCAGCTCGATCGAAGCTGGGTCGTGCACCGCGTCAGGCGAGGGGAGACGCTCTCCCGGATCGCCGCTCGCTACGATGCCTCTACGAGCCGCGTCCGCTCGGAGAACGGCATTCGCGGTGACCGGATCCTGGTCGGCCAGGAGCTTCGCATTCCCGTCTACGAGACCGTTCCGGCCGGTGCCGCGACCGTCGCCTCCTCGAGCACGGGCGGCGATGGAGTCGGCGATGCGCCCCCGACCGGTCAAGAGGATGCCTCCGGGCCCGAGGAGGTCGCCTCGGCGGCATCGCCCCCCAACTCCGGCTCCTCCGCCTCTTCCCACAGGGTGGCGAGGGGGGAGACGCTCTGGGCGATTGCGCGCACGTATGGGGTGTCGGAGGGGGAGCTGCGTCGAGCCAACGGCCTGTCCGGAAGCCGGATCCTCGTGGGCCAGGAGTTGACCCTTCCCGGTGCGGCGCGGGGGCCGGGCTCGACGGAGGTTGCCCACACGGTGGCAAGCGGGGAGACACTCTGGAGCATCGCCCGGCGCTACGGGGTGAGCGAGAGCCAGCTCCGAGCGGCGAACGGGATCAACGGCTCCCGGATCCTGGTCGGACAATCGCTTGTCGTTCCCGAGGGGGGAAGCGGGTCGCTTCCGGTCCAGCATACGGTCCGGAGCGGCGAGTCGCTGTGGGCGATCGCGAACCGGCACGGGACCACTGTCGAGCGGTTGCAGCAGGCGAATCAGATCCAGAGCAACCGGGTGTATCCCGGTCAGACGCTCAGCGTCCCGACCTCCGACTAGAAGGTTGCTGAAGAAGGGGAGCGGCAACCGTTGGGAGCGCCAGAGGCCCGAGGCCCAGGCGCCCCGTCCTCCATCCCGACTGAGGTTGCTCGGCCCGGCAGGGAGCCGGAGCGGTCGGAGGCTGTGCCGGGTCCTCTCCCACGGTTGAGTTCTCTCTCAGAGGGGTGATTGTGCCCGATCAGACCCCCCGCTACCTCCTGGCCCCTGAGGGGGTCGACGTTGCCCCGCTGCGCTCGTGGCTCGAAGCTCTCGGCCCCCTCCGCGTCATTTCGGGCCCGGAGGAGCTGCTGGGAATGAACGGTTCGGAGGGGTCCGCCGATCCGGGTTGGGTCTTCGTTCCGGCGGAGTGGGCTGTCGGGCGCCTGCACCGCCTCCTCGCTCAGCTGGCGAATCAGTCTGGAGCCTGGTCTCCGCTCCTCGTGGCGACGATTGGAGAGAAGGTTTCGGTCCTCCCGGTCTCCCCGGGATACCGGGAGGAATGGAGCGCCGCCCTGGAGCGGATCGCCGCCGCCGGCACACCCGCCGCGCTCCTCTCCTTCCGCCGCTGCCTGGAGGAGCTTTCCAGGATCCGTCACGACATCAACAATCCCCTCACCGCTGCCCTCGCCGAGACGCAGCTCATGTTGATGGAGTCGGACCTGGAGGAGGACCGGAAGGAGTCGCTCGAGGTGGTGGAGGCGCAACTGCGACGGATCGCGGCGCTCGTCGCCGAACTCACGGCGCTCCGGGCACCCCGCAGCATATCCGAGGCGTGAGGTCGTGATTCGACGGATCGGCGAGCAGGTCACCAGACTGCGGAGGCGCATCGACTCTCTCGCCACTGCAGACCTCCTTCGGCTCCTCTATGTCGGACGACTGAGCGTCGTCTCGGGGATCCTCGCGGGAGCGCTCTGGGCCTGGGGCCAAGCCGAGCCGGAACAGACCTTTCTCGCCACTCTCATGTTCGTGACTGCACTTCTCGTCACGGGGGGCGGCTACTTTTACTCGCACGTCCAGGCCCGGGCGCCGAGTCGCGACTTCCTCTACGGACAGGTGCTCTTCGACGTCCTCCTGGTGACCGGGATCGTGCATGTCACCGGTGGGGGGGAGAGCGACTTCGCCTGGCTCTACATTCTCGTGATCAGCGAGGGCGCGCTCCTCCTGCCCCTTCCGGGCGGGGTGTTGATCGGAGCCCTCTCCTCCATCCTCTACTTCGCGGCGATCGTATGGGGGCATGCAGAGACCCTTTCGGGAAGCGTGCTTCTCCAGATGGCCCTCTTCACCGTCGTGGCCCTGGCCACCGGCGTGGTGGGAGACAGGCTCCGACGGGCCGGGCTGGCTCTCGGAGTCGTGCGGACCGAGCTTCGCCGGCTCAGGCTGGACACCAGCGAGATTCTCGGCACCATCAGCACCGGGGTGATGACCGTCGACGGTGAGGGACGGCTCGCGTACATGAACCCCGCCGCACGAAGCCTCCTTGCCTGGGAGGGCCGCGAGATGGACGGTGGGCGGGTGCTCAGGCAGATCGGAGAGGTGAGCCCCGGGCTGGAGGAGCTCCTCCAAGTGGGATTGCGAGAAGGGACACCCGTCTCGCGGAACGAGGTGTCTGCCGCAAGGGATGGGGATCGAATCACCCTTGGAGTGAGCACCACGGTTCGTGGGTCCGATCCGGAGGAGCGCACGGTGACGGCGATCTTCCAGGACATCACTCGGCTCGAGAAGATCGAGTCGCTCAACAGGCGAACCGAGAGGTTGGAGGCTGTCGCCCAGCTTGCGGCCGCCATGGCCCACGAGATTCGCAATCCACTGGCGTCGATTCGGAGCGCGGTGGAGCAGTTCTCGACTCCGGGCCTGGAAGACGGCGACCGCGAGGAGCTCACGGGGATGGTCGTCACGGAGTCGGAGCGGCTGAGCCGGCTCCTATCTGACTTCATCGAGCTCTCCTGGGTCCGCATCAAGCGGGTCGATGGAATCGCGGTCGAGGAGCTGCTCGGGGAGTGCGTCGCGCTGGTGCGGAAGCACCCCGAAGTTGAGAGGCGCGGTGTTCGCGTCGACCTTGACCCAATCCCGCAACGACTGACCATCCCGGGCGACGCGGACCTCCTGCACCGGGCGCTCTTCAACCTCCTCCTGAACGCCGTGCAGTTTTCTCCCGAGGGCGGGACGGTCAGGGTGAGCGCGGAGGATATTCGCGACGCTCCTCCGACGCCCGGGGTCGAGGTGGACACCCCGGTGCGGATCCGCGTGCGCGACGAGGGGCGCGGGTTCGGACCCGGCGAAGCCGCACGGATCTTCGATCCCTTCTTCACCACGCGGGAAGGGGGAACGGGCCTTGGGCTCACCGTCGTGCACCGGGCGGTGGAGGCCCACCACGGAGTTGTCTTCGCCGAGAGTCCCGAGAGCGGGGGCGCGGAGTTTCACCTCTACCTTCCGGGCTCTTCAAATCGTTCGGCGGTGCCTGGCAACCCATGACGCACGGAGTCTCTCATGCAGGATAGACCCGCGAAGATTCTCGTAGTAGACGACGAGTCCGGGATTCTCAAGACGCTGGAGATCCTGTTTCGAAGGGAGAACTACGATGTCTCCGTTGCCCTGGGCGGACGTGAAGGGCTGGAGGCGCTGGAGAAGGTGCGCCCCGACGTGGTTGTCTCCGACATCCGCATGCCGGGCGCCACCGGGCTCGACATCCTCGCCCGTGCCCGGAAGGTGGACCCGGAGATGATGGTGATTCTCATGACCGCCCAGGCGTCGCTCCAGTCGGCCGTTCAGGCGGTGAACGAGGGGGCGTACCACTATCTGCAGAAGCCTTTCGGGAACGACGAGCTGCTGGCCATCTGTCGGAGGGCGGTCGAGGCGCGATTCCTGAAGGCGGAGAACAAGGAGCTGAAGCGCGAAATTCGCAAGCGCTCGAAGGGCCAGGGATTCCAGCCTATCGGGCAGAGCACCTGCTTCAGGGACGTTCTGGAACTGGCGAAGACGGCGGCTCCGACGGACTCGACGATCCTCATCAGTGGCGAAAGCGGGACGGGGAAAGAGGTCATTGCTCGCTACATCCACGAGCGCTCCGATCGGAGCGAAGGGTTGTTCGCGTCCATCAACTGTGGGGCCCTCCCGGAGACTCTTCTGGACAGCGAGCTCTTCGGGCACGTGAAAGGGTCCTTCACCGGTGCAGACCGGGACAAGGAGGGGCATCTGGTGGCCGCAAGCGGGGGGACGTTCTTCCTGGACGAGATCGGCGAGTTGGCGCCTCAGACCCAGGTGAAGCTCTTGCGGGCGCTCCAGGAGCGGGAGGTGATTCCAGTCGGATCCACCGAGGCGGTGCCCGTCGACGTGCGCATCGTGGCGGCCACGAACCGCGACCTGGAGGAACAGATCCGGAAGGGGGAGTTCAGGAGCGACCTCTTCTACCGATTGAATGTGATCGCGCTGGGGTTGCCTCCCCTCAGGGAGCGGAAGGACGACATCCTCCTCCTCGCTCGGTTCTTTCTCGAGCGCATGGCCCGGGAGGGGGAGGAGCCCCGGATCCTGTCCAAGGAAGTGGAGGAGGCCCTCCTCGCGTATGACTGGCCCGGAAACGTGAGGGAGCTCGAGAACGCCCTCGAGCGGGCGGCGGTCCTCTCCTCGGGGAAGACCATTGAGGTGGATGCGCTGCCCAATCGGGTCCGAGAACGGCCCACGCCCGCGCTCGTGGACGAGTTCGAGGCCCGGAACCCGACGATGGAGGTCATCGAGCGGGCCTACATCGATTGGGTGCTGCGGGCCGAAGGGGGCAACAAGTCGAGGGCCGCCGAGGCGCTCGGCATCGATCCCTCCACCCTCTACCGAAAGATCAACCGCTACGGTCTCGGCGACTCGTGACCGAGGGCACCCGACGGCCCGGGTCGCCCTCCCCCGCGGATCCCGCATCGGTTCCCGTGAAGCTTTCGGTGGTCATCCCGGCCTACGACGAGATTGCGACCGCGGACCGGCTCATCCGGTCGGTCCGGGCGCTTCCCTTCGAGGTCGAGGTGGTCGTGGTGGATGACGGTTCGACCGACGGCACACGGCCCCTGCTCGAGGAGCTCGAGCGGGAAGGGGTCATCGATCGACTCGTGTTCCACGCAGAGAACCGGGGAAAGGGCGCCGCCCTGCGTACCGGCTTCGGGGAGTGCACGGGAGACATCGTGGTGGTTCAGGACGCGGACCTCGAGTACGATCCGGCCGAGATACCGCGCCTCCTCGATCCGATCCTCGAGGGCTGGGCGGACGCGGTCTACGGCTCCCGGTTTCTCGGAGGACCCCATCGGGTCCATCTCTTCTGGCACTATGTCGGGAACCGATTCCTGACCCTCCTCTCGAACATCTTCACCGACCTGAACCTCACCGACATGGAGACGTGCTACAAGGTGATCCGCCGCGATCTGCTCGACACCCTCCCCCTCACGCGAGAGAGGTTTGGCATCGAGCCGGAGATCACCGCCCGTTTGGCCCAATCCGGAGCTCGGATCTATGAAGTTCCCATCTCCTATCGGGGCCGGTCGTACTCCGAGGGGAAGAAGATCGGATGGAAGGACGGGGTGGCCGCCATCTGGCATATCCTTCGCTCCAACCTCCTTCCACCCCGAGCGCCGAAATGGATTCCTCCGGATCGGGATCCCTGGGAGCCGTCGGTCGGGGGCGGTCCCCTCTCGCCATAGCTCCTCCCTCCCCGGTCTCTCATCCTGCAAGAGTCTTGCAAAATTCGAGAGATCCTGGGCGGTCCGGAGAGGAGGATCCGATCCGTAGAACGCCGCAAGTGATTGCCCGGGAGTCGATTGTGTGGAGTGATGCGCTTGCGGACCGTCCCTTGCACGCACAATCATGCGGCGAGGGCGGGCGAATGCCTCCCGCGCCACGTACCGTTCTCGTTTCCCTACTCAGGAAGGACAGAACTATGGACAGGAAAGGTTTCACCCTCATCGAGCTGCTGATCGTGGTGGTGATCATCGGCATCCTGGCCGCGATTGCGATCCCGAGGTTCGGCGAGACGCGAGAGCGGGCTTACACCTCCTCGATGCAGTCCGATCTGAACCAGCTCCGGACGGCGATGGAGATGTGTCTGCAGGACAACACCGAGAACCCGTTCGAGTACACGGGCTGCGACGAGTCGCTCATCAACCCGAGCCAGGGCGTGACCGTTGACGTGACGGTGGGCGATGGCGGCACGAGCTATACTGCGACGGCCAATCACAACGGCACGAGCTGGGGCTGTTCGTACGATTCCGAGGAAGGCGTGATCCAGTGTGACGAGGCCGGTCCACCGAGCTGATGACGCTGGACGTTTCGAGAGGAACGAAGTCCCGTGACGATGGGATATCGGGAGCGGTCGGGGGTGGGGCGCAGGGTATCGCGCCCCACCCCGTCGCGGCTTCCCTGCGGCGGTCGGCCAAAGGCCGAGCGGGTGGACTGATGGCCAAATTTCGTCGCATGTCGCTTCGCAGGGAATTCCTCCTCTCGATGGCGGCGTTGATGCTGGGAGCGATGTTGGTCGTCGTGGCTGCTGTGCTGGTCGCGCTCCCCCTGCTGACCTCACCTGCGCAGGTGGCCCTCTTCATTGCCGTCATTGTGGTTGCGGATCTGGCGGTACTCTTCATCTTCTTGCGCGACTTTCTCCAGAGGGCGCTGTTCGGGCCCCTGGAGGCGATCGGGAAGCATGCCGAAAGCATCGCGGGGGGAGCGTACGAGCACCGGATCCCGCAGGAAGGCGTCCAGGAGCTGGACCGGCTCATCGTGAGCCTGAATACGATGGCCGAGCGACTGATCTCCGATCAGGAGGCGCTGGCCGAGAACGTCCAATCCCTGGATCGGACGAATCAGGAGTTGGTCGAGACGACCGAGGAGTTGGTGCGAGCGGCCCGCCTGGCCTCGGTGGGAACGCTCGCGGCTGGACTCGCCCACGAGGTGGGCAATCCACTTAGCGCGCTCATGGGCTACCTCGATTTCGCGGCGAGCAAGGCGCGCGAAGGGAAGGATCCGACGACGCTCCTGGACGAGGCCGTAGAGGAGGCGCATCGGATCAATCGGATCATCAAGAGCGTGCTCGAGTTTGCACGACCGGACGTCCGCCAGGAAGGACAGGAGAATGGAGCGGCGGGCGGGGATGGCGGGAGGGGACGCCCGCTGGTGTCGATTACCGCCGCCGTGGATCGGGCGATCACTTTGCTGGAGGGGAGAGGCGCGCTGAACGGGATTCAGATCCATCGGCAAGAAGAGACGGAAGGCTTGGCGGTGCAGGCGCTCCCTCAACATGTCGAGCAGGTACTCCTGAACCTGCTCATGAATGCGATCCGGGCGGTGGAGGACCAGGACGAGCCCTGGGTACGGATTCGCCTGGGGAGCGCTCCGGCACCCCCGCGAACCATGGGGGTCCGCCGGGCCGAGGACCCTCCGGGGGTCGACTACTCGCACCGGCGGAGGCTTCCGAGGTTGCTGTCGGGCAAGGCCACGAGGCGGCATTCGGGAAGGGACGTCGTTGTGGCGATCGAGGACAACGGTGCTGGTGTCACCGCGGACGAAGCGGCTCGACTCTTCGATCCCTTCTACACAACCCGCCAGCCGGGAGAGGGGACGGGGATGGGCCTGGCGATCACGGCGCGCATCGTCGAGGAGCTGGGGGGTGAGGTGGGAGTGGAAAACCGGGAGGAGGGGGGGGCGCGCTTCACAGTTCGGTTGCCAGAGGCAGAGACTCTCGCCGGAGAAGCGATAGAATGAAGATCATGAAGATCCTCGTCATAGATGACGACGACGGCCTCCGACGCTCGCTCGACCTGATCCTCGACGACGCGGGCTACGAGATCGTCTCGGCCGAGAACGCCGAGGAAGGTCTCGCGAAGGCGGCCGCGCACGACCCTGACCTCGTAATGGTCGACCTCCGGATGCCCGGATTGGACGGCCTCGGATTCCTCGAGCGCTACCGGGAGACCAAGGGGACGGCTCCGGTGATCCTCATGACGGCCTACGGGTCGACCGACCTCGCGATCCAGGCGGTGCGCCAGGGCGCGGCCGATTTCCTGCCCAAGCCGTTCGGGGCGAGCGAGCTCCTCATGGCGCTCAAGAAAGTAGAGGAGCGCGAGCGGATACTCAGGGGTGGGTCGGTTCGGGGAGAGGGGGGAGGTGAGGATGACGGGTCCGAAGGGGTCAGGGAGACCCAGCCGGACGGAGAGGTTGAAGAGATCGTGGCCCGGTCGCCCGGTATGGTCCGGGCCCTGGAGGTGGCTACGAGGGTCGCCCGTCACTCCACGAGCGTCCTTCTTACCGGTCCCACCGGCACCGGAAAGGAGCTCTTCGCCCGCCTCATCCACCGGGAGAGCGACCGGGCTGGGCAGCCCTTCATCCCCGTGAACTGTGGGGCGATTCCCGAAGGCCTTCTCGAGTCCGAATTCTTCGGTCACATGAAGGGAGCGTTCTCCGGTGCGGAGTCCGATCGAGAAGGCCTCTTCGAGGCGGCCGACGGCGGAACTCTCTTCCTGGATGAGGTCGGAGAGCTACCGGAGGCGCTCCAGGTGAAGCTCCTCCGTGTGCTCCAGGAAGGGGAGGTCCGGCGCCTGGGTGACACGCGAACCCGAGACGTGGACGTGCGCGTCGTCGCGGCCACCAACCGCTCCCTCGAACAGGAAGTGCAGGAGGGACGGTTCCGGGAGGATCTCTTCTACCGCATCGCCGTGTTGACGGTGGACCTGCCGCCTCTGCGGGAGCGATTGGAGGACGTGCCCCACCTCATCCGGTACCTCTTCGAGCGTCACCGGAAGCGACTTGGGGTGCAGGTGGAGGACGTGGCTCCGGAGACGATGGATGTGCTCAAGTCCTATCCCTGGCCCGGGAACGTGCGGGAGCTCGAGAACGTCCTGGAGAGGGCGCTGGTCCTGGCCGACGGACCCCGGGTACGGCCGGAGGATCTGCCGCCCATGGTGCGCTCGCCCGCGCTCCGGAGAGAGTCGATCTCGGAGAGAGCGGCAACCG
This sequence comes from Gemmatimonadota bacterium, assembly GCA_007125845.1. Taxonomy (GTDB): domain Bacteria; phylum Gemmatimonadota; class Gemmatimonadetes; order Longimicrobiales; family Gaopeijiaceae; genus SLCK01. The sequence continues at coordinate 18,432 of SLCK01000035.1, forward strand.
ACGATCCCTCCTCCGATCTCTCCGTCAAGCGCCGTGGAGCCGAGCTCGAGAAGGAGCTGATCAAGGCCGCATTGGAGCGGACCGGAGGGCACCGGGGGAACGCGGCCCGCCTCCTGGACCTGAGCGATCGTGCTCTGCGCTACAAGATTCAGGAGTACGAGTTGGAAGCCGACTGATTCCGCCATTCCGGAACCCACCTTACGGTGGGAGGTTGCGGCCATGGAACGGTCGCAACCTCCTCGCATCTCCGGCTCGGCGGGGGTCACGCTCCTGGAGCTGATGCTCTGGGTCCTTCTCCTGACCCTTGCGGTCCAGCTTCTCGCTCTCCCTCTTCGGGTCCACGCCGATTCCCTGGTGCTCAGGGGCGTTCGCGAGGAGCTCGCGGCGCTCCTCCACCGCGCGCGCATGGAGGCTCGCGTCACCGGGGAGGCTCGTGTCCTTCTGGAAGAGGGCTCCGATCCCGTTCTCCTCGTGCCGGTCCCGGAGAGCCCGACTCACCGCGATTCCTCCGCGTACTCCCCCGATCCATCCGGCGCGACCGCCATGCACGTGCGGCCCACGGGCATCGTGGGACTTCTGGATCGAGGGGTTCGGCTCGAGATCGCGGGGGAACGAGGAACTGCGGAAATCGCCTACGGTCCCCTCGGGGTGGCAACCTTCTCCCCGGCCACCGTGGTGCTGCGCCGCGGTGAAGCTGAAGCCCAGCTCGTGATCTCCGGATACGGTAGGCTGCGTCGATGACGAGCGAGGCGGGTTGCCGGGTGCTGGAGTGGGCACGCTCGGCGCGATCGAGCGTTCCGTTGGGACGGGCGGGAGCATCGCTGGCAGAGCTCCTCGTGGCCCTGGTCATCCTCTCTCTGGGTGGGACGCTGACCGCGCGAGCGCTCTGGCTGGCGAGTGTCGAGATCGAGGGGGCCGAGCTGGGGCTGCGCGCGGCGCTCCTTCTCTCGGAGCTCCAGGACCGGAACGGGCTCGGCGCCGCGGGTGAGGAGCGGCGCGCAGGCCCCGGCACTCTCATCTTCGAGGGTGTGGGCGGCGACGAGCTCATCGTCCGGTTTGCGCCCCCGGGCGCCGGCGGGGCGAGCGGGGAAGAGGCCGGAGCGTTGTCCGGCGGCTTCGGGGCTCCTCGAAGCTGGCGACTGCAGCAGACGGTTGGAGCATCCGGGGAGGGGGCGTGAGAGCGGGGGGCGCGGAAGTGGGAGGTACGGTCCTCGAGTTGCTCCTCGCCCTGACCCTGGGAGCCGTGGTTCTCGGCGCTTTCGTGGGCGTGCTGGGTGGATCGCTCCGCTGGAGCGAATCCCTGGTGGCACGGGCGGAGGGGCTCGAGGTGATCCGAACCGTCTGGGTCGTGCTGGATGAGGAGCTTCGCCCCGGGATTGCCGGGCGCGACTGGGATGTGGACGGGGACGGTGTGCTTCTCTTGAGGGCGTTTCGTGGAGTGGGGCGGATCTGCGGAGAGGTGGAAGGTTTGGACCGGTGGGCGGTCGCTTACCGGGGGCGCAGGCTGCCTGATCCGGGTCGGGACTCCGTGCTCGTGCTGGGGGACGACGGGGGGTGGAGATCCTTCGAGCTGACCGGGGTCGACGACGGAGGGGAATGCGGCCAGGACCCCAGCCACAGGTCTCTCGTCGTGCGTTGGTCTCAGCCGAGCGCCCCTCCTCCGGTGCTGATTCGGGTCTTCGAGAGCGGGGAGTATCATCTTGCGGACGGCGCATTTCGTTATCGAAGGGGGGAGGGTGGGCGCCAGCCCCTCACTCCTGAGCGGCTGGCGCCGGGCAGCGTGTTCCGACGGGCCGCCGGATCCGGCGGCCCCCTCGAGGTGCGGGTAGAGCTTCTTCCCGGGGAAGCGGGAGGCGGAGCGGGCCTCTTCGAGTGGAGTGTGGCTGGAACGGGAGGGGAATAGCCCAGTGCCGTCCCCTCGCGCCAGGTGCCGCAGAGGCGTCGTCCTTCCGATCGCCCTCTTCCTCGTTCTGGCGCTGGGGGCGCTCGCCACGTCCGTACTGGTTCTGGTTCGTGCGGAGCTCCTTCTCGAACGCCGGGCGATCACGTACCTGGAGGAACGGGGCCTGGAGGAATCCTGGCTCGACAGCCCTCTGGAGCATCCTGAATCAGGACAGCTGGCTTCCGACGCGTCTATCGCGTTTGTTCCACTGGTCCACGGCTTCCTGCACGTCCAGGCGGCTGCCGGGGCGGGCGGACCACGTCGCTCGGCCGTCCATTGGAGGCTCGACCCGGACTCGGTGGCGGCGCGCCTACCGGGCGGGCTCGAAGTGGGTCGTGACCCGCCCCCGACCGGGGTGGAGAGAGCGGCCTCGGGATGCCCGGCAAGCCTCGGGTCCGGGGCCGCCCTGGTCCGCATCCGTCCTCCCGATCCGGATCCCGCTCCAGATCCGCCTCTCCCGCCATCGCCCCGTCTCGGCATCCTGGGAGTCGAGCAGATTGCAGAGCTGCCACTGACCGAGGTCTCCGGAGGTAGGCTGCCTTCCGACATCTCCGATTCAGAGCAGGGGGCGCCGAGGATCCTCCGAGCGACGGCCGGTGCGACCCTCGTCGGGGGCGAGGCCTATGGCCTCCTCTTCACCTCCGGCGACCTCCGGCTCGGTGGGGACATGGCGTTCCGGGGGCTCCTCCTGGTCGCGGGGGACCTGCGCCTGGAGGACGATGCCGTCGTCGAAGGGGTGGCCCTCGTCGGCGGTGGCGCCGAGATCGCGTCGAGTGCGCGGATTCTCGGGTGCCCCGCCATTGCGGCGAGAGCGCTCGATCACCCGGAACTGGCACGCCTCCACGCAGTCCCCGGAGGGGAGCGGCTTGGTCGATTCTGACGCACCACGCCGGACGTTCGGAAGAATGTTCCGCTGATTCGGAAAATAATGCCGGATCCCATTTGCTCATGACTGGTTCCGTGTTGCTTCCGGTCACGGTAGACTTATGCGGTGGATTCATGGCATGGAACTGGCCTTGAGAGTCGGGAGAGACGGTCTGCACGCCGCCGGAGGCGGCCGGGCCCCGTCGAGCTTGCGTGACCGGAGGCTCCGCAATGGAGTGTCGAAGGGGGTTCACGATCCTGGAACTGGTGATCGTGCTCGGCATCGGCGCGCTCGTCGCTGGGATTGCGATCGCCGGATTCGGTGGAATCCAGGCGCGCCTGGGCGTTCGCGCTGCCGAGGCACGCTTTCTCTCGATGCACGGGCAGACGAGGGCCCTCGCGGTGGAGCGGGGCCGGGCAGTGCGCTTGAGCGTGAACCCGGAGACCGGGGTGGTCCGGATCGAGGAGGGATGCGCCGGCGACGGTCCCGAGATCGATGCGCGTGACTTCGGGGCGATTCACGCGGTGACGATCGAGACCGGAGTCGGAGTCCTGTGGCTCTGTATGACCCCGAGGGGGTTCGCGGACATCGGGGCGAACTCCTTTTCACAGGAGGCGCGGGTGAGCTTCGTGCGCGGGGACCGCTCCGCAACCGTCGTCCTCCTTCCGCTCGGACAGGCGGTGGCTCCGTGATGCTGAATCGATCCGGGCTGACCCTCATCGAGCTCATCGTCGCCATGCTCGTGCTTGCGGTGGGCATTCTGGGATTGGCGGCCGGAACGGGGTGGATCATCCGGACGGTCGATGTGGCTCGTGTCGACACCATGCGGGGCGCCGCAGTGCAAGCCGCGATGGAAGAGGTGAGATCGATCCCCTTCGAGACCTTGGGGAGCGGACAGACCCTTCAGGGTCAGTTCGAGGTGTCGTGGTCGCTGCGGGCGGAGGACGTGAGGTGGAAGCAGGTCGAAGTGGTGGTGGTCGGGCCGGGCCGTGCGCCGGGGAGCGTTGGCGCGGCGCCCGTCATCACCGCGGCCGTGGCCGACACCTTCGACTACCTGGTGAGCCGATGACACGCCGGTGCACGAGCGTTGCGGACGGAACCCGGTGTGAGGGGGCCGGAGGATTCACGCTCGTGGAGCTCCTGGTTGCCATCGTGATCGCGGCCGTGCTGATGGCCGCCGTCTACCAGGTTATGGTGAGCAATCAACGAGTGTCGTCTGTGCAAAGGGAGCAGGTCCGGAGCCAGCAGACGGTCCGGGCCGGACTCACCGTTCTGGCGCAGGAGCTCCGCGAGGTGAGTGCCGCGGGTGGAGACCTGCTCGTCATCGAGCCCACCAGGGTGGGCTTCCGTGCCTTCAGGGGATACGGGATCGTCTGCGACGTCGGGTCGATCTCCTCGCGCTCGGTCACGGTGGCTCCGCTGGGCCGAGATCTTCAGTCGGAGGACGGGCTCTACGTGTTCGCCGACGGGAATTCTGGGATCGAGGCCGACGACCAGTGGCTGCTCACCGCCGTCAGCTCGGCTCAGGCGGACCATACCTGCGGGTCGGGAGATTCCGAGCTGACTGCGCAACTGATCGCTCTGGGAGGGCTCTCCGATGCCCAGTTCGCCGCCATTCAGGGCGGTGCGGCGGTCCGCGCGTGGGAGGCGGTCGAGTACGGGCTCCAGGAGTTTGAGGACGGGTGGTACCTCGTGCGTGACCTGGAAGGAGAGACGGCCCGCCTTGTGGGCCCGCTCGCGGGGGGAGATGGCCTCGAGCTGGAGTACCTCGCCGTTGACGGAAGCTCGGCCTCCGATCCCGGCGATGTCGCCCGGGTGCGGATCACCCTCCGGACAGACCCCCCGGCGCGGGATGAATGGGGGCACACGGTAGGCGACACCTTGACCACCGCCGTCTACCTCCGGAACTGACCAGCGAAGTCGCCCGAAGGGGCGAAGGAGCTACAATGCTCACATCGATCAGAGCGACCCAGGGAATCGGAGGAGACCAGCGGGGATTTGCGCTGCCGGCCGCGATCCTCGGGCTGGTCGTGGTGGGTGTGCTCATCACGGGCGGGATCCAGGTCGCACTCCAGGAGTCGAGAATCGGTGAGGCCACGGAGCGTGCCGGTCTCGCCTTCTACGTGGCCGAGAGCGGGCTGCACAGTGTGCTCGGAACCTGGAACGCGGGAGCGTCGGGAGCCACCGTCTGGGGCGATCCCGTGACGGTCTCGGGGTCCAACGTCCATGGGGACTGGACGTCCGACATTCGGCGGGTCGGCGACCGACTCTACTTCATCCGGACCCGGGGGGAGGTGCCTTCCCGCGAGGTCCCGGCGAATCGAACGGTGGGTGTGCTGGCGCGTCTCGCCACCGCGAACATCAACCCCCCCGCGGCCCTCACCATCCAGGGAGGAGTACATGCTCAGGGGGCTCCGCGGAAGGTGGACGGCAGCGACCAGATCCCCGCCCTCTGGACGAGCGAGATGTGTCCGTCTCCCCTGACTCCGATGCCGGGAGTGATGACCGACGACGCCTCCGAGGTGACGGCCAGTCCCTGGCCCTCCGGCGCCGAGTGCCCGAACCAGTACGTGGGCAGCCCGTGCATCCAGGAGGACGTGGAGACGGTGCAGCAGCAGATGAGCGAGATGGACGAGATGTGGGACGAGCTCGTCACCCTCGCCACAAAGACCGTGACCGGGAGCACCGTCGAGCCGTTCCCGAGCTACACCACCGACGGAGCCTGCAACACAGCGGATCCCAACAATTGGGGCAATCCCGAACCCTCCTCCCCGGACGATCCGTGTCGCGACTACTACCCTGTCGTGCACGTGACGGGGAACGTCTCCATGGGCGGGAGCGCCCTCGGGCAGGGCGTCCTCCTCGTCGAGGGAAACCTGGAGATGCACGGGAACGCCCACTTCAGTGGAATCATCCTCGTCCAGGGCGAGTTCTCGGCGGCTTCGGGAACGCCCAAGGTGACCGGAGCGGTCTCGGCGAAGTCGGCGAGCACGCTGTCCGGGACCCCGAACATCGACTACTCGAGCTGTGCGGTCACGCGGTCCCTGGAGTTGAGCGAAACCCTGTCTCGTCTGGAGCCTCTCCCCGAGCGGAGCTGGGTGGACCTCACGGGGGCCTCATTCTGAGGGTTGAACCGATCGACTCCACTTCCTCGGGCTCGCTTGACAATGTCCGAGAATTCGTGGTAACCTGCACAGAAGTAGACGGGAAACATTTGTATTCCCTCCGCGGGGACGGATAATGGCCCTCTTCGGGCAGAAGAAGAGTTCCGTCGGGCTCGATATCGGCAGCGGTTTCATCAAGTTGATCGAGGTGGACCACTCGGGCGACCAGCCTGAGGTCGTGCGCGTGGCGATGCGAGCTCTCCTGCCCGACGCGATCGTCGAGGGGGAAATCATGGATCCCGGGCTCGTAGGGGACACCATCCGCGAGCTCGTGGAGGCCGCGGGGCTCCGGCACAAGCGTGTCGTGACGGCGGTCGGCGGTCACGACGTCATCATCAAGAAGATCGAGATGGACCGGATGGTCGAATCGGACGCCCGGGAAGTCATTCGCTGGGAAGCCGAGCAGCACGTGCCCTTCGACATCAAGAGCGTGGAGCTGGATTTCCAGGTGCTCGATCCAGATGGGGACGGAGCCCAGATGCAGGTGCTCCTGGTGGCGGCCAAGCGCGAGCTCGTGGAGAACAAGGTCGCCGTGCTTACCGGGGCTGGCCTGGAAGCGTCCCTGATCGACGTGGACGCCTTCGCCCTCCACAACGCCTTCGAGCACAACCATCCGGAGGCGATGGAAGGCATTGTGACCCTCGTGAACGTGGGCCACGAGATGACGAACGTGAACCTCCTCGACGATGGAGTGCCCATTCTGACCAGGGACATCCCATTCGGGTCTCGCAAGATCCGGGAACGGCTCCAGAGGGAGCGGGGAATGACGACCGAGGCCGCGGAGGAGGTCGTCCAGGGCCGGACCGAGTTGGACGATCTGGACGAGATCGTGCGGGAGAGCGCCGAGGAAGTGGCGGTCGGGGTTGAACGTGGCGCCGCCTTCCTGATGACGCAGGATCCAGGCTCGGGACTGGGCCGGATGTACCTCAGCGGGGGGGGAGCGCGCATTCCCGGGGTCGCGGAGGCCCTGGGGAGGCGGATGGGTGTCGAAACGCGGCTCGCGAATCCATTCGAGCGCGTTCCCGTTCGACCCGCGGCACCGTTGAACCTGATCCTGGACGAAGCGGGGCCGATGCTCCTGCTTCCCCTGGGGCTGGCGCTCCGGTCACCGTGATCGAGGTCAATCTTCTCCCCGGAGGCCGGAAGCGATCCGCTCGGCGTGTCTCCCTTTCGAAGCTCCTACCCAAGCTTCCGGGGTCGATGCCCCGGGTGGATCGCTGGACGGGCTATGCCGCCTTCGTCGGAGGCCTCTCGGTCCTCGCAATTGCCTGGCTCTTTCTCATGGTCGCCGGCCAGGCCGAAGAGCTCGAGGTGCAGATCGCGGTGGCAGCCGCGGATTCGGCCCGGTTCGCCGACCTGATCGAGCGCTCGGAGGCGCTCCAGGCGAGGAGGGATTCCATCGCTCGCCGCGTGGAAATCATCCAGCAGATCGACGGGGACCGGTACGTCTGGCCGCACGTGATGGACGAGGTCGCCCGGGCACTGCCGGACTTCGCCTGGCTGCTCGGCCTGAGCCAGGTCTCCGGCACCGGGGGAGAGGTGGTCTTCCAGATCGACGGTGCGGCCGGTACCTACTTCGCGCTCACCACCTTCATGGAGAACCTCGAGGCTTCCCCCTTCATCCGGGGCGTCCGACTCGTCGCCTCCGATCAGACATCGATACCAGGGGGCGACGGTGCGGAACGCCTTATTCACCAGTTCGTCTTGCAGGCCGCGAAGCAAACGCCTCCCGCCGGCCTGGTCGAGACCGTTCCCCTGTTCGGTCCGTCGGTGTCGCCCCCGTCATCCGGAACCGGGGAGGAGTGATCGATGGCCCTCATCCCCCAGGAACGGCACAAGCAGGTTGCCCTGGTCGTAGTCCTCGGCTCGCTCGCCGCCCTGTGGCTCTTTTACGACTACTGGTACTCTCCGAGGGCCCTGGAAGTGGAGGCGCTCGAGGCCCGCCTGACGCAGTTGGAGCAGCAGAACCAGCAGGCACAGTTCCTGGCGGCTCGCGGAGGAGCGCGGCTCGAGGAGCGATTGGCGGTCTACGAGCGTCACGTGGTGAGGTTGGAGGAACTCATCCCTCGCAGCGAGGAGGTGCCGGCCCTCCTCAACTCGATGGCGATGGAGGCTCAACGCACTGGAGTGGATCTCGCATCGATGCGCCCGGAACCCGCGGCTGCCGGAGAATTCTATACGAGGCAGAGCTACCAGGTCTCGGTCGTCGGGGACTTCCACGACGTAGGCCGTTTCTTGACCGGGGTCGCGTCTCTTGCCCGGATCGTCACGCCCATCGGCCTCGATCTGGAACCCCACACGGGGCCGGCTCCGCGGGCGGAGATGGTCGCTCCGGTAATCGCCCGTTTCCGCATCGAAACGTACGTGCTTCCGGCGAATGGTCAGATCCCGGAGCTTCCCGAGGAGCTCGAGGGATGAGCGTAGGGGGCGACCGATGACGCGATTCGCGATCGGGGCGATCGGCCTCGGTGTCTGCCTGTTCGTGCTCCGGCTGGGGACTCTGTTGGGAGAGCCCGAACCCTTCTCGGTGGGGGTTCAGGACGACTCCTCGGCGCAGGCGCCCGACACGGTCGACCTCGTTTTCGAGCGCGAGGTATTCAGCTACCCGACCTTCGAGCGGCGAAATCCATTCCGGCCGCTCACCGGTGCGGAATCAGGCCCGCGCTTCGAGGAGCTCGTGCTTCTCGGGATCATCTCCTCCGCGAACTCTGCCGGATCCGTAGCCCTCCTCGGCACCCGGGCTGGAGGGTCGGGGGGCGCGAGCACGTATCGCGTGAGGGAGGGAGAGAACCTCGGGAACGTGAGAGTCCTGGAAATCCGGCCGCAGCAGCTCCTGGTTGCGGTTTCGGAGTTCGGAGTCACCGAGAATCGCACAATGGAGCTCCGGCGTGCGGAGCCCGGAGAACCGTCCCCGCTCCCGGGAGACGCGTCGGGAGGCGCCGAACCTCCGGGACTGCAGGAGGCTCCGGATGCCCCCGATCCGGAGGGGGATCCCGGGGCTGCGGACGAACCGCAGGACTTCCAGGATCCGGGGGATCAGGGCGGTCCGTCCGGAGAGGGAACGGGTGGGACGACGGAGGTCGAGGGAGCCCGAGGTGAGCTTCCTTCCTATCATCTGGCGCGCGGCTACGGAGGAAGTGCATGAGTGCCCTGACGGGGATATGGACTGCACTCGCGATCTCGACCCTCACGGGAAGCTCGGCCGTGGGTGGAGCCGACGGGGAGGTGACCGCCCTCCAGGTCCTTCCTTCCGCCGATCGCACGGAGGTCGTCATCGCCGTGGAGGGCAGCGTGGAAGTCCGGGACTTCACCATGGAAGGCCCGGATCGGATCGTGATCGACCTCCTCGGCGCTCGTTCCGCCCTCTCCGGAGAAGACTATCAGGAGGTGCAGCGGGGTGGCATCCAACGGGTCCGCGCGAGCCAGTATGCGGAGGACATCGTCCGGCTCGTGCTGGAAGTCGAAGTCGCGGCCGGCTACACCCTCCTCTCCGCCGATGGGTACGTGCGGGTTTCGCTGGAGAACCCTGGCGGAGCGTTCGAGCCCTGGGAAGCCCTCAGGTCGGGCGGCACCGTCGGGCCACCGGATCGCGCGCCGGCCGCAACCCCCCCAAGCTCGGAGTCGACGGAGGCAGCCGTCTCGGTTCGTGTGCCTCGCTGGACAGGTATCGCGGCGTCGGACCTGGCCGAGCGGATCACCGTCTCGTTCACCGACACGCCGATGCGGGACGTCCTCTTCACCTTCGCGGACTTCTCCAGCCGTTCCATCGTCCCGGGGTCCCAGGTGTCCGGGATCGTGAACGCCGAGATCCGGGACCAGCCCTGGGACATCGCACTGCAGGCGATCCTCGAATCGCATGGACTGGCCGCTCAGGAGGCGGCTTCCGGGATCATCCGGGTCGACCGTCTCGAGGATCTCACCGCCCGCGAGGACGTGGAACAGCTCACCACCAGGCCCTTCAGGGTGAACTACGCGAACGCCTCGGAGCTTCAAAGCTCGGTCGAGAGCCTGCTCAGCGACCGGGGCAGGATCTCCGTCAGCGGATCGACGAACTCCCTGGTGGTGACGGACATACCGAGGGTCCTGGACGCCGTGGAGGAGCTCGTGGAGGGGCTGGATCTCCAGACTCCCGAGATCACGATCTCGGCCCGGATCATCTTCGTGAACCGGACAGATCTCGCGGAGCTCGGCGTCACGTACGACCTGAAGGACTCGCGAGGCAACCAGCTCAACACCCTGACTCCCGGTCAGACCGGAGACGCCGGTGCCGGCACGGACGAAACCGTGCCGGTGGGGACGAACGTCGTCTCCCTTGGGGGCAACTCGATCGCCGCACTCGGAAACGCCAACTCTCGAGTGGTGAGTCCGTCTTTGCAGTTCCTCACCTCCCTCGTCCTCGGGCGCCACACCCTGATTAGCTTCGTCGAGGCGCTCGAATCCAGGAGCTTGAGCGAGGTGCAGGCTGCCCCGCAGGTCAGGGTGCTCGACAACCAGCAGGCGCGCATCCTGGTCGGGGAGCGCACCCCCATCCGGGTCATCGACGCCGCCGGCGGTGGGCCGGGACTCCAGGACGGCGCCTTCCCCCAGGCTACCGTGCAGATCGAGGAGACCGGGATTCTGCTCGAGGTCACGCCTCACGTCACCGCGGGCGACCTCATCCTGATGGAGCTCCGGGCTGAAAGGTCGGGACTCGAGATCCGGGAGGCGGACCTCGGGTTCGTCTTCAACACGCAGGAGGCCGTGACCCGGGTCCTCGTCGAAGACGGGGAAACGGTCGTCATCGGTGGCCTGACCGTCACCGAGCGCGACGAGTTCCGGATTGGAATGCCCCTCCTCATGGAGCTCCCTCTCCTGGGCCGCTTCTTCCGGCATTCGCGCACGGACACCATCCAGCGAGATCTCATGATTCTGGTCACCCCTCAGATCAACCGCCGCTGAGGCCGGAGGGAAAGGGGAATCATGACGAACCGACCGATGCGTCGAAGACTGCTCCTCTACGGGCTCCTCACCGGACTCTTCGTGTGGGGCTGCGATGGGCACAACCTCTTCGGTCCCGGCGTCGGGGTCGGGCCCCAGATCTTGGACTTCAGGCTTCCCCCCTCGGTGGACTCGGGGGAGGACCTCGGGGTCGGGGTGCGCGTATCGGGTCTGACCGCCATCGATTCGATCATGGTCCGCGCCCAGGTGGGCGACTTCCTGGAGCGGGAGGTGTCTGTGCCGAGCTCCGGGGGCCAGGACGCGAACGAGGAGTTCGTCTTCCGGATTCCCGAGGTCATCACGGACACGATCGTCACTGTCTCGGTCCAGGCGGCGGACAACCACGGGAATCTGAGTCGCGTGGTGGAGGGGCAGTTGCGCGCTTTCGATCGAGCTCCGCCTTCGGTCCAGGTCTCCTTCTCACCCTCCGTTGTCGGTTTGGGCCATGGGATGGAGGTGACGGTGGAGTCCGAGGACAACATCGGGCTGGCCGAGGTGGGATTCCGCATCCTTTCTCAGGACGGAGACACGATCACCGAAGGATCGGAGTCGGTGGCGGGACAGGCGGTGCAAACCGTCTTCCCCTACACGGTTCCCGAGGATCTCGAGCTGGCGGAGTACACGGTCGAAGGGTTCGCACGGGATCTGGAGGGCAACCGGAGCTCCACGGTCGCGTCCGAGGCGCTGACGATCGTCTTCATCGACGAGGAGCCGCCCATGGTCACGATCCTCCAGCCTGCCCCGAACGCCCAGATCATGATCGGCGTTCCGCTCGAGATGCGGTTCCGGGCGCAGGACAACGATGCGGTCCAGCACATTCGCATCGAGGGCGTCGCGCTCCGAGGAGACCCGGATCTGGGGACGGACCACGTCGTCGCCCGCTACGAGCCGTGGGACTTCGAACTGGTGGATCCGTCCGCCGATACCACGCTCACTCGCTTCCTGATTCCCATCGAGGAGGCCGAGGACGAGGAGCCGGTGGAGGAGGAGGTTGCGATCATCGTGACGGTGACCGACCGCCAGGGGAACGTGGGAGTCGATACGCTCCGCGTGCAGCTCACCGCCGACCCGCCGACGATCCAGATTCAGGAACCGACTGCCGGAAGTGGACTTCCCTTGGGGGATTCGGTCCTGGTCCGAGCGCACCTGCAAGACGCGGAAGGAATCGTGCGTGTCACGTACGATGGGGTCGCCCATCGGGGGGATCGCGACCTGGGCACGCACCAGATGGTCCAGCGGTTCCAGCCGCGTACGGTGGACTTCGATCCGCCGAAGACGGACACGACCCTGGTCCGTTACCTGCAACCGACGGGGGATCCGATCTCGGAAGACATCTTCATCCGGGTCGTCGTTCGGGACGACCTCGGACAGGTGTCGCGGGACTCCGTGGCAGTCACGGTGGGTGGACCGAGCGTGGAGGTGCCCGATCTCGATACGGGGGACACCGTCGCGGGCGGCCAGACGATGCAGATTCGCGTCCTCGCGGCCGATCCCACCGGAGTCGAGCTTGTGGAGGTCCAGCTCTCGGGCGTACACGAGGAGACCTTGACCGAGAGCGCGTTCCCCGGCCAGGACCCCACCTCGGTCGAGGTCGTCTTCGACTTCACGGTACCGGAGGACGTGACGGGGACCCTCGAGCTCCGCGCGAGGGCCAGGAACGAAAGCGGAATCTATGGTCACGCCCCCGTCGTGGCGCTGCAGGTCGTGGATGAGGCGGAGCTCGATACCACTCCCCCCGAGGTCCGCATCCTCGTGGAGCCGCAGGGAGCCTCCGGAGATCCGAGCCGCGTCGAGACGTCGGACCCGATCCGGGTGAGCGTGAGCGCGCGAGACAACAGCGGCGGGACCGGCATTCGGAGAGCGGGGTACACGGTCCGGGCCGTGCGTCGTCACGACCCCGCCGACACCCTCTGGGTCAGCCAGGTTCACGAGACGGCGCAGGGCGTGGGGAGCACGGTGACCCGGGTCTTCGATCCCACGATGCTGTCGCACTTCCAGGACTCCGGCGGCGAACCCTTCTACGATCCGGCGAACCGCCCCGACACCCTCGATCTGGACTTCTTCGGCTGGGCCGAAGACGCGGCGATCGACGCAGACGAGCAACCGGCTCCGAACTGCGCGGCCGCGGTCTCCGCGGATGCCTTCCAGCAACTCACCTGCGAGACGATCTCGGTCGGACCGGATCAACTCACGGTTGCGGAGAGCGAGGACGGACAACGAATCACGGTCGCGGTGGTGTCGGGCCGCACCGTGCTCCTGCGGGACGGAGGGTCGATCGCCGACGCGGTGGTGCACGACGACGAGCGGCTTCTCATCCTGTCGAACATCGGCCTGAACCGCCTGGAGCTCTTCGATCTGCGTCCTGAAGTCCTGGATTTCCGCGAGAACACGATCGCGGTCGGCTCCCAGCCATGGGGCCTCACCTTCGACCACGCGACCCAGGACATCCTCTATGTGGCGAACTCGGGTGCGACGAACATCTCACAGGTGGACGTCGTCTCCGAGACCGAGGTAGACCGGATCTCGACGCCCAACACGATACTGTGGGAGGTCGAGCAGGACGGGCCCACCTTCAACCGGACCTTCTTCGACTTCTCGGACCGACCGCAATTCATCGCTCAGGACTCCGAGGGGTGGTTCGTGTTCTCGACCCGACCCACCGGCACCGCGCCCGACGGCACGATCCGACTCGGGGAGTTCCTTGGCCCCGACATGGCGGTTCGCCTCGTCACCGATCACAGCCTCCTCCTCGACGTGGATCCCGGTGAGGATCGTTGGGCGATCGCGCAGGTGGACTTCATGCGCACGGAGAACGTCCCGGGGATCGTGGCTGAGACGCACCTGCCAGGAGACATGGGCGATATCCGGGAATCGGCGGTTCACGACGGATTCGAGGCCCCGAGGGCGGCTGTGGAGGACCTGCGCGGGCAGCTCGCGGGATCGGTGCACGATCTCTTCCTTCCCGAGGTGTCGAGGGGTGGATGGGACGTGGAGGCCGTCGGTCTTTCGGACACCACCTTCATCGCCCACTCCCAGGATCGGAGCGCGGTGGTCGTCGGCGAGGGGGCCACGGCGCCCACCGGCCGGATCTTCTACTGGCGGGCGGCGGAGAAGTCATTCACCCGGGTCACCACCGTGAGCGACCTGACGGGGAACGTGAGCGAACGCGTCCTCGGGGTGGCGTCGAATCAGGACGGGCAACTCAGCGTCGGCCGGGGGCTCTTCGCGACGTACTTCTTCAACCCCTTGCTGGGTCTGGAAGGGGAGATCCCGATCCAGCCGGGTGGCGGTGGAGTGGCGCTTCATCCGCTCCATTCGGGCGGTCCCCTCGACGCCTCGCCGGAGGTGAGCCTCGCCTTCGTTCCGGTGGGAGAGGGAACCATCGAGATTCACGGCACGCGCAACTTCCAACTGCTTGGACGTGCGTACATCCGCGACACGATGGTCGGTCCGGTCCGGGCAACCCTGCCCTTCGCGGGCGAGAACGATGCCGCGTGCGGGCCGGCCCCGGTGAACTTCCTCGATCCGGCTGTCCCCGACGACTGCATCGTGGTGAAGCTTTCGGGGCCGACCGAGGCCGGGGGGGTGCTGGTCGTGGACATTACGAAGGCCGATGTTCTGCGGGAGCAGTAGCGGCGCTCCTCCAGCCGCCTGGCCCCCGGCTTCGTGCTCCGGGCGAGGGCACCGGCGATGCCCGGTCTGGACACGCTCCGGACCGGGCGTCACCTTACGGGGCTTCGATGGCGGTCCCATGTCCGGACTCCGGCTCAGCCTCCTCCCCACAAATCCATGACGCTCCTCCGCACCCTCTCCTTCCGCACCGCCGGGGAATCCCACGGCAGGGCGCTGACGGCCCTGATCGAGGGAATCCCGGCAGGACTCTCCCTCGAGATGGATCGGGACGTGGATCCGGAGCTCTTGCGCCGGCAGGGGGGGTACGGACGTGGCAGGCGCATGCAGATCGAGTCGGATCGCGCGGATCTGCTCTCCGGGGTGCGTCTTGGAGAGACCCTGGGTTCGCCGATCAGCATGCTGATCCACAATCGAGACTGGGAGAACTGGACCACGGCGATGAGCCCGCTCCCTCCCGACCCGGACGAGAATCCGAAGGCCCTGCGCCCGATGTACCTTCCTCGTCCAGGGCACGCCGATCTGGTCGGGGTCCTCAAGTACGATCGGCGCGACACGCGGGACATTCTCGAGCGGGCGAGCGCGAGGGAAACGGCCGCCCGGGTGGCGTGTGCCGCTGTGGCTCGGCGCCTCCTCGCCGAGTTCGGCATCCAGGTGGGGAGCTACGTCCGATCGATCGGGGATGTGGAGGCCCGGCCCATCGAGTCCCTGCCGGAAGATCTGAACGCGGCTGCGGACGCCTCCCCCGTGCGGACTCTCGACGAGGAAGCTGGCGAGCGAATGATGCGGGCGATCGACCACGCGAAGGAGGTCGGCGACACCCTCGGAGGAGTGTTCGAGGTCGTGGCGACCGGGCTGCCCGTCGGGCTGGGTAGCCACGTGACCTGGGACCGGAAGCTCGACGGACGGCTGGCGGGAGCGATGATGTCGATCCAGGCGATCAAGGGCGTCGAGATCGGCCTCGGCTTCGAGGGAGCCCGACGCCTCGGCTCGCGCGTCCACGATCCGATCGTCCGGGACGACGTGGCGGACCGAGCCGGAGGTTTCGCCCGCTCGTCGAATGGCGCGGGGGGCCTGGAGGGTGGCGTCACGACCGGAGAGCCCCTGGTGGTGCGTGGAGCGATGAAGCCCATTTCGACTCTTCTCAAGCGGAGACTTCCCTCGGTCGATCTCAGGGATGGGAGCGTTCACGAGGCTGCCACCGAGCGAAGCGACGTATGCGCGGTGCCCGCGGCCGCGGTGGTCGGGGAGGCGATGGTAGCGCTCGTCCTCGCGGACGCCTTTCTCGAGAAGTTCGGGGGGGATTCCCTGACCGAGATGCGCCGGAACTTCGACGGGTACCTCGCGTACCTGTCCGAGCGAGGCTGGGGGGAGCGCTAACGCGTCCGATGCCTTCCTCCGATGCCCAGGACGGAGACTCCGAGGTCGGAGAACCTGCGGCCGGCTTCCGGCGAATCCTTCTGGTCGGATTCATGGGAAGCGGGAAGAGCACCATCGGCCCGCTTCTGGCCCGCGAGTTGTCCTGGCGCTTCGTCGATCTGGACGAAGCGGTGGAGCGGACAGCGGGCCGGTCGATCCCCGAGATCTTCCGGGAGGACGGAGAAGCGGCCTTCCGTGAGATGGAGGCGGGTGAGGCTGAGCGGCAGCTCGTGGAAGACGGGGTCGTGCTTGCTTCCGGCGGCGGGTGGCCCTGTTTCCCTGGAAGGATGGAGGCGCTTCCGGAAGGCACCCTTTCGATCTGGCTGGAAGTGCCGCCGGAGGTCGCGCTGGAAAGGACCACCGGTGATGAAGCCGAGCGGCCCCTCCTCACGGTGCCGGATCCCTTGCGTCGAGCGAAGGAGCTTCTCGCAGCGAGGGAGCCGTATTACCGGGCCGCCCATTGGTGGGTCGACACCGCTCGACGGACGCCCGAAGAGCTGGTGAAGCGTTTGATCGAGAATTTGCGTAGGGACCTGGAGCGGCCCCTTCGAGACTGACCTCGGGGGCCTTTTCTCATTTCGGTTCGGAGCGGTATGGCGAAGGGCAACGGAAAGAATCGGCGACAGCTCGTGATCGTGGAGTCACCCGCGAAGGCCCGTACCATCAGCCGGTATCTGGGTCGCGGGTACGATGTGGCTGCCTCGGTGGGCCATGTGCGCGATCTCCCGAAGAAGGAGCTCGGAGTGGACGTGGAGAAGGGCTTCGAGCCGAAGTACGTCACGATTCGAGGGAAGGGGAAGGTTCTCACCGACCTCAAGAAAAAGGCCGGGAAGGTGGCGTCCGTGATCCTGGCGACCGATCCGGATCGCGAGGGAGAGGCGATCGCCTTTCACGTGGCCGACTACCTCGGACTCAAGGACGACCCGGAACGATTCCGCAGGGTGGAGTTTCGCGAGATCACCAAGAAAGCGGTGGAGAGGGCGCTCGAGTCGCACGGGTCGCTCGACATGAAGAAGGTCGAGGCACAGCAGGCCAGGCGAATCCTCGACAGGCTGGTGGGTTACCAGGTCTCGCCCTTCCTGTGGAAGCCAATCCGGCCGGGCCTTTCCGCCGGTCGGGTCCAGACCGTGGCGCTCCGCCTGGTCTGTGAGCGCGAGGACGAGATCAAGCGGTTCATTGCGGAGGAGTACTGGTCGATCACGGCCCACCTGGAAAAGGACGGCCACAGCTTCGATGCCGCGTTGCGAAGGATCGACGGCGAGGCCTTCACCCTCGGGGACGAGTCTGAGGCGACGCGGGTGGTCGAGGACGTTGAGGGACTCCCCTTTCGCGCCACGGAGGTGAAGCGGAGGGAGAGGAGGCGGAACGCGCCGGCACCCTTTACCACGTCGACGCTCCAGCAGGAAGCGGCCAAGCGCCTTCGCTTCTCCGCTCGCCGGACGATGGGCTCGGCGCAGAGGCTCTACGAAGGGGTCGAGGTCGGCCACCGGGGGCTCATCGGTCTGATTACCTATATGAGGACCGACTCGACCCGGGTCTCTCCCGAAGCCGTCGAGGGGGCTCGCCGGTGGGTGGAGGGTGAGTTTGGAAAGAAGTACATCCCATCCTCCCCGCGTCTCTGGGGAGGGAACAAGCAGAAGGGGGCCCAGGAGGCCCACGAGGCGATCCGGCCGGCGGACCCCACGCTGCACCCGGACGAGGCGAGCCAGTATCTGGAGGATTCCGAGGCGCGCCTATACGAGCTGATCTGGCTCAGGTTCGTAGCCAGTCAGATGGAACCGACGGTGTACGACACCACGACCGCGGATTTCGAGCTGGAAGGCTCCGGCGGCCGGCGTTACTTGTTTCGGGCGACGGGGTCGGTGATCAAGTTCGACGGGTTCGCGCGCCTCTACCAAGAAGCGATGGAGGCGGGCGACCCCCGTCGGCAGGACGACCTCGATCCACTTCCCGAGCTCGCCGAAGGCGACACGCCCGAACTCGAGTCGCTGGAGCCCAAGCAGCACTTCACCCAGCCCCCGCCCCGCTTCTCCGAGGCAAGCCTGGTCAAGGAGCTCGAAGAGCAGGGGATCGGGCGTCCTTCCACGTACGCGCAGATCCTCACCACCATCCGCGACCGGGGGTATGTGGAGCTGGAGGACCGTCGCTTCGTGCCCACTCCGCTCGGAGACACCGTCGCGAAGCTCCTGGTCCGGGTGTTCCCCAACCTTTTCGATCCCGAGTTCACCTCCCGGATGGAGGGCGAGCTCGATCGGGTGGAGGTCGGGGAGGTCGATTGGCGTCAGGTCCTGGAGGAGTTCTATCCCTCATTCCAGGAGCGACTGGAAGTCGGCAAAGCCTCTTCCGAGGAGATCGTAAAGGAGATCCTGGCGGCGGAGGGGGAGATGTGCGAGAAGTGCGGGAGCCCGATGCTGGTCAAGTGGAATCGGTACGGGCGATTTCTCGGATGCTCTGTCTATCCGGAGTGCCGGAGCACCCGGTCGATCGATGGACCCGGAGACCTCGCCGAGGACCAGGAGCTGGGGACGGATCCCGACTCGGGAAAGCCAGTCTTCGTGAAGGACGGCCCTTACGGCCCCTACGTCCAGCTCGGTGAGCCGGTCGAGGGGGAAGGGAAGCCGCGCCGAGCGAGCCTTCCGGATGGGAAGGACCCGGGTGAGGTGGATCTGGACTATGCCCTCCGGCTTCTCTCCCTTCCTCGCAGCCTCGGCTCGGATCCGAAGTCGGGCAAGGAAGTGACTGCCGGTCTCGGGCGATACGGCCCCTATGTGCATCGCGGGGGTACGTATCGGAACCTGGCCGACGAGGAGCAGCTCTTCTCCGTGACGCTCGAGGAGGCGCTCGAGCTGCTCGCCACGAAGCAGGGGCCGGCGGTTCTCAAGGAGCTTGGCGAGCACCCTCGGTCGGGTACGCCCCTCCGCATCCTGGACGGCCGGTACGGTCCCTATGTCACGGACGGGGAGGTCAACGCGAGCCTGCCGAAGGGAGCGGATCCCCAGTCGATCATCCTCGAGGAGGCGGTCGAGCTGCTGGCGAAGGCCGCTGCGCGCGGAAAGGGTCGCAAGCGTCGATCCTCCAGGAGGAAGAAGAAGGGTGGCTGAACCCATCGTGACCGTGGTCGGCGGCGGCCTCGCCGGTTGTGAGGCCGCGCTCCACCTCGCACGCAGGGGAAGGCCGGTGCGGTTGTACGAGATGCGACCGGAGCGACACACCCCGGCGCACCAGACGGGTGATCTCGCAGAGCTGGTCTGCACGAACTCCCTCAAGAGCGAGGATCCGTCCACGGCCCACGGGCAATTGAAGCGGGAGATGGCCGCTTTGGGGTCCGTCCTCCTCGAGGCGGCCAATGAGTCCCGTGTTCCCGCGGGAGCCGCGCTCGCAGTCGACCGGAGCCTCTTCGCCCGTGCCATGACCCGCGCCGTCGAGTCGGAGCCCGGGATCGAAGTGGTGCGGGAAGAGATGGCGGCGATTCCGGAAGTCCCGGCCGTGATCGCCACCGGTCCACTCACCTCAGACGGTCTTTCCCGCGCGATCCAGGAGGTCGTGGGCGAGGAGGCTCTCGCTTTCTATGATGCCATCGCTCCGATCGTGGAGGGGGACTCGCTCGACCAGGACGTGGTGTTCGCGCAGGGGCGTTGGGATCAGGACCCGGACTACCTCAACTGCCCCTTCACGCGGGAGGAGTACGAGGTGTTCGTGGACGCCGTCGCGCATGCTGAGGTGCACGAGGGGCCGGACTGGGACAACGTTCCCTATTTCGAAGGGTGTCTACCGATCGAGGAGATGGTGGCCCGAGGGCGGGAGACCCTCAGATTCGGCCCGATGAAGCCGATCGGGCTCACCGATCCCCGAACCGGTAAGAGGCCGTACGCCGTCGCACAGCTCCGCCGCGAGGATCGGGCGGGGCAGATGTGGAACCTCGTAGGCTTCCAGACCCGAATGCGGATCGGCGCGCAGCGGCGGGTGATCTCCATGGTGCCAGGGCTCGAGAATGCCGAGTTCCTGAGGTTCGGTGCGATCCACCGGAATTCCTATCTCAACTTCCCAGGACGCCTGAGCGCCCACGGATCACTCCCGGAACGACCTGACCTGATCTTCGCCGGTCAGTTGACGGGGGTGGAAGGGTACACCGAGTCGGCGGCCTCGGGCATTCTCTCCGGCCTGAACCTGGATCGCCTTCTACGTGGCCAAGATCCGGTGATTCCCCCGCCGGACACGATGCTGGGCGGTCTCTACAGGTACCTGGGGGAGAGCGATGCCCGTCACTTCCAGCCGATGAACTCGAACTGGGGCCTGGTCGATCCGCTACCGGAGCGTGTGAGGGACAAGAGGCGCAAGCGGGAGCTTCTCGCTGCGCGCGCTCAGGACAGCTTCACGGAATGGCTCACCGGAATCGACGCTGCGTACCCCTCGGGAGTCCCGTCGTGAGCCCGGCGGTCGCGAGCTTCCTGCGGCACCTCGGAGACGAGCGGCAACTCTCCCCGAACACCGTGTCGGCCTACCGCCGTGACCTCCTGGACATGGAAGAGTTCCTGACGGGGTACCTCGGCACCCCCGAGTGGACGTGGTCCGAGGTGGACCGCGTCGCACTGCGAAGCTTCCTCGGGTGGTGCCGGCGACGACGGCTGGCCTCGCGGACGATCAGCCGGAAGCTCTCCTCCGTCCGGACCCTCTTCCGCTTCCTCAGGCAAGAGGGCCAAATCGAGGGCGATCCGACCCGAGGGATCCGCGCGCCGCGGCGGGCGAGGATCCTTCCCGGACACCTTCCGCAGAAGGGCGTGGAGCTGGTCTTCGACCTCGCTGAGGAACGGGCGAGAGCGAACACCCTGGCGAGCACGCGCACCCTGGCCATTCTCGAGCTCTTCTACGGCAGTGGTCTGCGCCTGGGGGAAGCGCACGGGCTGGACATCGAGGCGGTGGACATGGTGGGCGAGCAGGCGAAGGTGCGCGGCAAGGGCCGGAAGGAGCGCCTGGTTCCTCTCACTTCGTCGGCCATTCGTGCCCTTCGGCGCTACGAGCCGCGGCGTCTGGAGACGGGTGTGGATCCGGGGCGGGGCGCCCTGTTCGTCAATTCACGTGGGGAACGGGTGTCTCGACGCACCATCCAACGAGCGATCCGCGACCTCCTGGACGTGGTGGGCGAGGAGGGGAAGCTCTCCGTTCACTCCCTGAGACACTCGTTCGCGACCCACCTGCTCGATGCGGGAGCGGACCTGGCTGCCGTCAAGGAGCTGCTGGGTCATGCGTCTCTCACGACCACACAGATCTACACGCATACGTCGAGAGACCGCTTGAAGAGAATCTACGACGACGCCCACCCCCGGGCCTAGCCAGGATCGGAAGACGAACGATGAGCGGGACGTATGAACGAGGGTTCGGGTCGGTCAGGTCGACGACCGTGGTCGCGGTGCGGCGGGATGGCGCCGTGGCGATGGGCGCCGACGGACAGGTGACGATGGGGGACACGGTCGTGAAGGGCACTGCGACCAAGGTGCGGACCTTGCGAGAAGGTCGCATCCTGGCCGGCTTCGCCGGGGGCGTCGCCGACGCCTTTACCCTCTTCGAGAAGCTGGAGGAGAAGCTCGAGCGGCATCCGGCCAACCTCACCCGCGCCTGCGTCGAGCTCGCGAAGGAGTGGCGGATGGATCGATACCTGCGGCGCCTCGACGCGCTCCTGCTGGTGGCCGACGCGGACCACCTCTTTCTCGTGAGTGGGGACGGGAATGTGCTGGAGCCGGACGAGGACGTGGCCGCGATCGGGTCGGGGGGCGCGTACGCGCTGGCCGCTGCCAGGGCGCTCCGCGGCCACACCGAGCTCGCTCCAAAAGAGATCGTCCGGGAGGCGCTCGGCATCGCTGCTCAGATCTGTATCTACAGCAACGATCGGATCACGGTGCTCGAACTGGAAGGAGGGGAGGAGACCCGATCATGACGGAGGTTCGAACGGAGGGCAGGGAAGATGGCTTGCAGAGCCGTCTGGACGAGTTGACCCCGCGGGAAATCGTCGGGGAGCTCGACCGATACATCGTAGGCCAGGACGTGGCCAAGAAGGCAGTGGCGATCGCGCTCCGGAATCGGTGGCGGCGTCTACAGGTGGAGGAGGAGCTCAGGGAGGAGATCCTCCCGAACAACCTGATCCTGATCGGCCCAACGGGTGTCGGAAAGACCGAGATCGCCCGGCGTCTGGCGCGCCTTGCGGGCGCACCGTTCACGAAGGTCGAAGCGTCGAAGTTCACGGAGGTGGGGTACGTTGGGCGGGACGTGGAGTCGATGATCCGCGACCTGGTCGATGTGGCCGTCAACCTCGTCCGGAGCGAGCGTGAGGACGAGGTTCAGGAGGAAGCCGAGGACTCCGCTGAAGAGCGGCTTCTGGATCTCCTCATCCCGCCCCTGAAGGAGGGGGCACAGGCCCGGGTCGTGACGGCGAAGAGACCCGCCTCAACCTCCGGGAGCGACCCCGAGTCTCCCGTGTTCGTGGCCGGACCAGGAGGAGTGCAGTCGCCAGGTGCGGGCGAGGATGCCTCCGGCGAGGCGATGCCCTCGTCGGATTCCCAGACGCCTTCCACCGAGGAGCGCCGCCGGCGCACGCGGGAGAAGCTGCGAGCTTTGCTCAAGGACGGGAAGCTCGAGGATCGCATGGTCGAAGTCGAGGTCCAGCAATCGGCGAATCTGGACGGAATGATGTTGCCGATGGGAATGGAGGGGATGGACCACAGCTTCATGGACATGTTGCAGGACATGCTTCCGAAGCGCACCAAGCGGAGGTCGGTGAAGGTGTCGGAGGCACGCCGGATCCTCATCCAGGAGGAGCTCGATCGCCTGATCGACATGGACGAGGTCGTCAACGAGGCTTTGGACCGGGCCGAAGAGAACGGGATCGTCTTTCTCGACGAGATCGACAAGGTTTCGGGGCAGAGGGGGACGACCGGGCCCGACGTGAGCCGCGAGGGGGTGCAGCGGGATCTGCTTCCGATCGTCGAGGGATCGAACGTGCAGACGAAGTACGGCCTCGTGCGCACGGACCACGTTCTCTTCATCGCGGCGGGAGCCTTTCACGTGTCCAAGCCCTCGGACCTCATCCCCGAGCTCCAGGGGCGGTTCCCCATTCGCGTTGAGCTGAAGGCGCTCGATGAATCCGATTTCGTGCGAATCCTCACCGAGCCGAAGAATGCATTGATCCACCAGTACCGGGCTCTCGTCGAGGCCGACGGTGCGCGCATTCGGTTCGAGGAATCGGGGATTGGGGAGATCGCCAGGATCGCGTTCGAGCTGAACGAGCGGATGGAGAACATCGGAGCGCGCAGGCTCCAGACAGTCATGACGACCCTGCTCGAGCACGTTCTCTTCGAGCTCCCTGGCGGTGACGTC
Source organism: Gemmatimonadota bacterium (assembly GCA_007125845.1). GTDB lineage: Bacteria > Gemmatimonadota > Gemmatimonadetes > Longimicrobiales > Gaopeijiaceae > SLCK01. The sequence continues at coordinate 41,797 of SLCK01000035.1, forward strand.
GAGGAAGAAGTCGTCGTCGATCGCGATTACGTGGGTCGCAACCTCTCGTCGATCGCAGAGGACGAGGACCTCCGCAAGTACATCCTGTGAGTCGGGAGCGACGCCGGTGAACAAGCGGATCCAACACTTTCTCAGGTTGGACGACCTGACGGCGAAGGAGCTTCGGGAGCTTCTCGAGCGAGCCCTCCGCCTCAAGCAGGGCGTGGAAGGCGCCGACCGTCCGCTCGCCGGACGGTCTCTGGGGATGATCTTCCGGAAGAGCTCGACGAGGACCCGAGTCTCCTTTGAAGTGGGTATCTTCCAGCTCGGCGGCCATGGGCTCTTCCTTTCCGACCAGCAGCTTCAGCTCGGTCGAGGCGAATCGCTCGCCGATACGTCCCGCGTCCTCTCCACCTACCTGGATGCGATCGTGATTCGCACCTTCAGGCAGGGCGAGGTTGAGGAATTCGCCCGTCATGCGTCGATTCCGGTGATCAACGGATTGACGGACTTCCTCCATCCCTGTCAGCTCCTGGCCGACCTGCTGACCCTTCGAGAGGAGTTCGGTCGAGACCTCTCAGGGCTCACCGTGGCCTGGATCGGCGACGGAAACAATGTGGCCAACTCCTGGCTGACCGCCGCGAGGGTGCTGGGCTTCGAGCTTCGCATCGCAACTCCCACGGGATACGGTCCCGATCCGAAGCTGCAGGCCCGGGCCGAAAAGGAGGGGGCCGTATCGGTGACGACGGACCCGATCGAGGCCGTCGCGGGTGCGCACGTGGTGACCACCGACACCTGGGTATCAATGGGTCAGGAAGGGGAAGCGGAGGCCCGCGCACGGGACTTCGCGCCCTTCCAGGTCACGCGGGAATTGATGAGCCGGGCCCGCTCCGAGGCGATCTTCCTCCACTGTCTCCCGGCGTACCGCGGCAAGGAGGTGGAGGCGGAGGTGATCGACGGCCCCCAGTCCCGCGTGCTCGTGGAGGCGGAGAACCGACTCCATGCTCAGAAAGCGCTCCTTCTCCATCTGATCGGATGAGACCGCCATGAGCCGTGGCACTGCAAGCACGACCCCACTGTACGAAGAGCACCGCCGGCTGGAGGGTAAGTTGGTACCCTTTGCCGGATTCAGGATGCCAATCCAATATCCCACCGGGATCCGCACCGAACATCACGCGGTTCGAAAGGCGGCCGGGCTTTTCGACGTCTCCCACATGGGCCAACTCGAGGTGCGGGGGCCGGATGCCCTCGCCCTCGTGCAGCGAGTGACGGTGAACGACGCCGCACGGCTTGAATTGGGCCAGGCCCAGTACACTCTCTTCTGCGCGGAGGACGGGGGGGTGCTCGACGATGTGGTCGTGTATCGGACGTCCGAGGACACCTACCTGATGGTCGTCAACGCCGCGAACCGGGCAGCGGACCATGCCTGGGTGCGATCCCATCTCGGAGGGATGAACGCCGCGGTGGAGGATCGTTCGGATGAGTTCGCGCTCCTCGCCCTCCAGGGCCCGGCGGCATCGGAGATCCTCGACTCGCTCGTGGAGATCCCCATGGACCTGGGGGATGTCGGGTTCTTTCGCTTCACTTCGGGCAGGATCGGGGGGAAGAAGACCATCGTGGCTCGGACTGGGTATACCGGCGAGGACGGCTTCGAGCTTTTCCTCCGGCCGGCGGACGCGCCAGAGGTATGGCGGGGGCTCCTGGACGAGGGCGCCGAGTTCGGGCTCCTCCCGGTCGGACTGGGGGCTCGGGACACCCTCCGGTTGGAGGCGGGCCTCTGCCTGTACGGAAACGATCTCGACGCGGATCACACTCCCCTTGAGGCGGGACTCGGCTGGACGGTGAAGTTCGAGAAGGGAGAGTTTGTGGGTCGCGAGGCCTTGCTGCGCCAGAAGGAGGAGGGGGTAACCCGCCGCCTGAGCGGGATCCGGCTCACCGAGAGGGGCTTTCCTCGACCCGGCTACCCGGTGGTGTCCGAGGGGCGGGTGGTTGGGGATGTGACCTCGGGCACGTTGAGCCCGACGCTTGGAGAGGGCATCGCCCTCGCGTATCTCCCCGCCGAGCTGGCCGATCCGGACATCCCGGTCTCGATCCGGATCCGGGACCGGGACGTGGACGGTCGAGTTGCGCCTCCACCCTTCTACCGAGAGGGGTCCCTCAAGAAGTGAGCCCGGAATCTGCGATGAGTCGAGGTACTGTTCTCATCAGCACGCACCGCCTCGAGCTGGCGGGCCAGCTCCGCTCGGCCTTCGAAGCCGAGCGGTATTCTGTGGATCTCGTTCCCGATGTCGAAAGCCTACACGGGCTGGGAGAGGCCAGCCTCCTGGTGCTCACCGGAGAACGGGACGACGGGGACTTCCCAACCTGGGTCGCCTCGGTCCGGCAGGCGTCGGAGTCTCCCATCCTTGCGCTCCTGCGCACCGAGGATGCCCGGGAGAGGGCGGCGAAGGCGGGAGTGGAAGAGATTCTCGACCCCGAGGTGGATCCGGCCGACGTCGCCCTGATGGGGCACCAGGCGGTGGAGCGCCGTCGACTCCAGAAGCTCACCGGCATCGTCGGGGAGTCCGAGGCCATGCGCGAGGTGCTCGAGCGGGTCGTGCAGATCGCTCCGGTCGAGTCCACCGTGTTGATCACCGGAGAATCGGGCACCGGAAAGGAGCTCGTCGCCCGCGGTATTCACGCCCTCTCCTCTCGTAGGAACCGCTCCTTCCTGGCCGTGAATGTGGCGGCCCTCTCCGGGGCGCTCCTGGAATCCGAGCTCTTCGGTCACGAGAAGGGGGCGTTCACCGGCGCGATCGACTCCCGCAAGGGTTTCTTCGAGCTGGCCCACCGAGGCACGCTCTTCCTGGATGAGATCGGAGAGATGCCGCTATCCACCCAGACGAAGCTTCTGCGCGTGCTGGAGCAGAGAGAATTCATGCGCGTGGGAGGTGAGAAGCCCCTTCGGGTGGACGTGCGCATCATCGCCGCCACCAACCAGGAGCTCCGTCGGCTCGTGGGCAGCGGCCAGTTCCGCAGGGACCTTTACTACCGCCTCAACATCCTGAACATCGAGCTTCCCCCCCTGCGTCGCAGGAGGGAGGACGTACCCGTGCTGATCCGACACTTCGTCGAAGAGCTCACCGGACGAATGGACAGGCCCTTTCCCGGGATCACCGACGAGGCGATGGCAACGCTCATGGCCTACGAATGGCCAGGGAACGTCCGGGAGCTCCGGAATCTCGTCGAAAGCATGGTCGTGCTCTCTCCGGGAAGAGAGATCGAGCCCGACGACATCCCCTCTCAGGTCCGGTCGCCCGAGGGAGGTCGGAGCTTGCTTCCAGTGCCGTTTTCGCCTGGGTTCGACGGAGCGAATGCGCAGGACGAAAGGGAAGGGAAGGACGAGGGCAGGTCATTCAGGCCCGAGCTCGAGTTCGTCTTCCGTACGCTGGTGGAGCTCAGGGTCGACATGGATCAGCTTCGCCGCGAGTTCGAGGCCTACCGGGAAGAAATCGACGACCGCCTGGACGACCGGCTGATGAGCACAGGAGAGGTCCCGTTGGCCCTATCGCCCGGAGCTCCCGTCTCCACCGCCGAGAGGCGCTCGGAGGATCTTCCGGCGGAATGGGACGTGAGCGGAACATTCGACGAGGAGGGTGTGGAGAGGGAATCCGAGAGCGATGCGCGTTTGGAGCAGGGGAGCGAGGAGGAGCTGCTGGTTCTATTCGAACCCGGGATGACGATGGAGGAGCTCGAGGAGGAGGCGATCCGGACCGTGCTCAGGTTCACGGAAGGAAACCGCCGGAAGGCGGCCGAGAGCCTGGGGATTGGAGAGAGAACGCTGTACCGGAAGATCCGCAAGTATGGGATCGAAGAGTGATGTTCCGAGTCAGAGATTCGTCGACAATCGTGCGCCGCAGTGGTCAAGTTGGCAGCTGTTGCCCCGCGTTCGGAAGTGCGGTGCTATTCCTCGTCGATGAGGGCGAGGAGCGCTCCTGCGAGGAGGTCCCGGCCTTCTCCGGTCTTCGAGGAAAAGGGAATGACCTGATCCTCCGAGAGCGACAGGCCCCGGGTCAGATCGGGAATCATCCGGGATCTCTCGGAGCGAGAGAGCTTGTCGACCTTGGTAAAGGCGACCAGCGTCGGTAGACCCAGCTCGGCCAGGTACTCGAGCATGCGCAAGTCATCCGGCATGGGTTCGCGGCGGACGTCCACGAGGTGGACGACCGCACGCGGCCCGTCCGGCCGGGCGAGGAATCCCTCGACGAGACGCTTCCATCCTTCCCGAACCGAATCCGGAACTCGTGCGAACCCGAATCCGGGGAGGTCGACCAGCACGAACTGGTCGTTCACCCTGTAGAAATTGAGCTCCCGGGTCTTGCCCGGTGTCCCCGAGATGCGCGCCACCTTCCGCTTCGTCCTGCGCAGAAGGGTATTGATGAGGGACGACTTCCCCACGTTCGATCGGCCGGCGAAGGCGACGTGAGGAAGGTCGGGAGAGGGGATCTGGGCGGTAGCGTCCACGACCGAGCCCAGGAACTCGACGCTGCGGATCTTCATTCCTGCGTTCTCCGGATGGCAGTCACTGCGACATCCGGGTGCCGGGGTCCGGATAGGTGCCGGCCACCTCGCCCATGGGGCCGCCCCGAAGGAATCGGCTCTCATTTCCGCGCGAGAAGAGCTGATCCAGGACCTCGTCCATTCGCTCCACGGTCCGGATGGTGAGTTGGTCCCGCACGACTTCGGGAAGGAGCTCCAACTCCGAACCGTTGCCGGCAGGAACGATGATCGTTTCGATTCCTTCGCGGAGCGCAGCCACTGCCTTCTCCTTGATTCCGCCCACGGGAAGAATGCGTCCCCGAAGAGTGATCTCGCCGGTCATGGCGACGTCTCTGGGCGTCGGGGCGCCGGTGAGCGCCGAGATGAGCGCCGCAGCAATCGTCACGCCCGCAGACGGTCCGTCCTTCGGGGTCGCTCCCTCGGGAATGTGGACATGGACGTCCACATCCTGGTGGAAGCGGTGCTGGAGACCCAGTTCGCGATAGCGGGCCCGAGAAAAGGTGAGGGCGGCCACCGCCGACTCCTTCATGATGTCGCCGAGGGCGCCCGTGAGCTGGATGGCTCCGTTCCCCGGCACCACCGACGCTTCGACCTCGAGCACCTCACCGCCGGCTGACGTCCACGCCAGGCCGGTGGCGATCCCGATCCGGTCGGCGGCCGAGTCCCTGTGGGGTCGGACGTGTGGAGGGGGGCCCAGGAGCTCGCGGAGGTGCTCCGCTTCGATGCGGGTTCGGCCCTTCAGCGGAGTCCGTCCCTCCGCGATGCTGCGGGCCGTCTTGCGGGCCACCCTGGCGAGAAGGCGATCCAGCTCCCGGACGCCCGCCTCGCGAGTGTAGTCTTCAATGATGCGGACGAGCACCTCTTCGGGGATCGTCACCCTATCGACTGAGAGGCCATGGCGCCGAAGCTGTTCCGGCAGGAGGAACCCTCTGGCAATGCTACGCTTCTCACCGTCCAGGTAGCCGGGGATCCGAATGATCTCCATGCGGTCCCGCAGCGGATCCGGAATCTCGGACAGAGTGTTCGCGGTCGCCACGAAGAGCACCTCGGAGAGATCGAACTCCAACTCGAGATAGAGATCCTGGAAGGTTCGGTTCTGCTCGGGATCCAACACTTCCAGAAGGGCCGAGGCGGGATCTCCCTGCGCGTCCCTGGCGAGCTTGTCCACCTCGTCCAGCAAGAAGACGGGGTTTCGGGTTCCGGCCCTTCGGATGCCCTGAAGGATCCGACCCGGAAGGCTCCCAACGTACGTCCTGCGATGACCCCGGATCTCGGCGTCGTCCCGGATCCCTCCGAGAGCGACGCGCACGAACCTTCGGCCGAGCGCCTCCGCGATGCTCCGGCCGAGCGAGGTCTTCCCGACCCCGGGGGCGCCCACGAGGCAGAGAATCGGGCCCTTCAGCTCCCCCGCGAGCGAGAGGACCGCTATGTGATCCAGGATCCGATCCTTCACCTCCTCCAACCCGAAATGGGCTTCTTCCAGGACGGAGCGGGCGCGAGCCACATCCACCTGGTCCGACGTCCGCTCACTCCAGGGCAAGGAGAGGATCCAGTCGAGGTACGTTCGGATCACTCCCGACTCGGGAGCGGCCGTGCTCAATCGCTTGAGGCGATCGAGCTCTTGTTCCGCCCGATCGCGGGCTGATTGGGGCAGCTCCGCCTCCCGGAGGCGGAGCTGCAGACTCTCCAGCCCCGCATCGTCATCTCCCAGCTCCCCTTGGATCACCCGGAGCTGTTCCTGGAGATAGTGTCGACGTCGGTCGGCGTCGATCTTTCGACCGAGCTCCCCTTCCAGCTCCGCCTCGATCTGAAGGACTTCCCGTTCTCGCTCGAGAATCCGTTGGAGGCCCGACCAGTGCTTCTCGAGGGTGCTCGCTTCCAGGAGACTCTGTTTCTCCGCCGCCTCCACGATCAGGTGGCCCGCGATCCTGTAGGCGAGCCTGTCGGGTGCGTCCAGCTCGGACAGGGAGTCTCCCAGGTCGGAGGGGAGGTCGGGATGAAGCTGGACATACTCTCTGAAGGCCCTGAGGGTGCGGCGGAGCATCGCCTTGAGCTCCGGGGGAAGGGGAACGTCCGCCTCGGTGTGAGGAAGGGACGCGATCTTGGCCCGGAGCGGGCCGGGGCCGGGTTGGAAACGCACGACCTCGACCCGGCTGATGCCCTCGAAGACGACGCGAGCCGTGCCGTCGTCCAGGGCAGTCGATTGCAGCACCCTGGCCACCGTTCCAATCCGGTGAAGATCCTCCGCGGAGGGCTCGTCTACGTCCGCGTCATGTTGGGATACGAGAAGGAGGAGGGGGTCATCCCCGGAGCGTTCGGCTTCCTGGAGGGCGGCCAGGGAGCCCGACCGGCCGACCAGGAGGGGGAGGACCATGGAGGGAAAGAAGACCAGGTCCCGAAGCGGGAGAGTGGGAATGCGGTCTGGGAGAGGCGAGGCGATCACGCCTCCTTCTGCTGTTTGGGCTCGGCGTGATGGACGAGGAGAGGGCTCACGCCCTTTTCCACCGACTCGGTCGTCACCACGACTTCGCGAATGTCGTCTCTTGAGGGAAGGTCGAACATGACGTCCCGCATCACACTCTCGATGACCGCACGAAGTCCGCGTGCCCCGGTTCCCCGCTTGATTGCCTTCCTCGCGATGGCTTCTACCGCGTCCGGTTCGAAGGTCAGGCCGATGTTCTCCAGCTCGAGCATCTTCCGGTACTGCTTGATCAAGGCGTTCTTCGGCTCCTGGAGGATCCTGACGAGTGCCTCCTCGTCGAGGTCTTCCAGCGCGACGAGCACCGGGAGTCGACCCACCAGTTCGGGAATGAGACCGAACCGCTGGAGATCCTCCGGCTCGGCCCGGTGCAGGAGGCGAGCGAGGTCCCTCTCGAGCTCTCCTTCCAGCCCTTCCTGCCCCACCTCCCCTTCCGCACCCTCGCCCCCGAATCCGATCCGCCGTCTCCCGATCCGGGACTCGACGATCTTGTCCAGCCCGTCGAACGCGCCCCCGCAGATGAAGAGGATGTTACGGGTGTCGATCTGGATGTATTCCTGCTGCGGGTGCTTCCTTCCCCCTTGGGGAGGCACCGAGGCCACCGTGCCCTCGAGGATCTTCAGAAGCGCCTGCTGCACGCCTTCGCCCGAGACGTCCCGGGTGATCGAGGGGTTCTCCGACTTCCTCGACACCTTGTCGAGCTCGTCGATGTAGATGATCCCGCGTTCGCAGTCGGTGACGTTGTAGTCCGCCGCCTGGAGAAGTCGGACGAGGATGTTCTCCACATCCTCACCCACATAGCCCGCCTCCGTGAGCGTGGTGGCGTCCGCAATGGTGAAGGGGACGTCGAGGATCCGGGCGAGCGTCTGTGCGAGGAGCGTTTTTCCGACACCGGTCGAGCCCAACAGGAGAATGTTCGCCTTCTCGACCTCCACATCGTCCAGAACCCCGTGGTGGTTGACTCGCATGTAGTGGTTGTACACGGCGACCGCGAGGGCCCGCTTCGCGTCTTCCTGCCCGATCACGTACTGATCGAGAGTGTCCTTGATCTCGCGAGGGGCCGGGGTGGCGACGGCGCGCTCGGGAGTCGACTGCTCTTCCTCCTCCGCGAGGATCTCGTTGCAAAGCGCTACGCATTCGTTGCAGATGTAGACGCTGGGCCCCGAGATGAATTTCCGGACCGAATCCTTCGATTTTCCGCAGAAGCTGCAGCGCAGGTGCTTGTCAGCCGACATGGGCCGTCTCCCGGTCTGTCAACGAAGAGTTTCCGTCCAGTGCGCTCATTCCTCCTCGCCGTTCTCTCCCTCGGCGGAGCGGGGACGGTCGACCTGATCCCGGTTCGACAGCACCCGGTCGATCAGCCCGTATTCCTTGGCTTCTTCGGGACTCATGAAGTAGTCCCGGTCCACGTCGTCCGCGATCTTGTCGGTGGTTTGCCCGGTGTGATGCGCGAGAATCGCATTGAGCCGCTCGCGGATCCCCAGGACCTCCTTGGCGGCGATCTCGATGTCGGCGGCGGTCCCCTGATATCCCGACGAGGGCTGGTGGATCAGGATCCGGGAGTTCGGCAGGGCGCTCCGTTTCCCTGCTGCGCCCCCCGCCAGAAGGACCGCTCCCATGGAAGCCGCCATTCCCACGCAGAAGGTGGACACCGGGGCCCGGAGGTGCTGCATCGTGTCGTAGATGGCCAGCCCCGCGTAAACACTTCCGCCCGGGGAGTTGATGTACAGATAAATATCCCGCTCCGGGTCGTCGGCGTCCAGAAAGAGGAGCTGGGCCACGATCGTGTTGGCCACCATGTCGTCGACGGCGCTCCCCAGGAAGACGATCCGGTCCATGAGGAGCCGCGAGAAGATGTCGTAGCTGCGCTCGCCTCGGCTCGTGCGTTCGATGACGTACGGGGGGTAAATCGGCATGGAGTTTCGTCCGGTGTTGACGCGAATCGTGATTCAATCGACGGCCAGGATCACTCCGGGTCGTCGATGGTGGACTGTTCCTTGAGGAATCCGAAGACCTTGCGTTCGGTGATCTCCCGTTCGAGTTGTTCGAGCTGCCCCGATCGCTGGAGCCGACCGTAGACATCGGCCGGATTGGCGTCGCTCCGTTCGGCGATCTCTTCGATTCTGGCGTCGATTTCATCCTCGGTGGCTTTGAGCCCGTGCTCTTCGGCCATCCGTTCGACTACGAGGAATCGCTTGACTCCCTGGACGGCTCGCGGACGGAGCTGCTCCTTGGCTTCTTTCAGCCTTTCCTCGGTGAGGTCTTCTGGATTTCCGAGCGCCGAGCGGACGTACTGGTCCACCATCGACTCGGGGATCTCGAACGGGTTCGCGGCCACCACCTGCTCGAGGAGGGCAGCACGAATACGGGCCTCGCCCTCCCGCTCTGCCTCGGCCTCGAGGTCCTCACGGATCCGGGCCCGTAGCTCGTCGACGCTCTCGAAGTTCCCGGCGGAGCGGGCGAATTCGGCATCCAGCTCCGGAAGCTCGAGCTCCTTGCGGCCATCGAGGTAGATCCGGAGGCGTTGCTCCCGCTCACCCTCGTCTCCTCCGGCTTCGTCGTCTGGGAACGAGACGGTGAACTCTCCGGACTCCCCTACTTCGAGGCTTCGGATCGCCTCCTCGACGTCGGGGATCGCTTCACCCTTGCCCAGCGTGAACTCGTAGCGACGGGGCTCCCCATCCTCTTCCTCGATCTGCAGGATCCGAACGGTCACCATGTCGCCTTCACCCGGCTGGCCCTCCTCTACGGGGACCCAGGTGCCCTCCTGCTCACGGACCCGGGCCAGCACCTTGTCGACCTCCTCGTCGCTCACGGAGACGGCCGAACGGCGAACCTTGAAGCCTCCCACCCGGGCGAGCTCGACCTGGGGCGCCACATCGAAGGAGACTCGGAACGAAAGATCCGCTTGCGGCTGGTAGTCCACGTCGTGGACCTCGCCTTCGCTGATCGGCTTCAGGGCCCGCTCCTGGAGCACCTCCCGGTATGCCTCGCCGACCACGCGGTCGAGGAGCTCCTGGTCGAGCGCGGGGCCGAACCGCTTTTCGACGACCGAGCGGGGCACCTTTCCGGAGCGAAACCCGGGCAGGTTCAGTCGGGATGAGAGCTTCTTCAATGCGACCTGCCGCTCCGCCTCCACCAACTCGGAGGGCACGGTGATGCGGAGTGTACGGCGCCAACGCTCCCCTTCTTCGAGGGAGACCTCGAGCTTCTCGACATCCATGCTCATGAATCGTCCGTCATCGTCTTGAGACACAGGAGAGTGCGAAAGGGGGGACTCGAACCCCCACGGCCAAGGGCCACGAGATCCTAAGTCTCGCGCGTCTACCAGTTCCGCCACTTTCGCGCCTCGGCCCGAATGGGCTGGATCCGCCGCGAAAAGATAACCGTGGCCGGAGACGCCATCAACGAACGGGGGGGCGACCGAGCTGGTGTAGCTCCGTGGACGCCCGCCAGACGCACGAAGACCCGCGGACGGTTCCAATCGCCCGCGGGTCCTCGACTCCTGTCAAACGGGGAATGCTCCCCCTTCCTCACCTCGATCGACCGGCCACGGATCAGCCGGGAATCCGGAGGTTCACCACTCGCGAGGAGCCGTCGGGACGCTCGAGCCGAAGCGACACCACATCTCCGGGCTCGGTCTCCGCGAGCACCCGCTCCACGTCTTCCACGGCCGAGATGTCCTCCCGATTGATGGATCGGAGCAGCTCACCTCGCTGCACGCCCCTTCGACCGGCCGGCCCCGCGGGGCTCACCTCCTGGATCACGACTCCGCCCACGGTGTCGTATCCGAGCTGCTCGGCGGTGGATTCGTCGAGGGGGGCGACCTCGATTCCGATCTGGTCCTCTACCCGGCTGCGGGGCTGCGTAGCCTGGGCGGTTCTCGGGCCGAGGTCGGCCTCTCCGAGGCGAACCGTGATCTCACGCGGATCTCCGTTCCGATAGAGCCGAACGCGTACCTGGTCGCCCGGCCGCTTCTGGGCGATCAGGAGCTGGAGCTGTCCCGGGCGCTCCACCTCGACGTCGTCGATGGCCACGATCACGTCCTCCTGCTGGATGCCGGCGTCCGCCGCGGGGCCGTCGGCGGGAACGTTCTGGACGAGGACTCCCATCGTCCGGGGAAGCCCGTAGTATTCAGCGTCTACCGATTCGACGCCCTGCATCTCGATGCCGAGGTAGGCTCGACGGACTTCTCCGAACTCGACCAGATCCTCCATGATTCGCTTGGCGAGATCGACGGGGATCGCAAAGCCGTAGCCCTGGAAGAATCCGGTGCGCGACGCGATTGCCGAATTGATCCCGATCACCTGTCCGGACGTGTTCACGAGCGGACCACCGGAGTTGCCCGGGTTGATGACCGCGTCGGTCTGGATGAAGTCCTCGATCGCAAAGCCCGCCACTTCCTGCCACCCCTCCTGGCGCATGAGCTCTCCCTGGATGAGCTGAAGGGGCCGCCCGATCGCGCTGATGATACCGGCGGTCACCGTATAGTCGAGCGACGAGCTGCCTCCGCCGAGTCCGGGATTGCCCACGGCGAGCACCCACTCACCCACCCGCAGATCCGCCGAGGTTCCCAGACTGAGCGTCGGGAGGTCGTTCTCCGAGATCTTTATGACAGCCAGGTCGGTCGTCGGGTCGGTTCCCACGAGCTCGGCGGTGTACTCGCGCCGGTCGGGCAGAAAGACCCTGATCCGGGTGGCGTCGGCGACCACGTGGTCGTTCGTGAGGATGTAACCGTCCGAGCTGACGACGAACCCGCTTCCCCCCGCCGTCTGCGGTGGCGCCTCACGCCCTTGATCTTCGGGGTCCGGCATGTCGAAGAACCGTCGAAACTCCTCGGGCATCGGGAACGGGTCCTGTCCCCTCGATGCGACCGACCTCGGGCGTTCGGTCTCGATACGGACGACCGCAGGGGTCACCGCTTCCGAGATGGCCGTGAAGGCCTGACTCAGCTCGACCGCAGGACGGACGACATCCTCCGCGACCTGGGGGGTCTCGGTGATATCGGGGAAGGGGGGAGGGGCGGTCCAACCGAGGGCGGAGGCTCCGGCTGCTCCCACGGCGAAGGCGCTGAGGGTGTAGATGAGGACGCGGGTCTTGGCCTTGAGGGGGTCGAACATGGCTTTCGATTCCTGTTTCAGCGCGTGATGCAGAGGGCGGCGATTCGCTCGGTTTCACCTCGAGCCCCGCGGGACCCGAGACTCACGAGAGAAGACGACGACGCGGTGAGGGCCGGTGCCACGAGCGCACCGGATCCCCCACCGCGCGTTTCTACACGCCCCGGGTATGCGGGATCCCCCCGGGACGAAGCGATCAGCCTCTTCAGTTCTTCTCGTCGTCGACGATCTCGTAATCGGCCTCGACCACGTCCTCGTCGTCCATCTCCTCGGGTTCACCGTCCATGCGAGCTCCGGCACGGGACGGGTCGGCTTCGGCCTCCGCGCCTGCGCCGGATTCCGCCTGGGCCTGGTAGACCTGCTGGCCCGCTGCGCTGAAGGCCTGCATGAGCTCGTCGCGCGCCGTGTTCATCTTTGCGGCGTCATCGGACTTGAGCGCCTCCTTGCCGGCCTCGGCGGCCTTGTCGAGCCGATCCTTCTCGGCCTCTCCCAGCTGTTCTCCCCACTCCGCGGAGTCCTTCTCCACCTGGTAGATCAGCGAATCGAGCGTGTTGCGGGCTTCGACCTTTTCTCGCCGCTCCTTGTCCTCCGAGGCGTGCGCCTCGGCATCGGACACCATTCGATCGATCTCCTCTTCGCTCAGGCCGGAGGAGGCCTCGATACGGATCTTCTGCTCCTTCCCGGTCGCTCGGTCCTTGGCGGATACGTGGAGGATGCCGTTGGCGTCAATGTCGAAGGTGACCTCGACCTGGGGCATGCCCCTCGGAGCCGGCGGGATTCCAGTGAGCTGGAACTTGCCGATGGTCTTGTTGTGCGTGGCCATCTCCCGTTCGCCCTGGAGAACGTGGATTTCCACCGTGGTCTGATTGTCCTCCGCAGTCGAGAAGACTTCGGTCTTCTTGGTGGGGATCGTGGTGTTCCGCTCGATCAGCTTCGTCATCACTCCCCCGAGCGTCTCGATCCCGAGCGAGAGGGGAATGACGTCGAGCAGGAGGACATCCTTCACGTCGCCGGCCAGCACCCCGCCCTGAATGGCGGCTCCGATGGCTACGACCTCGTCCGGGTTCACGCCCTTGTGGGGATCCTTTCCGAAGAACTCCTTCACGATCTCCTGGATCTTGGGGATCCGCGTGGACCCCCCCACCAGAATGACCTCGTCCACCTCGGAGGGATCGAGACCCGCGTCCTTCAGTGCGGTCTTCATCGGCGGGAGCGTCCGCTGGATCAGATCCTCGACGAGCTGTTCGAACTTCGCGCGCGACAACGTGATGTTCAGGTGCTTCGGTCCCTCCTGGGTCGCGGTGATGAAGGGGAGGTTGATGTCGGTCTGCATGGTCGAGGACAGCTCCATCTTGGCCTTTTCCGCAGCCTCCTTGAGCCGCTGGAGGGCCATCGCGTCCTTCGAGAGATCGATCCCCTGGTCCTTCCGGAACTCCTCCACCAGCCAGTCGATGATGCGCTGATCGAAGTCGTCCCCACCGAGATGCGTGTCCCCATTGGTGGCCTTCACCTCGAAGACCCCGTCGCCCAACTCGAGGACCGAGATGTCGTAGGTGCCTCCGCCCAGGTCGAAGACGGCGATCTTCTCATCCTTTTTCTTGTCGAGCCCGTACGCGAGCGCCGCAGCGGTGGGTTCATTGATGATCCGGAGCACTTCGAGCCCGGCGATCCGACCCGCGTCCTTGGTGGCCTGCCGCTGGTTGTCGTTGAAGTACGCGGGGACGGTGACGACCGCTTGTTCTACGGGCTGACCGAGATAGTCCTCCGCGGTCTGCTTCATCTTCTGGAGAATCATCGCCGAGATCTCGGGCGGATTGAAAGGCTTGTCGGCGTTCGGAACCTTGACCTGGACGCGACCTTCCTCGCCTGAGACGACTTCGTAGGGAACGAGCTTGCGCTCCTCTTCGACTTCCCGGTACGCCCGGCCCATGAATCGCTTCACCGAGAAGACGGTGTTTTCCGGGTTCGTGATCGCCTGCCTCCGGGCCACCTGCCCCACCAGCCGTTCGCCATCCTTGGTGAAGCCGACGACGGATGGAGTCGTGCGTCCCCCTTCCGAGTTGGGAATCACCACGGGCTCGCCCCCTTCCATGACGGAGACCACTGAGTTCGTCGTTCCGAGGTCGATGCCGATCACCTTGCCCATTTGCGCTCCTTATGTCGATTGTGTTCGAAGTCGTTCGCCAGTCGGTCGAGTCGGGTCGAGCCATTGCTGCCTACGGCCCTCAGGCGATCCATAGATCGCAATCTCCATGCCTGCCCGGGAGGGGAAAATCGCGTCAGATCGGCGGTCGGGCGGTGCGAGTCGGCCAGGTTGGCAGAACCGAACCGTTGGATGGTCGTTGAGGGAGGGGAGAGATATGGTGTCCGAGGCCGCCGAGCTTCTTCGCCACACGTTGGGAGAGGACCACGAGGCCCTGCTCGTGCTGGGCTCCGGGTTGGGGAGCCTGGTCGAACAGGTGGAGGGTGGGGCCGAGTTGCCCTTCGACCGCATCCCCGGGTTGCCGGGGGCGGGCGTCGCGGGGCACCGCGGACGGTACGTGGCCGGACGCCTGTGGGGGAGGAGGGTCCTGGTCCAGGCTGGACGCCTGCACCACTACGAGGGCCATGATCCCGGCCTCGTCGTCGCTCCGGTGACGATTGCACGCATGCTCGGCGTGCGCATCGCGATCTACACCAATGCGGCAGGCGGAATCGACCCACGGCTCGAACCCGGATCCATCATGCTCGTGCGCGACCACCTGGACCTCCAGGGGAGGCGTGCCCCCATGCCCTCCCCGGATTCCGGGCCACGCCGCGCGTTCGAACCGAGCTCTCCCTACGACCCACGGCTGCAAGCGGTGGCACGGGAGGTGGCCGAGCGCACGGGGCTGCTCCTCGTGTCCGGCATCTATGCCGCGGTCCTGGGCCCCAGCTACGAGACTCCGGCCGAGATTCGGGCGCTGCGGGCTGCGGGCGCCGACGCCGTCGGAATGTCGACGGTGCCGGAGGTTCTCGCCGCCCGGAGGGAGGGGCTTCGCGTCCTCGCGCTCTCCCTGATCACGAACCGAGCCGCCGGACTGGGCGTCGATCGCCTCTCCCACGACGAGGTCCTCGAGGCAGGGCGCGACGGATCCGGCAAGGTGATCCGGGTGATCGAAGGGGTGCTGGAGCGGATCGATGGGCTTGAGTCGGAGGGCTGAATCGGGAGCGCCGTCCGCAGCTCGGGGAGCGGGCCCGCCGTGCGCGCGCGGACCGCTCCGATCTCACTCTCCCGGGTCGAGCAGGTGGTTCAGGGGGCCTTGTCCCCGCCCGAGCGCGGGCGCGGTCCGGATCGCCTCGGCGACGAATCCGAGCGCTCGATCCACCGCGTCCTGGAGCGCCCACCCGCGCCCGAGGCCGGCCGCGATCCCGGCCGAGAGGGTGCACCCCGTTCCGTGGGTGTTTCGGGTGTGGATTCTCGGCCGCTTCCAGGTTCGCTCCTTCTGACCGTCCCAGAACAGGTCCACAACCTCGTCCCCCTTGCCGTGGCCGCCCTTCACGAGCGCCGCCTTCGCCCCCATCTCGACGAGAGCTCGCGCGGCCTCCCCCATCTCCTCGATCGTGGCCACGCTGCGCCCGACGAGGATCTCCGCCTCGTGGAGGTTCGGGGTGACGAGTGTGGCGACGGGCACGAGCTCCCGGGCCACTGAAGCCTCCGCGTCCCTTTCCAGGAGTCGGTCTCCGCTCCCGGCCACCATGACCGGGTCCAGAACGTAGTCGGGGAGATCCAGGGTTCTCATCGACTCCGCCACCAACGCCACCAGCGGAGCGGTGGCGAGCATCCCGCTCTTCACCGCGACGGGGGGCAGATCCTCGACCAGGGCGTCGATCTGGGCGCGCACGACTTCGAGGGGGACCGGGTGCACCGCCGACACTCCAGTGGTATTTTGGGCCGTGATCGCGGTCACGACGGTGGTTCCAAAGGTGCCGAAGGCGTGGAAGGTCTTGAGGTCGGCCTGGATTCCGGCACCGCCGCCGCTGTCGCTTCCGGCGATCGTCAACACGATGGGTAGGGAGGACGGGGTCATGATGAGATCGAAGCTCGCTCCGGGCTCGGGGTGGATTGCACGAGCGTGGATTGTACGTGGGGCGGTCACGCTCGAAGCTGCAAAGATACACGGCCTTCCCCCGGCAGGGCACCGCCGTTGGCGCTGAGTCGGGGAAGGGAGAGGCTCCTGCGGCGAATCTCGACCCGCAAGGGGCGGGAGGCCGAGGGGGTCGTGCTCGTGGAGGGACCGCGTGCGATGCGGGCCGCGCTGGAGCACGGGGCGAGCTTCTCGTTCGCCCTTCGGACCCGGCGGGCAGGTGGATCCGACCTGGGCGAGGTGGTGCGGATGCTGGACGTTGCCGGCGTGGAGCTCCTGACCGTCGGGTCGGACGCTTTCCGGGAGTTCGGCGAGACGGAGACCCCGCAGGGAATTCTGGGGGTGGCGAGGGAGCCCGAGTCGGCGCTCCCCCTGGGGTCCGACTCCGGAGGGCAGGCCTCCGAGACCGGGGCGACCGCTGAGCAGGACGGGCGCGAGCCCTCGACCGAGGTGCGGGTCGTCATCCTCGATGGCATTCAGGACCCCGGCAACGCCGGCACTCTCGTGCGAACCTCCGTCGCCATGGGAGCCCACGGAATCCTCGTCCTGTCGGGGACCGTGGATCCGTGGAATGCGAAGGCCGTTCGGGCGTCGGCCGGGCTGATCTTCCGCCTGCCTCCATTTCGCCTCTCCTGGGACGAGGCCCGCAGCTGGGCGGCTCGGATGAAGCTGGCTCTCCTCGTCGCGCACCAGGAGGGAAGGGACGTCCGGGACTGGCAACGCGCCGGAGGGACGCCGGCCCATCGAAGGTCCGGCTGGGCCCTGGTTCTCGGGAACGAGGGCTCGGGACCCCGCCCCGAAGTCGTGCGCGACGCCGAGACCCTCCTTGCGGTACCGCTTCCTTCCGGTGTGGAGTCCCTCAATGTCGCGACCGCCGGCGCGATTCTACTCTGGTCGTTGGGCCCGGGTAGAGAGGCCGCGTCTCCGCGCCGGAGGGATCCTTGACCGGAGTCTGGCCGCTCGCTCTCGGGGCTTTCGTCGTCGGCCTGGCCCTCGGCTCGTTCCTGAATGTATGCGCCCTGCGCTGGCCCCAGGACGAATCGGTGGTGCGCCCGCCCTCGCGCTGCCCGGCTTGTGGCGAAGGGGTGAGTTGGTACGACAACGTTCCCGTGCTGAGTTGGCTCCTCCTCCGCGGGCGGTGTCGATCGTGCGGGGAGGGGATCTCAGCGCAGTATCCCCTCGTCGAGCTGGTGACCGGATTGGCCTGGGGCGGGTCGGTCCTCCTCCACGGGCCGGAGCTGGAGGCCCTCCGCGGTGCGCTATTCCTCACGATCCTGCTCGGGATCGCCGTGAGCGACGCCCGCTTCTACATCATTCCCGACCAGTTCACGCTGGGCGGGACCGCGTTGGGTCTCATCCTCGCGCTGGGCACTCCGGCGATCGGGATCGAGCAGGCGCTGGCGGGCGCCGTGGCGGGGTTCGGGCTTCTCTGGTTCACGGCCTGGGCCGGGGAGAAGGTCTTCAAGAAGGAGGCGATGGGGGGCGGGGACATCAAGATGATGGCCCTGATCGGAGCGTTCCTTGGAATTCAGGGAGTTTTTCTGGGCCTCTTCCTCGCGGCTTTCCTCGGTGCCGTGATCTTCGGACCCATCTCGATTCGCACCGGGAAGCTGGTGCCGTTCGGGATCTTCCTTGCGGCCGGCGCCGCCGTCACCTACGCGTGGGGAGATCTACTGGTGGGATGGTACATGGCCTGGGCCTTCGGGGTCTGAGCTCATCATGCTCCCCTTCTTCACCACACTAGGGATCGGAGCAGTCGCGCACGTACCCGCAGGAGAGGCAGAGAAGCTTGCAGTGGCGCTCCAGCATGGGGGCTCCACAGAGATCGCACGGAGGACCCTCCTCCGGGGGCGGTGGCAGCCTGTCCCGGCTCCGCCCCGCTCCCTGCTCGACCGATTTCATGCTCGCTTCCTCCACAGTCACGGGTCGTCGGCCGAATGGGGACCGGGGTCGTCCACATCCCCGACGTTCCCGATCAGGCGACCGTAGCCCTCGGACAGGTACGAGCGCGACAGCTCGACGTAGTGCTCCCAGCTCCGCGCAACCCACTGCGCCGCCGATCCGTCCAGCGACTTCCGCACCCGACCGGGCACTCCGGCGACGAGGCTCCTATTCGGAATGCGGGCACCTTCGAGGACCACCGCTCCCGCGGCCAGGAGGCATTCCCGCCCGATTTCTGCCTCCTGGAGGATCACCGACTTCATGCCGACGAGCGTTCCCTCCCCGATCTCGCACGACTCGAATACCGCTCCGTGGCCGACTGTCACCCGGGGGCCGACGACGGTGGGCCCCCAGTCTCCCACGTGGACGATCGCTCCGTCCTGGATGTTGGAGTCCTCCCCGATCACGATGGGGTGATTCGGGTCGTCACCGCGCAGGATGGCCCCGAACCAGATGCTTGCCCGGGCGCCCACCCGTACGTCACCGATGAGCACGGCATTGGGTGCGACGAAGGCGTCCTCGGCGATGCGGGGGGACTTTCCCCGGAAGGGGAGGATCAGCGCCATCTCCTCATCCGGCTTCGTTGAGATCCTCGGCGGCGGCGATGTGCGTCTTGCGCACCCGAACCTTGACCACCTGGGTTTCCGTGGCCTCGAGAATCTCGATCTCGAGCCCGGGAAGCTCGATCCTCTCTCCGGCTGCGGGGACTCGTCCCAGCTCCTCGAGGATGAACCCGTTCAGCGACCGATGCTCGAACTGGGGAAAGGACACGTTGAATGCGTAGTTCACCTCGCGCAGCTCCACCCCCCCCTCCACCTCCATCTCGTTCCGCGAGATCCGGACGATCGACTCTTCCGCGATGTCCGTCTCGTCTTCGATCTCTCCTACGAGCTCCTCCACCACGTCCTCGAGAGTCACGAGGCCGTCGGTTCCACCGAACTCGTCGGCCACGATGCTCATGTGGATGCGCTTGGCCTGGAAGCTTCGGAGCAGGTGGGGAAGTGGGAGAGAGCCGGGCACGAAGAAGGGCTCGCGAGACAGCTCCGAGAGCTGGATGTCACGGCGGCCCTCGACGTACGCTTCATACGCTTCCCGAACGTAGAGGATTCCGGAGATGTCGTCGACAGTGTCCCGGTAAACGGGCACCCGTGAGAAGGGCACGTTGCGGAGCTGTGGGAGGATCTCCTCCAGAGTGAGGGTTTCGCTCCAGGCGAAGATGTCGACGCGGGGAGTCATGATATCCCACGCAGTGAGCTCGTCCATCCGGAAGGCCCGCTCCACCAACTCGTGCTCCTCCTCTTCGACGACGCCTTCTTTCCGGCCCAGCTCTGCGAGCTCCTGAAGCTCGCGCTCCTCCAGCGATGTCTCGTCTCCCCCGTTCCGGCGATGGAGGGCCGCGTCGAGGCGGAGGAAGGGGACCAGCACCGGCCGCGTCCACTGCTCGAGGCGGAGGAGAAAGGGAGCCGAGAGAAGAGCGAGCCGAATGGAGGGGCGAGAGGCGACCGCCCGGGGGATCGCTTCACCCAGAAGGAGGACCCCGATCGAGGCCGCCGGCACCGCGACGGTGATCCCCCACCCCCCCCACGTCAACGCCGCCGCACCCGCCAGGATGCCGACCGTAGCCAGGTTCAGGACGGCGTTGACGAGAAAGGTCGTCGCCCCGAGGGACGGCGTGAGATTCCGGGCGCGGTGAAGGCGCTCCGCGCCACGAAAGCCCTCGTCGAGGAGCGTTCTCAGGCGGGACGCCCCGACGGTGAAGACCGCCGACTCCGCCGCGGACACCACCGCAGAGAGCAGCACGAGAATTCCCACGCCCGCGAGAAGGAGGTGGCTCACGGCCGTGTCTCCCCCCCGGTCCTACTACTCGGAGGGTGGTCGTCTCCCTGTGCACCGCTAGGGATCAGCGCCATCGCCGGCTCTCCTCGAGGAGTTCCGCAATGATTCCCCGGGGCGAGATCCCGTCTGCCTCGGCCTCGAAGTTGGGGACGATACGGTGGGCCAAAACGGCATGCGCGACCGCGCGAACGTCCTCGAGAGTCGGGACGGGCTCGCCACGCAGGGCCGCCGCAGCCTTCGCGCCCAGCACGAGGTATTGGGAGGCCCGGGGCCCCGCTCCCCACCCCACGTACCTCCGGGTCACGTCCGGTGCTCCCTCCTCACCTGGCCGGGTTGCGCGCGCGAGCCGGACCGCGTAGGAGACGACCGACGGGGCGGCCGGCACCCGTCGAACGAGATGCTGCAGCTCGAGGAGGCGTTCGGATGTGACCGCGGGCCGGAGCTCGGGCAGCTCCTCCGAGGTGGTCCGAAGTGCCACGTCCTCCTCCTCCTCCTTCGAGGGGTAGGTGATCCGCAGCTCGAACATGAACCGGTCGAGCTGCGCCTCCGGGAGAGGGTACGTGCCCTCCTGCTCGATCGGGTTCTGCGTGGCGAGGACGAAGAAAGGGGGAGCCAGGGGATACGTGTGGCCCGCGATCGTCACGGCGCGCTCCTGCATGGCCTGGAGGAGCGCGGCCTGGGTCTTAGGGGGCGTGCGATTGATCTCGTCTGCCAGTACCACGTTCGCGAAGATGGGCCCGTGCACGAACCGAAAGGCTCGGCGTCCGGTCGTCCGGTCCTCCTCGATCATCTCGGTGCCCGTGATGTCCGTGGGCATCAGGTCGGGCGTGAACTGGATTCTCCGGAACTCGAGATCCAGGGCCTCGGCGAGGCTCGAGACGAGGAGCGTCTTGGCGAGCCCGGGGACCCCGACCAGGAGGGCATGCCCGTTCGCGAGCAGGGCGAGGAGAAGTCCGTCGATTACGTCGCGCTGCCCTACGACCCGCTTGCCGACTTCCGCCCGGATCCGTTCCGCGACGCGTGCCGCCTCCTCCAGGAGCTCCAGGTCCCGGTCCCTGACCGCGATTCCATCGGGCAACGTCGCGCCTCCCGTGCGTGGTGACCACTTCGGGGACCCCTTCAAGGGTCCCGCATGTTCGAGACTGGCTACCCTCGATTGGCCGGCGAGGGTCCGGCGCACGACCATGGTGAAAGGAGCAGGGTAAAGGGGCGCTCCGAGCTGGGGCGGCCCGGCCCACTCTGCCTGGATCGGGGCGGGAAAAAGGCGCTTGCGAATTTTTTCACAAGCACGTACCTTAGCTGGCTGTAAGGGGCCTGGAGGCCGGAAACTGATCAATGGTTCGAGGCGAGAAGCGCGAAGAAGACGAAGCGTCTACGCTCGTAACCATGGCCCGCTACTCGGGCCATGGTCTTACCCTCGCGCTCGCGATCGGTTTCTTCCTCTTCCTTGGTTGGTCTGTGGACCAGCGACTCGGCACCACGCCGCTCCTTACGGTGATCGGCTCATTCGTGGGGGCGGGAGCGGGCTTCTACCATCTCCTGCAGCACATCGTGCTTATTCCACGAGCCGAAGAGGAGGCGAGACGGGCGCAGGCGGAGACCCGGGACGAGGGCGATCCAACCGCAGGTCCGCCGACGAGGGGAGAGGATGAGTGATCGGCTCTTCGAGAACGAAGTAGATGAGGCACTGGTGCGGAAGGGTGGGTCGGTATCTCGCGGTGTCGACGCTGGTGGTGGGAGCGGTGCTGCTGGCAGCTTGGCCTCTCCTCGACGGCGACGGTCGACGGGGACTGGCCCTTGCGGCAGGCATCGCGATGGCGGTTCAAGTGCTCAGCTTTGGAGCTCTCGCCGCGCTTCCCCAGGCGAGCCAGGGGTTTATGGCGGTCTGGGCCGGGAGTACGCTGGTGCGTTTTGCGGTGGTGGGTGGGGTGGCGTTCTGGGTGGTCGGGAGGGAAGGGGTGGACATCGTGGTTGCGCTCCTCGCCCTGGCGGGGCTTTTTTTCGTCCTCCTCCTCCTCGAGCCCTGGGCTCTACGAGGGACGGAAGAAAGGTGACCGGACAGCGATCTGACGGACGGATGAAGATGCGGGTATGACTCTCGTGACAGGCACCGCGGCGGCACAGGCCGAGGCTACGGATCAGGGCTTCGACCTCGGGTCGATGCTCATGGGTCAGGTCGTCGACGCGCCCTATGTGGACCTGGCCGGCGTGCGGATCCCGCTTCCCCAGTGGGATCCGATCCAGATCGGCGCCCTCACCGTCGATCTCTCCCCGTCGAAGAACGTCGTCTTCATGTTCCTGGCCGCGGTCCTGTGCCTTCTCGTGTTCGGCATCGTCGGGCGCACCTTCCGGCGGATGGAGAGGGGGGAGGCCCCTTCCGGCTTTGCGAATGCGGTCGAGGCGGTGGTGGTATACTTCCGGGACCAGGTGGTCCGAGCCAACATCGGTTCGGATGGGGATCGGTTCGCACCGTTCATCCTCAGCTTGTTCTTCTTCATCCTCTTCATGAACTTGCTCGGGCTCGTGCCCTTCGGCGTTTCGGCCACCGCGAGCATCTCGGTCACGGGAGCTCTGGCTCTCCTGGCCTTCATCTGGATCGAGGTCACGGGATTTCGCGATCTTGGGCCCGCGGGATACGCGCGCACGATCTTTTACGCTCCCAAGGGGCTTCATCCGGCGGGTCAGGCTGCCATGCTCCTGATCATGACGCCCGTGGAAGCGATGGGGAAGCTCACCAAGCCCTTCGCGCTCGCGATCCGTCTCTTCGCCAACATGACGGCGGGGAAGATTCTGATTCTCGCGCTGATCGGGCTGATCTTCGTGTTTGCCGAGGCGACTGCGGGACGGTGGGGGGTGGCGGGGGGCGCGATCGCAATGGCCGGAGCCATCACTCTTCTGAAGGTGTTCATCTCCTTCCTGCAGGCGTACATCTTCGCGATGCTCACGGCGGTCTTCATCGGGCTGATTCGTCATGCTCACTGAGCCGGTTGCGGCCCACGGCGTCGCACCCGACCCGGCGTGCATCCGCACGTCGGACACAGGTCCCTCCAGGGGACCCACGCGTGGTACCGTTGGTGTTCGTAGGCCCCAGACTCAAACATTACTCTGAGACGAGACGGAGACACGATGTTGACTTCCACGATTCTTGCCATCCAAGACGTCGTCGCTGCCATGAGCCCCGAAGCCGCCCAGAACTACCTTGGCCTCCTCGGTTCCGGAATCGGATTCGGGCTCACCATCCTCGGCGCCGGCATCGGTATCGGCATGATCGGCTCCTCGGCCGCGCAGGGGATCGCCCGTCAGCCGGAGGCGGCCGCGAACATCCAGACTTCCTCGATCATTCTCGCGGCGCTCATCGAGGGAGCCGCCCTCTTCGCGCTCGTCATCGCCCTCCTCTACAAGCTTATCTGACGGGAATTTGCTTTCATGATTCCGCGTTCGGATGAAGATGCAGGAGGATGCGCTCCATGAACGTGACACGGTGGGTCTGGTTCGTGGCGCTTCTCGCGCCGCTTCCCCTTTCGGCACAGGACGGGGGCGGATTGTTCACGGTGGATCCCGGTCTCTCGATCTGGACCATCGTCATGTTCCTGCTCGTCCTGTTCATCCTCGGCAAGTTCGCCTGGAGACCCATGCTCAGCGCGCTGGACGCGCGGGAGTCCGGGATCCGGGAGTCGATCGACGAGGCGAAGCGGATGAGGGAGGAGGCTGCGGCCGCGCTCGAGCAGCACAGGCAGCAACTCGCCGACTCTCGGCGGCAGGCGCAGCAGATCATCGCCGAGGCCCGCGAGGCGGGAGATGCCCTTCGTCGCGAGATTGAAGGCAAGGCTCGCGAGGAGGCGGAGAGGATGATGGACGGAGCCCGCCGGGAAATCCGACGGGAGCGCGATCAGGCGCTCGAAGCGCTCCGGAGGCAGTCGGTCGAATTGGCTCTGGCCGCGGCGGCCCGTCTCCTCGACAAGAAGCTCGACGGAGAGATGGATCGCAGGCTCATCGAGGAGTACCTCGACGAATTCGAGCAACCGAGCGCGGAGGCCTGAGCGTGCGCGGGGAGACGATCGCGAAGCGGTACGCGGAGGCCCTGTTCGAGTTGGGAGCCCGGCAAGAACGGCTCGAGGAGTTCGGGGAGGCGTTCCAGGAGGTCGCCCAGCTCCTGGACGAGCTGCCGCAGTTCCGCCTCTTTCTCGAGACGCCCAGGGTGGAATCGTCCGAGAAACGGAAGGTGCTGAGGGAGATCTTCGGTGGGAAGGTGCCCCCGCCCGTGCTCAACCTGGTCTTTCTCGTGGTCGACAAGCGGCGGCAGCGCCTCCTCCGGGAGATGAATCGTGAGTATCAACTCCTTCTGGACGAGCACCTGGAGCGAGCGCACATCGAGGTCTCACTGGCCCGCTCTCTGGACGACGATGCCCTCGAGGGCATTCGCAGCCGGCTCTCGGAACTGCTGGGGCGAGAGGTGGTCCCTCACTTCCGCGTGAGGCCGGAGCTCGTCGGCGGAATCGTGTTCAGGAGCGGGGACGTGGTCTACGACGGCTCGGTGCGCCGTCGTCTTCAACGCATGAAGCGGCAGCTTCTCGCTGCCGATGTCTCTACGGATTAACAGTTCGCGCAAGGACTGAAAGCTATGGCCAACTCGGACTCCCAGCTCCGCGCCAGCGAGATCAAGGGCGTTCTGCTGAACGCGATAGAGAACTACGAGGAAGATCTCCACGCCGAGGAGGTGGGTGAGGTCCTCGAGGTCAAGGACGGGATCGCTCGGATCTACGGCCTGACGAATGCGATGGCGAGCGAGATGCTCGAGATCACGCCGCCCGGCGGGGGAGATCCAGTCACCGCGCTTGCGCTCAACCTCGAAGAGGACAACATCGGGGCGGTCATCCTCGGAGATTGGACCGGATTGCACGAGGGCAACGAGGTCCGGCGTACCGGGCGCGTGCTCGAGGTCCCGACCGGCCAGGGGTATCTGGGGAGAGTGGTCGACGCGCTCGGGGAGCCGGTGGACGGCAAGGGGCCGATCGAGCCGATCGAGGGAGCGCGCCAGATCGACATCGTGGCTCCGGGCATCGTCCTCCGCCAGCCGGTGGATGAGCCCCTTCAGACCGGGATCAAGGCGATCGACGCGATGATCCCGATCGGCCGGGGGCAGCGCGAGCTGATCATCGGCGATCGGTCGACCGGGAAGTCCGCCATCACGATCGACACGATCATCAATCAGCGCGACACCGACGTCATCTGCGTCTACTGCGCGGTGGGTCAGCGCGCCGGGAAGGTGGCCTCCGTCGTGGAGACCCTCCGCGAGGCCGGGGCGATGGACTACACGATCGTGGTCGCCGCGAACGCGTCTGACCCCGCGCCCATGCAGTACATCGCGCCCTATACCGCCACGGCATTGGCGGAGCACTTCATGTGGGAGGGGAAGCCCACGCTCGTCGTCTACGACGATCTCACCAAGCAGGCGCAGGCCTACCGGCAGCTCTCCCTGGTCCTCAGGAGGCCCCCGGGGCGAGAGGCGTATCCCGGTGACGTCTTCTATCTGCATTCGAGGCTGCTCGAGCGTGCGGCTCGGCTCTCTGACGAGCAGGGGGGAGGGTCGCTCACCGCCCTGCCGATCATCGAGACCCAGGCTGGAGACGTCTCGGCCTACATTCCCACGAACGTGATCTCGATCACGGACGGCCAGATCTTCCTCGAGCCCGATCTCTTCTACGCCGGCGTGCGTCCCGCGGTGAACGTGGGGATTTCCGTCTCCAGGGTGGGCGGTGCAGCGCAGATCAAGGCCATGAAGACGGTGGCGGGCCGGCTCCGTCTGGACCTCGCCCAGTACCGGGAGCTCGAGGCGTTCGCACAGTTCGGATCCGACCTGGATCCGGCCACCCAGCGGCAGCTCGCGCGCGGAGAGCGTACCGTCGAGCTCCTGAAGCAGCCGCAGTATGATCCGATGCGTGTCGAGAACCAGGTGGTGTCCATCTTCGCGGTCACCAATGGCTATCTCGACGGGATTCCCGTGGAGCGCGTCGGGGTCTGGGAGCGCGAGCTCCTGGCGTTCGTGGCTTCACAGAGGGCGGACCTTCTCGAGGGAATCCGGGAGCAGAAGGCCCTGACCGATGAGCTCAGGACACGGCTCCAGGAGGTGCTCGAGGAGTTCAACGCCCGCTTCCTCGCCAAGCTGGAGCAGGAAAGCACGGACTGAGGTCCGATCGCACCGCGACTGACACGAACAGGGGGAGGACTGGAGCACGGTGTCCCAGGCACGGGAAGTCAAGCGTCGCATCCGTTCCGTCGAGAACACGGGACAGATCACTCGCACGATGGAGATGGTGGCCACTTCGAAGTTGAAGAAAGCCACCGATCGTGTGCACGCCGCGCGCCCCTACGGGGAGGCGCTCGACGAGATCGTGCAGAGCCTCCACAATCCCGCGCTCGCGGACCGGTTTCCCCTCCTCAGGGTGCCCCAGGAACCCAGGAGGGCCGCAATTCTCCTCCTGACCGCAAACCGTGGTCTCGCGGGTGCCTTCAACGTGAACCTCATCCGGACCGCGAGGGCGCTCCTGGGAGAGCTGCGGTCGAAGGGACTCGAGACCGAGCTCCACGTCGCGGGAAAGAAGGGGATCGCCTTCTTTCGCTTCCAGGGAGAGGAGCTCACGCAGACCTGGACGGAGATCGGGGACTACCCCACTCCGGAGGACGCCGAGATGCTCGTGCGGGCGCTGCGGAGCCGTTTCGAATCCGAAGAGCTGGACCAGATCTGGGTGGTGGCTTCCAAGTTCAAGTCGGCCCTCTCGACGCCGCCGGAGAGGCGCTTGCTCCTTCCGATCCAGGGTGACCCGGAAGGACCGCCTCCGGACAGCTATATCCTCTCGCCGTCGGGCGACGGGATTCTGAAAGCGCTCTTGCCCCTATACGTGCGGAACGTCGTGTTTCGCTCGCTGGTGGAGAATGCCGCCGCGGAGCAGGGTGCACGCAGGACGGCAATGAAGAATGCGACCGACAACGCCTCGGACATGCTCGACGACCTCCGTCGGCGCTACAATCGGGCCAGGCAGGCCCAGATCACTCAGGAGATCGCCGAGATCGTCGGTGGCGCCGCCGCCTTTGAATAATCGACAGGAAAATCATGGCTGAGAACAATATCGGTAAGGTCGTTCAGGTGATCGGTCCCGTCTTGGACGTGGCGTTTTCGCCCGAGGAGCTGCCCCGGATCTACAATGCCCTTCGGGTCCGGCAGAGCACGCCCGACGGCGACTCCATCGATCTCGTGGCCGAGGTCCAGCAGCACATCGGTCGGGGACAGGTCCGGGCAGTGGCGATGTCCTCGACCGACGGATTGGTGCGAGGCATGGACGTCGAGGACACCGGGGAGGCGATCACGGTACCCGTTGGCGAGCCAGCGCTGGGACGAATCCTGAATGTCCTGGGCGATCCGGTGGACGCAGCCGGGCCGGTTGGTGGGGAGAATGCGGAGGTCGAGCGCTGGCCAATCCACCGGGAGCCGCCGAGGTTCCAGGATCTGGAGCCGAAGACGGAAATCTTCGAGACCGGGATCAAGGTCATCGACCTCCTCGCCCCCTATGTGAAGGGAGGAAAGACGGGCCTCTTCGGGGGAGCAGGGGTCGGGAAGACGGTCATCATCCAGGAGTTGATCAACAACATCGCACTGGAGCACGGCGGTCGCTCGGTCTTCTGCGGCGTCGGGGAGCGCACCCGTGAGGGAAACGATCTCTGGCTGGAGATGAAGGAGGCCGGGGTGCTCAAGTCGACGTCTCTGGTGTTCGGCCAGATGAACGAGCCGCCGGGAGCGCGCCTTCGGGTCGGCCTCTCGGGCCTGACGATCGCCGAATACTTCCGGGACGTGGAGCAGCAGGATGTGCTCCTCTTCATCGACAACATCTTCCGGTTCACGCAGGCGGGCTCCGAGGTGTCGGCGCTGCTCGGCCGGATGCCATCCGCGGTCGGATACCAGCCGACCCTAGGGACCGAGATGGGGGGGCTACAGGAGCGCATCACCTCGACCCGTTCCGGGTCCATCACCTCCGTGCAGGCGATCTACGTACCCGCCGACGACCTGACCGACCCGGCCCCGGCTGCGGCCTTTGCACACCTGGACGCGACCACGGTGCTCTCGAGGGGCATCGCCGAGCTGGGAATCTACCCGGCCGTGGATCCGCTGGACTCCACCTCACGGATCCTGGATCCACAGTTCCTCGGACAGCGGCACTACGACGTGGTGAGGAACGTCCAGGGGATTCTCCAGCGCTACCGGGACCTGCAGGACATCATCGCGATCCTCGGGATGGACGAGCTCTCCGAAGAGGACAAGATCATCGTGAACCGGGCGCGCCGGCTCCAGCGCTTCCTGTCGCAGCCCTTTTTCGTCGCGGAACAGTTCACCGGCCGGCCCGGAATCTACGTGAAGCTCGAGGACACGATCGAGTCCTTCGAGCGGGTGGCCGAGGGGGAGTTCGACCACCTCCCCGAGCAGGCATTCTACATGCAAGGTGGAATCGAAGACGTGATCGCCGAGGCCGAGAGGATGGAGAAGGAGGGCTGAGGTGGCCACCAGCACGCTGAGGGTCCGACTGGTTTCGCCGGTGGCGACCGTCTTCGAAGGCGATGCGAGCTCGCTCACGCTTCCCGCGTGGGACGGCAGCATGGGTGTCCTGCCGGGCCATGCACCCTTCATCGGGCTATTGGGTGCCGGGCTGATGGAGATCGACCGCCCCGGAGGCGGGAGCGTGCAGTTCTTCCTGGTCCACGGAGTGGCGAAGGTGGAGAACGACGAAGTTACCGTGCTCTCGGAGTACGCCGGGGCGGGTCCCCCGCCCGACTTCGATCTCACCCAGACCTGGGTGGACCCGGAGGAGCTCCTGGAGACTGGAGACGAGACCGAAGGTCTCGCGACTCCGGGCAATCCGTTCGTCTGACGGGGCTCGGCCCCCTGAGCTTCCGGACCACTGGATGGACCTAGACCTCCACATCCATTCCACCGCGTCCGACGGCTTCCTCTCCCCCGCAGAGGTCGTGGAGGCCGCGATCGACGCCCGATTGGACGTCATCGCCCTGACCGATCACGACACCGTGGCCGGTGTTCCTCCCGCGATCGAGGCCGCGGCCGGCCGGTCCCTCGAGGTGGTCGCTGCCCTCGAAGTCAGCACGACTCTCGGAGATCAGGAATTCCACATTCTCGGGTACTTCGTGGACCCCTTCGACGAGCGGCTTCTCGCCCACACTGCCGAGGCGTCGCGAAGGAGGAAGTCCCGGATGGAGGGGATGCTCGGCCGCCTCCGCGAGCAGGGAATCGACCTCAGCTTTGAGGCCGTCGCGCGGCGGGCTTCGGAGGACGGGAGTCTCGGCCGACCGCACCTGGCGCACGCGATGGTCGAGGCCGGATACGTCGAGTCGGCCCCCAAGGCCTTCGAGCTCTACATCGGAAATGAGCACCCGGCCTATCTGCCCACTCGTCTTCTCGAGCCCGAAGAGGCCATTCGCATGATCCGGTCCGCCGGGGGCGTCTCCGTCTGGGCGCACCCTCCCGTGGACCGACTCCCCGAGCTC
Organism: Gemmatimonadota bacterium; assembly: GCA_007125845.1. GTDB lineage: Bacteria > Gemmatimonadota > Gemmatimonadetes > Longimicrobiales > Gaopeijiaceae > SLCK01. Next base: position 71,343 of record SLCK01000035.1, read on the forward strand.
CTCCCGCTCCTGGTCAAGGCGGGCCTCGAAGGCCTCGAAGTCTACCGCCCCCGGATGTCGTCAGGCCGGATGGTGCGGCTCGAAGAGGCGGCCCGCAGGGCCGGCCTCCTGGTCTCGGGAGGATCCGACTGGCATGGACCGGAACACGGCCGACTGGGGGAGTTCCGGGTGAAGTCCCCTGAGGTGGCGGGGCTTCTGAGCGCAGGCGGGCTGTAGCGTGTGAAGGGTGCGGAACCCTTCTTCCGGGCACACGGGGATGTTGGGTCCGCCTGGGCATTGACTCCGGTTGAAGTCCACGGTTAACTTTCAGTGCTCCACAGAACCTGCGTCGGGAATCCGGCGACAAGGTGTCGTGGACCGAGCTTTTTGACAGAAGTCCCTGGTGGGTCTGGCAGGGGAGTTGAGCCTTGGGGGAGTAGGCCTGGGGTGAGGCGAACCGAAAGGGCGAAGGAGCCGGGGGCGCGAGGGTGAAGGGAGAGAGAGA
>SLCK01000099.1 GCA_007125845.1 Gemmatimonadota bacterium
CACACCCCCGGCAATTGCGAATGGAAGGATGAGGAGAGCCGGAATGCCGTGAGTGATCCCCCTTCGCCAAGCGAGCGCGGCCTGAGGCCCCCAGGCATGGGCGACGACGTCGATGTCGGGGGCGTTGGCAGCCAGTATCAGAGCGGGGGTCGCGAGAGCCGTCGCCCTTCGGAGGCCGGCGGCCGACAAGGAGGCTCCGACGAAGGTGTGAGTGATGGGGTCCAAGTCGCGTCTCTGGTCCGGAGGGGGTATCTACGGTACCATACGGGCGCCCGTTTGGGGGAGGAAGGGGCATCCGCCGCCCGACTCCCGTCCCGAGACCGACCTGGTTCGGAAGACGCAGTGACTCCACTCGAAGCCTTACTCCTCGGGATCATCCAGGGGATCTTCATGTTCTTCCCGGTGAGCTCGACGAGCCACCTGGTCCTCACGCAACATTGGTTGATCTCGAGAGGCTCGGAAATCCCGGCGCCCGATTCCGCCGAGATGATCTTCTTCGACCTCGTCGTGCACGTCGGGACCCTGGTGTCGATGGCGGTGGTCTTCCGACGGAGCCTTGGTCACTTCCTCAGGCGCTTGTTCGCCGGGTTGCGCGGAGGGACGGCCGGGGGAGGCCGAGAGCCGGAACGGAGGCGGCTGACCGTACGTCTCGCCCTGCTCGGGCTCTTCTCGGTCGCTGTGACCGGAGCGGTGGGTTTTCCCCTCAAGGCCCTGTTCGAGGAGGTGTTCGCGCGTCCGACGATGATCGCCGGGACCCTTTCTATGACGGGACTCCTTCTCTGGTGGACCGACGTTCTTCCGCCGAGGACCCGGAAGCTCGAGGGCATCGGGGTCGGCACGGCGGCGGCGGTCGGGCTCGGTCAGGCGCTTGCCCTGCTTCCGGGCCTCTCACGAAGCGGCACGACCATCGCGTTCGGGCTCTTCTGCGGGATGAAGCGGCGTTGGGCGGCGGAGTACTCCTTCTTCATCGCCTTCCCCACGATCATGGGGGCCTCCTTCCTCCAGCTCCTCGAGGTGCTCTCGATCGAGGGCGGGATGAGCATCGGAGTCGCTCCCTTCCTGATCGGGTTCGCCGTCGCTGCGGTGGTGGGAATCGGGGCGCTCCACATCGTCCTACGGCTCCTCTATCGAGCCCGGTTTCGCTTCTTCTCCTACTACGTCTGGACCCTGGCCGCATTCATCCTCATCGCGTCCGCTCAGGGGTGGTTCGTCGGAGTCGAGCTCGTGGAGTGAGCCCGAGGTTCGATCGTCCCGGTCCCGAGGGCGATCCAGCACCGCGTGCCCCCGACACCGTGGGCAGAGGCACCAGACTCGGGCCCGCACGTAGCCGACGGACGAGGGAGGGGCGACAGGTCTGGAGCGAAGGGGCTCGCAACACCGCGGGCACACGAGCCTTTCGCGATTGCCGATGAGCTTCCGCAAGTGGGCCAGCTCCGCCCTGGAAAACGCCTTTCCGGGTTCCACCTCGTCGCCTCCCTTCGGTGCGCGAGAACTCCAACGGCATCCGGATATTCCAGTGCTGAAGCGGTTTTTCACGGATGCGCTTCACTTGACGGCTCCCGGGACCCCGCTTACCGTTGACTCAGCTTCCGGCCGGGGTCAAGGAGCCGGTTCCGTTGCCTCCGGTGGAAAGGGCGCTCGAAGCAGGCCCTCCCCTTTCCTTGCTCGATTTACGAGTGCTTCGGTCGCGGACGCACGGAGCGGTCAAGTTCCCTGGGACGTGGTCGGAGACCGCTGAGTTCTTACCCTCTTTCAACAGGAGTGACCCTGATGAACAAATCCGAGCTCGTGGACGCCCTCGCCGACGCCGCTGGAATGACCAAGGCGGATGCCAGCCGCGCGGTCGATGCCCTCTTCGGCACCGATGACGGTATCATCGCGAAGGCCCTCAAGCGGGGCGATCGGGTCCAGATCACGGGCTTCGGCACCTTCGAGACGAAGGAGCGGAAGGCCCGGACGGGCCGGAACCCGCGGACGGGTGAGACCATCAAGATCGAAGCCACCAGCACCCCCGGCTTCCGTGCCGGAAAGGGGCTGAAGGACGCCGTCAAGCGGTAACCCGGCCGGCTGGAGCAGCCCAGCTCGTCGCTCGCAGGGGAAGGCGCATTCCTCAACCGGGCCCGGGTGGGCAGAGGGAGAAAGGTCACAATCCCCTCCGTGGGGAATGTGGCCTTTCTCTACTTTCGTCGGGGTGGCTGCGTCCGGCTTCCCGCGGCCCTACGCCGTCCCTCCCCGCGGTCGTAGTCGGCGCGCACGCTGCGCCCCCGAATGGAGGTTCCGTTCAGGGATTCGATGACCCGAGCGGCCACGGAGTCTTCCACTTCGACCCGGGTGAAGGTGTCTTTCAGCTCAATGCGACCGACCTGGTCTCCGGACACGCCCGTCTCGCCTGTGATCGCGCCCAGAACGTCCCCCGGGCGCACTCCGTCCCGCTCCCCGATGCTGAGGAAGATCCGTACCCACGCCGGGGGGGAGTCCCCGCTCCGGGCGGGCGCGGTGGTGGGCGAGTCGGCGGCATCACGGGAGGTCTTCTGGCGAAGCAGCCAGGCGAGCGCCGCCGCGACTTCGGTACTTCCCCGTTTCCGGATCAGGGGCTCCAGGAGCACGAGGTAGGGAGCCAGATCCTGGGTCTGAATCGCCTTGCTCACATCCTCGAGGAAATCCTGGACCTCCACCATGGCGGATCCCGTGGAGGAATCGGGCAGGATCTCGTAGCCCGCCTCCCGGGCGATGCGCTTCAGGTGCGGGAGTTCGCGGGGCCTCACGAGGACGGTGCTTGCCTCGGGATTTGATCCGTGACGCCGGTCGAGCTCGTCCGCGTCCGGGGGCACGTCTACGGACACCACCCGGACTTCGGATCCGGAGCGAGTTTCGAGCCGCTCGCCGATCGACTTGCGGGCCTCGAGCGCGTCGACCCCAAGCCAGATCGGAAAGCCCGGATCTCCGGGCGCTCCGGCCAGGAAGCCGTGGAGGGCGAGCACGTCTCCCATGTCGGCAGCTCGGTCCTCTGAGCGCGCGAAGATCAGGAGGTGTCGTGCCCCGCCCTCCAGGAGCGCAGCTGCGGTAGCGAGCAGGGCGTCCTCCTTGTTCTCTTCCACGACGCGCACCTGGAGTCGGCCTCTGGCGACGGGGGCCGAATCGGACTCCTCCCGTGACGACGCTTCCGGGGGAAGGAAGACTGCGCGCCGCATGTGCTGGTCCACAAAGTCCCGGACCGGCTGTGACAGCGGGTCGCTCACCACGACGATCTGAATGTCTTCCTCGTCCGAGGCCTGGAGGATCGAGGTGACCCGCTCCGCGTCCTCCTCCAGAAGGTGTGAGGCCCCGTCCAGCACCACTGCCTGAATTCGACTCGACTTCACCTCCGATCCCTTGATCGCGTCCAGCAGGTCCCCGGGGGTGGAGAAAAGTACGTCGGCGTGTGTGGCGACCGCCCACGGCGCACCCAGGGCACCGACGCGGTGTCCGGTCCCGGCCGCAAGCTCCGCGAGGGACACCGCGAGCTCACGTGCTCTCTCGCGGCTCGTCGTGAGGACGATCGCGCACGGAATGCTTCCGGCCGGCTCGATTCGCTCCAGGAGGGGCAGGGCATAGGCTCCCAGCACCCCGGCGCCGGGCCCGCCCCTGAGGACGGCCGAGTGGCCGCGCCGAAGTACGGGGATCGCCAGCGCCTGCAGCTCCGTAGGGGTTTCCAGTCCTCCTGCCGCCAGAGCCTCGACGAGGAGCGGTGGAAGTCCGAGATCTTCGAAGGAGTCCATGGATAGGTCGTCGCCCGGTCGGTGCGTCAGCTTGGATCGCCCGAACCCGGGCCGCCGCGGTCGCCGACCTCGTAGGGCAATTGGTTGAGGAACTTCTGAATCTCGTAATCCATCCGGGACGTGCGGAGCTGGTCGGTTTGCACCGTCACCTCCGTGTACATGGAATGGGGATGGGCCGAGATCGATACGGTGCCTTCTTGTCCGGTGTAGGTCGCGCCGTGCTTGGAGCCCTTCGAGCGGGAGAGGCCGATCCGTTCCGGCAGCACCTCTTTCGCCCGCTCCAGGATGTCCCCCGGGTTGAGCACCGTCTTTCTTACGTATCCCGCCATCTTCTCGCTTTCCTTGCCTGAGCCTGAGTTCAGTGATCTTCTGCCGGCATGTCGTCGTCTTCCACGTATACGAAGGTACGGAACTCCTCGATCGTACGGAGTCCTTCGAGCCTTCGCCCTCCGATCTCGAGAGTCGGCACACCCCGGATTCCTCGGGATCGGGCTTCCCTGCGAGCCTCCTCCACGTGGGGCAGGAATCGGTCTACCCCCAAGACCGTGCGGGTTTCGGATGCCTCGAGCCCGAGTGCCTCTGCCAGCTCGACGAGGACGTCGACCCTACCGATGTCGAGACCGTCGACGAAATACGCACGGAAGAGTGCGTCACGGGACGCCTCCGATTGGCCCTTCTCCCCCGCGTGGAAGGTCAGCTCGTGGGCCTTCCTGGTCCAGGGAACGAAGTCGGGCGGATCGAAAGGGATCCCCTCCCGTTCGGCCAATGCTGCCATCGCATCGGTCAGGGTTCGCCATTGCGGGATCCCGGGATCCAGGGGCGGTGAAGATGGGGCTCTGAGCTCCAGCGGATGGAAAGAGGCCGAGAGGGTTCGATCGTCGTCCGCGACCCAGCGCCCGAGGAGCTCGTGCACGAGGTACGATCCGGGGTCGATGAAGTCGAACGTTGCTCGGATCCTGATCTGGTTCATTCGTCGACGGCCCGGGAAAGCCCTCAATCTGGTTGAACCTTCGGTCTGGAATCAACCTTCGGCCCGGGATCCAACTCCGGTGGGTTGCTCGCCTCCGGAACGCGGGAGATATTTACTCGCTTCGTTCCCGAACGTATGGCGCACGAACCGAGCGGCGGCGCGCGAGCCGACGGCCGGGCGCCACCTCTCCCGCCTCACACCGAAGCGCCATGACTTACAGCGAGAATATCGCCACCCTACAGCCGTCTGCCACCATTGCGGTCACCACCCTGGCACGAAAGCTCGCCGAGGAGGGACGGGACATCATCGACCTGAGCGCGGGGGAGCCGGATTTCGACACCCCTTCGTGGATCTCTGACGCCGGAGTGGCGGCGATCCGCGCCGGGCAGACTCGCTATACGCCGGCTCCCGGACTCCCGGACTTGAGGCAGGCGGTCGCGGAGGATCTCCTTCGGAATGCCGCTCCGGGGTGGGAGCTGGCCGGCGAGAACGTGGTGGTATCCAACGGCGCCAAGCAGGCACTCTTCAACGTCTGTTTTTCGGTGTTCGGACCGGAAGACGAGGTGCTCGTGGCATCTCCCTATTGGACGACCTATCCGCAGACTCTCGGACTGTCGAGGGCGGAGGCCCGCTTCGTCCAGGGGCCGGAGGAACGCGGCTTTCGGCTCACTCCGGAAGACCTGGAGCGAGCCCGCACACCGGCCACGCGGGGTCTCATCTTGTGCTCTCCTTCGAACCCTACCGGGACCGTGTACTCCGCCGAGGAGCTCCTCGCCGTGGTGCGGTGGGCTCGGGAGCACGACGTCTTCCTGGTGAGCGACGAGATCTACCGGCGAATCTGTTTTTCGGAGGGAGGTGGTCCGGCGCCCGGCCTGACTTCGCTCCCGCGGGAGGAGTTGGGCCGGTTCGCAATCATCGACGGAGTCTCGAAGAGCTTTGCGATGACCGGGTGGCGCATCGGGTATTCCATCACGGACGCCGGTCTCGCCCGCAAGGTGGGGGCCTTTCAGAGCCAGACGACCTCGAACCCCGCGACGCCGTCTCAGCTCGCGGCGCTCGAGGCGCTGACGGATCGGGACCGGGCGGACGAATCGATCGGCGGCATGCTCGAGGCGTTCAGGAGGCGCCGCGACCTCGTGGTGTCCCTCATCCACGAGCACCTGCCCCACCTGGGCATCATCCAGCCGGAGGGTGCATTCTACATCTTCGTGAAGGTGGATGCGGAGTACAGCGGGGAGATCGCGGGATCGCAGGACTGGTGCTCCCGTGCGCTCGAGGAGCACGGGGTCGCTTTGGTTCCGGGAATCGCCTTCGGGGACGACCGTTACGTGCGACTGAGCTACGCGACCTCGGACGAGCTCCTCGAAAAGGCGGTGCGGCGACTCGCCGGGAAAGTCGCTTGAGCTCGAGCTCAGTCGACCCGACGGCGATCGAGCGGTACATCGAGAAGAGGTTCGCCCAGGAGGATGGCCGCCTCGTGGAGATTCGGCGGGTTTCGGAGGCGGAAGGACTGCCGGACATCCAGCTCCATGCCGTCACGGCGCGAACCGTACAGCTCCTGCTTCGGCTCATCGGTGCCAGGCGGGTCCTGGAAGTGGGCACGCTCGCGGGGTACTCGGCGCTCTGGATTGCCAGAGCGCTTCCCCGGGACGTTCGTAAGCAGGGAGGGCGCCTCGTCACGATCGAGGTGGATCCGGAGCGGGCGGCGTTGGCTCGGAAGCTCCTCGACCGGGCCGGAGTTGGGGACCTCGTGGAGGTGCACGAGGGGGACGCCCACGAGTTGCTTCCGGCACTCGTACCGGACGCGGCCTTCGACGCCGTTCTCCTGGATGCCGATAAGGAGGGGATTCCGGCCTACCTCGAAGAGGCCCGGAGGCTCCTCCGCCCGGGGGGGCTTCTTCTCATCGACAACGCTCTCTGGAGGGGACGCGTCGTCGACGAGGCCGACGAAGAGGCGTCCACCCGGGCGATCCGGAAGAGCCACGAGCTGATCGCGCACGACCCGGCCTTTGACGCCTCCATCCTTCCCGTCGGGGACGGCCTTCTGGTCGGAATTCGCCTCTGAACCTACCCGCGATCGCGGGCCTCAGCCGAGCTCGGAGGGCAGACACCTCAGAACACGGGCCTCAGCCGAGCACGGAGAGCAGACGCCTAATCCGGGAGCTCACCCCCGGGACGTACGCGCCTCCAAAGAGATTCACGTGCACGAGGAGCGGGTAGAGCTGGTAGATGTCCCGACGCAGTTCGGCGTAGCGGGGGCCGACGGGGGCCCGCTCGAAGTAGCTTTTGAAGACGATGGAATCGAAGCCGCCGAAGAGCTCCATCATCGCAAGGTCCACTTCCCTGTGACCATAGTAGGCAGCGGGATCCACCAGTGTCGGCCGTCCGCGGTCGTCCACCATCACGTTCCCGCGCCAGAGATCCCCGTGGAGGAGTGAGAGCCCCTCCGCGACCGAGTCCCGCAGGGCCTCCTCCAGGAGGTCGGACAGCCGGTCCCATCCCTCCCAATCCCGCCGGTCGAACGAGCACCGCGCGGATCTCCACTGTGTGTCGAGTCGAACGTCCCGCCAGAAGGCGGGCCAGCTCAGGGAACGGGGCGCATTCGGTTGGGGGAGCGAGCCGATCCATCCATCCTCTTCCCAACCTGGCCTGACGTCCTGGACGGGGCGGTGGAGGGCTGCCAGCTCAGCGCCGAGCGTCTCGAAGCTCCGCGCGTCCGGGATCCCCGAGGCCACGTGCTCCAGGAGAAGCCACCCCCTGGACTCCCGATCCCCGGTGCCGACGCCCAGCACGCGGGGGACCCGGGGTCCCTCCGTGGCTCCAAGTGCCCGCAGGCCGCGCGCCTCGACGGGAAAAGGGGAGGGGCCGGGGTCGGGGGCCCACTTAAGGAAGGCCGTCTTGCCCGACCGGGTCGTGATGCGAGCCGCCGGGTGGATGCACCCGCCGCCCACCCGCGAGATCGAGCTTGGGGTGTCCGTGAGGTCTCCAAGGGCCTCGGCGACTCCCCGCGTCACATCGTCGGGGAGGAGCGACGTCATTCGGCTCGGCGTGCTTCCAGGTCCTCGAGGAGTGCGGCGCACGATCGCCGGATCATCCGGAAGACCTCGTCGAAGCCATCCGGTCCACCGTAGTAGGGATCGGGAACTTCCGCATCTTCTTGCGCTTCGGGGTCGAATGCCCGGAGGAGGGCCAGGTCGGCCCTCCCGTCCCGATCGCCTGCCAGCTCCTCGAGGTCCCGCCGGTTGGCCAGATCCATGGCCACGATCAGGTCGAAGGTGTCGAAGTCGTCCGGCCGCACCTGTCGAGCCACTCCGACGAGCTCGATCCCGTTGCGCCGTGCGACCTCGCGGGATCTCGGGTCCGGTGGGTTGCCGACGTGCCACGCCCCCGTTCCCGCCGAGTCGATCCGGAACTCCTCCTCCGTCCCCGCCTCACGCACCAGGTGGCGGAATACGCCCTCTGCGAGGGGGGACCGGCAGATGTTCCCGAGGCAGACGAAGAGGATCCCCACGTGGGCGGATGTGGACTGGAATTCAGACATTGAAGCTCAGGCGGTTGATCGTACGTTCAGTTCTGACTTGCCACACCTGCGGACCGGGCGCGAAGGTCGAACCGGTCCCTCGGTCCGATCCCCACGACGGCCTCTTCGACCGAGAGTGTTGGGCGGAACCGAATGTTTTCCTTAAACTACAAGGGTTGAGGGTCAGGGGTGCAAGGTGCCGCACGCCGACCAATGGTAAAACCCCGTGACGGAGAGGCTTCGCTGTGGAGGAGGTCCATAATTTCGCGTCGTTCGGTCTTTCGGACGAGCTTCGAGCGGCGATTGAATCCCTGGGTTGGACCGAGCCGACGCCGATCCAGACCCGAGCCGTTCCCCCAGGCATGGAGGGAAAGGACGTCGTCGGCATTGCCCAGACGGGCACGGGAAAGACCGGCGCGTTCGTGATCCCCGCGATCGAGCGGATCAAGGCGGGCGGAGGCCTTCAGTTCCTGGTCCTCTGTCCCACGCGGGAGCTCGCTCAGCAGGTAGCCGAAGATGCCGGGGAGCTGGCCCGGGGAAGTGGCCTGCGAGTGGCCGATATCGTGGGGGGCGTCGGATACGGCCCCCAGCTCGAGGCGTTGGGAGAAGGGTTCGAGATCATCGCGGCCACACCCGGCCGCTTCAACGATCACCTGGAAAGGGGGAACGTCGACCTGTCCGCGCTTGCGGTCCTCGTTCTCGACGAGGCCGACCGGATGCTGGACATGGGCTTCCGTCCGCAGATCGAGGAGGTCCTTCAAAGGTCACCGCGGAGCCGACAGACGATGCTGTATTCGGCCACCATGCCCAACGGCGTACACGCGCTGGCTCTGCAGGTGACCCGAGATCCCGTATGGGTGGAGGCGACTCCGGAGGGAACTACGGCGGAGGGGATCGAAGAGCTCGTGTACACCGTGAAGCCCGAGATGAAGGTGGAGCTCCTCGTCCAACTTCTTGAGAGCTCGGAGTGGGATCAGGTGCTCGTCTTCACCCGGACGAAGGCCGGGGCGGACGCTCTGCGCGGCCGTCTGGATAGCGGGGGAATCCGGGCGGATACGATGCACTCCGACCGACGGATGGAGCACCGCGTCCGGGCGCTCGACCGCTTCGCCAAGGGAACGATCCGGGTCCTGGTCGCCACGGACGTGGCGCAGAGAGGGCTCGACGTGGAGGGGATCTCGCACGTGGTCAACTTCGATGTGCCTACGGACCCGGAGGACTACGTACATCGGATCGGACGGACGGGGCGCGCAGGGGCGGCCGGGTGTGCGGTCACATTCGTCACCGGGGCGGAATTCGGCTACCTGAAGTCGATCGAGCACAGGTTGGGCCGGCGCCTGGAGCGCGTATCGATTCCAGAGTTCGACTATTCGGGAAGCTCTCAGAGCGGGGAAGACCAGGGCCAGCAGCGAAGCCGGTCGGGAAGGAGCATGGGCCGGAAGTCCGCCGCCGACCTCTCGGACGAGGAGCTGGCGGAGCTCCTCGACCTCTCGAAGTAGGGGCGGCGTGCTGCTCAGGCGCTACGGGTCGACGGTTCAGAGCGTGGATCTCGACTTCGATCCCCGCTCGCTGAACGAAGTCTCCTTCCGGAGGAACAGAGAGCTCTCGCTCTCCGAGGAGGAGTTCTCCGGGCGCTACGAGAAAGCCAGAGAGGAAGTCCTTGGTGGGGAGGCGGACGGCCCGGTGCAGTCCGAAGCCGAGGCGGAGCTCCTCCGGGATCTGGCGAGCCGGGTGGAGGCCCTCATGGCACAGCTCGAAGAGGGTGAGGTCCTCGTGGTCGAGAACGAGCAGGGCGTGGATTATCCCAAGGTTCGCGACCGGAAGCAGGGGATCATCGTGAACGGCGAGAACCGCCTGTACTTCCACTGGAGGGTGGATCCCCCGTTGCGCCTGGGGATCTACCGCCGCCGAGCATGAGGGTCCACCTCGTGCTTCGAGCGTCGGCCTGCCTCTTGTACCTCTGTGTCCTGGGGTGCTCCTTCGAGCGCCGTCCCGAGGCGCAAGAGGACGAGGTAACGGTGGATGTGGGCGCGGACGAGGACGTCGGGGCGCCGGTCCCGCCGGAAAACGGTGCACGGGCCGCGGCGGACGTCGTCCACCTCTTCCGGGAGTCGATAGCCATGGGCGACCTTTCGCTCGCCCTGGGGCTCCTCCACGGAGAGGCGGAGCTCGTCGACGGGCTCATCGGCGAGGGGAATGAGGAGTTGACGCGGGGAGAGCTGCTCCTCGAAGTGCGAAGGCGGGTCGCCGACCACGTACACCTGGAAGCGGTCGAGACCGACGTGGCGCTTCAGGGGGAAGCGAGCGCGCTGGTGACCTCGCTTCTGGTGATGCGGGAGGTCACCCCGGAAGGACCCGGGGAAGTGGTCGGTCGGCTCTACGAGAGCGCCCTGCTCCTCCCATCCGACGAAGGTTGGAGGATTCGACACCTTCACCGCTCCTTCCTGTCTCCTCACGACGGTTCGTTCTGAGTTGGACCGCGGTCGTCGCGCGCCGCCGACGGTTTTCGTGGGCGCGGGCGGCGGTCTCCACTGAGCGCAAGTGGATCTCGACGGTGTCCTCGACGTCGGGGGCGTACCCACCGCCCATGACGAGCGCTACGGGGATGTCTCGTGAGCTGAGCTCTCCGATGACGATTTCGTCTCGCTCCCCCAGGGCTGCGCGCGAAACGTCGAGTCGGCCCAGGCGGTCGTACCGGAAGGCGTCGGCCCCGGCCAGATAGAACACCAGGTCCGGGTGCATGCGCTCCAGCACGGCTGCGACTCCATGCCGCACGGCCTCCAGGAATGGGCCGTCGGAAGCGCCGTCGGGCAGAGGGAGGTCGAGATCGCCTGGGACCTTCTCGAAGGGGAAGTTGCGTGCGCCGTGCACCGAGAGCGTGAAGGTGTCCGGGTCCCCCTGGAAGATCGCCGCTGTGCCATTGCCCTGGTGGACGTCCAGGTCGATCACGGCAGCCCTGCGAATCGCTCCCCGGGCCCGGAGTACGTGGATCGCCACCGCCACGTCGTTGAAGACACAGAACCCCTCGCCCCGATCCGGGAAGGCGTGGTGGGTGCCCCCCGCAAGGTTCGCGGAGACCCCATCGGCGAGGGCGCTTTTTCCGGCGGCGATCGTGCCCCCGACGGACTGCCGCGACCTCGCGACCAGTTCCGGGGACCAGGGAAACCCCAGGGTCCGGAGCTCCGTTCGGGTCAAGCGGCCCTCGACCACCCGTCCGAGATACTCGCGCTCGTGCACGAGTCCCAGCTCGAGGTCGTCGGCGGGCGGCGGCACCAGCAGACGGGCGTCCCCGCAGACGGGGGACCGGACCACCCGGTTCCGGAGCTTCTCGTACTTCTCCATGGGGAAGCGGTGCTCCGCAGGGAGGGGGAGGACGAAGAGGTCGGAGTAGTAGATGTTCAAGGAGCGATCCCGGAATCAGTCGGGTCCACCGGAGCAACCCGGATACGGGAAGCGAGCTCGTGACCCACCGTCTGCGACTCCCCGTCCTCACCGCCTACCCGCACCGTCACGGGTCCATTGAAGGGCGCACAGGCCTCTATTCGCAAGAGAACGCCGGGGAGCAATCCCCTCGCCTCCATGTATCTCAGGCGGTCGGAGTCGTCGTCCTGCACCGCCCGGATCTCCACGCTGTCACCGGGCTCGACCTCGGCAAGCGACGGGTGGTCCGTGCTCTCGACATCGCCCGAACGGGTCGGGATGGGAGCTCCATGGGGATCGTGGCGCGGATTCTCAAGGGCGCTGGCCATTCGGTCGATAAGCCGGTCGGAAGCGGCGTGCTCCAGCCGTTCGGCCTCCTCGTGGACATCGTCCCATGAATAGCCCAGGCGCTCACTCAGATAGGTCTCCAGGATCCGGTGCCGCCGCACGATCCGCAATGCGGCACGGGTTCCGGACTCCGTGAGGCGGACGCCCCGGTAGGGCACATGTTGCACGTATCCCGATTCCGCGAGGCGCTTGATCATCCCGCTGACGGAGGCCGGCTGCACGTCCAACGTAGCGGCGATCCCGCTCGTAGATGCCGCTTCGCCCTGTTCCGAGAGGGCATAGATCACCTTGAGGTAGTCCTCGACCGAGCGAGAGAGCGAGGGGAAGTCGGAGGACATAGACGCGCGGTGCTCAGGATACGTTGGGGCGAGTGGAAATCTATCTGGTCGGGGAGGGAGCGTCGAGTCGGAGTCCGGGCGACGGATGGGGTAGCCTGCCCGACGCAGTTTTCCCATTGGGCAGGAACGTTTTACATTAAAATGCTTTGAGTACCCTTCAGACCGCCCTTCCGAAGGAGGACACAGTGAGCGATTCGGTGGCCGTGGACGCCAAGCGAATCCTGCTCCGGTACGGAGCCCCCATCGCGATCATGGACCAGATTCAGGAGAAGGATCGCATCACCCTCGCGAGGACGGTGAGTAGGACGCCGGTGCCCGAGCGAGGCATCCGTCTGAGGGAGTTGTTGGTGGAACACGGTTATCTCGACGCGAAGGCGCCCGCTCCCAAGGCGAAGAAGCGGGTGCGGAGAGCCGGGTCCGACTGAGACGCCGGGCAGATCGCCCGATCTGCACGGAGGTGCGGCCGCTAGCACGCGTAGAGTCGGGCGGAACGCGCAGAGTTTGGAAGGGGCCGGTCCCCCACTGGGGGACCGGCCCTTTTTTCACTATTCGGAAAGCCTTCGACTCAGAGAGCCAGGAAGGCCAGCACCGTCGCCAGGACGCCCCCGGCCGTCGCTGCGGCCAGCGCCAGCGGAATCTGCGTCAGCACGTGATCCATCACGTCGCAGCCGCAGGCGAGGCTAGAGAGGATCGTGGTGTCGGAGATCGGCGAGCACTGGTCGCCGAACACGGCTCCCCCGAGCACCGCGCCGAAAGCCAGCGACATGTAGAAGGGGTCTGGATTGATCGCGTAGGCCAGGGGCATGGCGAGTGGGAAGACCACGGCATAGGTGCCCCAGGACGAGCCGATCGAGAACGCCACCACCATGCAGATGACCATGAAGAGACCGGGGAGGAAGACCGGATTTACGAGGTCGGCGGTGGTCTCGACGATGAAGTTGGCCGTACCGAGCGTTCCCGAGACCGTGCCGAGGGTGACCGCCAGCGCGAGGATGATGGCGCCGATGGTCACTCCGCGGCACCCGTCGACGAAGCCGTCCACTACCTCCTTGAGCGGCATCCCCTTGACGAGCGCGAGGGTCATGGCCGCCAGAACGGCGAGTCCGAACGCTTCCGCGATCGGCACGGAGATGCCCGCGAGGAAGAGCTCGATGTCTCCGGCCTGCAGGGCAGGGATCAGGGGGCCGAACACTCCGGTGAGGGCGACGCCCACGAGGACGAGGAGCGGAACTGCGAAGTCCTCCAGGCCCGACCGATAGCCCTCCGGAACCCGGAGCTCGGTCAGCTCATCGGCGGTCAGGGGGTCGGATCCGGGTCGATCGAGCTGGCCGGTCTCCCGCGCCCGCTTTCTCGCGCGGCGCATCCGCCGCCCCTCCCACGGGAGCAGTTCGAGCGCGAACAGGAGGGTCAGCGTGATCGCGAAGATCCCGTAGAAGTTCACGGGGATCGAGCGAAAGAAGAAGGTGATCACGTCCTGCTCGGTCGCGAAGAGCGGAGTGGTGCCTACGAGGAGTCCGGCCACGTAGAGTGGCCAGGCGTTGAGGGGGATCACCGTGGCAATCGGGGACGCGGTGGAGTCCACGATGTATGTGAGCTCCTCGTGGGATACCTTCTGTTCGTCCGTGACCGAGCGCACGGTGGTGCCCGCGAGGATCGTGGACACCGTTCCACCCTGGTGGAAGACGATCCCCATCAGCCACGCGAAGAGTTTCGCGGAGCGTGGGCCCCTCACGATCTTCCGGGCCGCCCACTCCGCGAAATGCCGGGCTCCTCCCGTGCGAGCCCAGATGCCAATGAGTCCCCCGAGGGCCCAGAGGTAGACGAGGAGGATGACGGCGAAGGACTCCGTGGCCAGGGACGGAATCAGGAATTGATCGATGATGTTCAGGTCCGCGATAACGAACCCGGCTACGAGAATCCCCAGGAAGAGGGAGCTGACGACGTCCCGCGTGAAGAAGACCAGGACGAGCGTGGTGAGCGCCGGAAGGAGCGATGTGAAGCCGTAGTGGCCCCCTTCCTCGACCGGGGCGGTCAGCTCCGGGGTGAGCGTCCAGGCCAGGACGATCGCGACGCCGGTGAGAAGGAAGGGGGCCAGCCTCTTCAGTCGTTGGGAATCAACGCGCACCGACAATGCGAATCCTCCGTTCCGGATCGAGGGGGAATTGGAGGCGGAGCTCGACACCCTCCCGTTGCCGCTTGACGTCCACGTCCGCCTTCTCTTCGCCGAGCAGGACTCGCTCAACCCCGGACAAGGGTAGCCACGGCTCGAATATGAGGTTGATGGGGATGCGCCCCGTGTCCTGGCGAAGCACGAAAGTACAGGTCTCTCCGGAGCGGCGATAGTCGAGTCCGACGAGGGATTCTCCCATCCGCAGTGCGCTGACTCGCAAGCTGCTCGTGGTGCGCGGCATTCTGGGGGCCAGACGGAGGCGGCCGTACGACGCGTCGGCGCGAGCGCCCAGGCGGCCCTCCGTCCACGCGCGCAGGAGCCTGGAACCCTGGAGCGTTCTGCGGGCGAGAAACCCCGGGGCGAAGGGGTTGGCGAAGCTTTCGGGCTCGGGGAGCCGGGCCCGTTTCGATCGGCGGTGTGAATCGGAGATCGGTGGGGCAGCTTCCTGGGCCAGGGGCAGTCGAACTCTCCCCGGCGCGCCCGCGAAAGCGTCCGGGTAGGTCGAGGCGAGGGGGTTCGGGACGGAGTAGGCGTCACCGAGTGGCTCGGCCGCGCGACGGAGCTCCTCGAGGATCTCGGAGAGGGCGGGAAAGGCGGCGGGAGGAGGGGGATCGTGAGCTGCTCTCCTCACTGCCGCATCCAGAACCTCTCGCATCCGAGAAAGAATGGACGGCTCTCCGGTCCATTTCACGACGGAGGCGGCGAGCAGGAGGAGCGGTGCCCCGGGGGAGGGCTCCTGCCGGGAGAGGGCCTGGAGGATCGATCTCGCGAGGAGCGCACGTCCGGCCAGCAGCGCGCCCATCCCCACCTCGGCAAGCGCCGCTCCGGAAAGAAAGGTGGGGTTGCTGTCGCGCAGTCCTGCGACGAAGGCGGGTGCGGGAGAGGTGTCCGGGATCGCCGAGAGGGAGGCGGAGTCCAGGATTTCGAGTGCCCCTTGGACCGACGGCTCGACCTTGCCGTCCACCTCGACGCCGAAGGAGGGGTGCCCGGGCGTCGAGCCTCGTTTAGATCGCTGCATCTCCCGGGCTGGTAGCGAGCGGAGGAGGCTGGAGAGTCGGGTGCCGTCCGTCCCTCCTGGAACGATGGCCAGAGCCGTGGGCTCTCCGGCCGTGAGGGGGAGGGTGGTTCGCAGGGATCGGGCTCCCGGTTCGATTCGAAGCTCGGCGGCGATCTCGGAATCGGTTCCCATCCGGCCTTCCGGAGTCCATTGGATCACGATCCCGGTCGGGGCGTCGAGAACGAGACCGATCTCCAGAATTTCGAGGTCGGGGAGATCTGGATGCAGGAGCGTGCGGGCCCAGGATCCCGGGCCGACTCGGGGCGGATCTTCCGGGCGCAGGGGCTGCGCTCCAATGCGGAGGGAAAGCTCACCCGCCAACGAACCCTGCTCGCTCCAGAGGCTCCGGAGGCCGCGTTCGGGATCGAGCACCGCCAGCAACCCTCCCCCGGTGAGGGGCTCCGGAGCGGAGATGCGTCGTCCGTCGAGAGGTCCTTGAAGGAAGCTCCTGGGGGAGAGGGCGATCAGGTCCAGGGGAGGGACGGCAGGGCCCCCGGTCATTCCTCGAGCAGCTCGATCCGGTCCGGGGCGTCCGGGACGATGCAGAGGAACTCGAAGGGCTCGTCGCCCCCCTCCGCCGTATACCAGTGGGCGCTCCCGGCCGGAATGTGCACGACCGAGCCGGCCTCGACCCGGAACGTTTCGTCCCCGATGCCTACGCGGGCCACGCCGCGCACGACGTACTGCTGGTGCTCGATGGCATTCCGGTGCCGCGGCATGCCCCCACCGGGTTCCATGACGAAGCGTCGGATGTGGAAGCCGGCGCCCGCTCCCGGCTCGGTCAGGAGCTGCCGCGTGGTTCCCGTTCCGGCCTTCACGGGCTCGATGGGCAGGTCACGCAGGTGTCGCACTGGATCAGTCATGGTCGGGGTTCCCTTTGGACGGTGGATGCCGCAGCATGAATAACCAACCCCGGATGTCCGCGCATCCGGGCTCCTCGGTTCCTTCGGCGAATCTCTGACTCAACACACTAGTCCTGCACCATCCTCAATCCACGCAGACGGTTGAGCGCCGCGATGAACTCGTGGCGACGGAAGTGGGCGAGGTTGCCCATCGGATCCGGGCCCAGGGCGTCCAGGCCCTCGCGGGCCAGCACGGCGCAGACCCGGTCCGTGATCTCAGCTACGGTCGTGCGATCGTCCATGAACCGATCGCGAGCGAGCACGAGCGCTTCCCCGATCGCCCTGAGCTGGGATTCCGAACGGATCTGGGCTACTGCGGCCAGATCGATCTCGCCGGTTCCGAACTGGAGCGTACCTGTGCCTCGCGCGCGAACGCTCACCTTCCTTCGGCCCCGGCTCGGATCCACGGACTCCTTCGCGGGCCGGCGATGCGGACTCGAGTCGATCGAGCCGCGTGCCTCGGTCAATCGGCCGGATGGGTGGTTTCGCACGATGCTTCGGGCCTGCTCAGTCACCTCCTCGGGGAGGAAGCCGGTCATCCTGACCACGGTGTCGGCCACCTCGAGATAGTCGCCACTTCCCCCGATCACGAGGATTGCGGAGACACCATGCCGGCGATGGAGCTCCCGGACTCGCTCGATGAAGGGCGTAATCGGCTCGAGCTCCTTCGGAACCAGCTCCTGCATGCGACGATCGCGGATCATGAAGTTGGTGGCCGCCCGGTCCTCGTCGAGCAGGAGCACGGACGCTCCCCCTTCTCGAGCCTCGGAGACTGCGGCGGCCTGACTTGTGGAGCCCGAAGCATTGTCAGTGGAGAAGGTGTGATTCACCTCACCTCCCGGCAGATTCCCGATGAATGCGGAGACGTCGACCGAAGAGACGCTCCGTCCGGGTTCGGAGCGAACTTCGACTGCGTCCGGATCCGTCACCACCCGTTCGCGGCCGTCCCCGGGACGGTGGTTGTACACCCCTGCGGCCAGGGCTTCGAGGAGGGTGCTCTTGCCGTGATAGCCTCCGCCGGCGACGAGGGTGATCCCTTCGGGGATTCCCATCCCGGTGAGGGTCTGTCCCGCAGGAAGGGTCACGGTCCGGCGCAGCGACTCGGGAGAGCGGAAGGCCACGACCGAGTCGCCCGTCATCGGCCGATCGTCCACCCCGCTCCGCCGCGGGAGGACGGCGCCTTCGGCCACGAAGGCCACCAGGCCATGCGACCGAAGCGTTTGCCGCAGCAGGTCGGCGGTCTCGTTCGTCTCCGCGTGGAGAAGGATCCGCCTGCGTTCGTGCGATCGAGCGAGCAGGCTCTCCCTGGCGATTCTCGGAACGTCCTCCAGGAGAAGCCGGGCGGCCTCCCTACCCAGCACCCGCCGTCCTCGGGCAGGCAGCCCCACCGTGAAGCGGACCTCGACTCCGCCGGCCTCAGAGAGAATGACCGCGGTGTTGGGGACCACTTCCTGGCCGGGAGCCGCAATGCGGACCACGCCGGAATGGCCGCTTCCACGACGTCCGGAAACGGTCCCGGCGGCTTCCGAGAAGCTTCGGGCCAGGAAGCAGGAGGTGCCGACCGCGCGTGGGCCGGGGACGATCGCATCCCGGGGAAGGTTCGACAACTCCGGAGCGATCCGGATCCGAAGCCGACTCGGGGACGCAAAGGGGTCGGCCTGGACCCGGTCGATCATGAGGGTCAGGTCGGACAGCGACCAGCTCCCCACGATCCTCCGGTAGGCTCCGTAGCCCTTCCCGTCGATCTCGCTGAGCAGTCGCCCGAGCCTGTCAGCACCGGACATGATCGAGCCGCGACGGTGGGAGGTGAGGATTTGATCGGGGGTCGGAAACACACATATTGCAGGGCCTGTACTTCTTCAAAGGCCTTCTCATGATCGGTGTCCTTTCAAGCGAGCGATGGGCTATGACGACGGACGGTCGAAAGGATCGAATGGTGCTCTCGGTGATGATCGAAGTGCCGAAGGGGAGTCGCAACAAGTACGAATACGACAAGGAGCTGGACCGGATCCGCTTCGATCGCCTCCTCTTCTCCCCGGTCCACTATCCGACCGACTATGGATACATCGAGAACACCCTTGCCCTCGACGGCGATGCCCTCGACGCCCTGGTTCTCGTGTGGGAGCCGACGTTTCCCGGGTGCATGATCGAAGCCGCTCCCGTAGGGCTTTTCCGGATGTCGGACGAAAAGGGGCCCGACGAGAAGATCCTCTGTGTTCCGATCCATGATCCCCACTGGAGCGGAATCGAAACGCTCGACGACGTACCGGCCCACCTCCTCCGCGAGATCGAACACTTCTTCAAGATCTACAAGGATCTCGAGGAGAAGGAGGTCGTGGTTGAGGGGTGGGAGTCCGCCGAGAGCGCCGACCAGGTGATCCGCGAAGCCCGCGTCCGCTATGGGGAGGACACGTAGCGTTCCCCCTTTGATTCCGAGGGTCGCCGTCGCTAAGTTGCGCGCCGTCCGGAAGTTGCGCCAGGTCCGGTGACCGTCCCCCTGGTGGGCGAGGATCGGGCGGCGAGACGTGGGCAAGGCAGCGATCAGGAGAAGCAGTCAGCACAGGAGAAATAGATGGGTGCCATCCGCGAGTTCATGGACAAGCACTATCGGCACTTCAACGCGAGGGAGACCGTCGCGGCCGCCCGCGCCTACGAGGAACACATTGATGCGGGCGGGAAGATGCTCGTCTCTCTGGCGGGCGCGATGTCGACTGCGGAGCTGGGCGTGATCCTTGCACGGATGATTCGCGAGGGCCGCGTCCACGCGATCTCGTGCACCGGAGCCAATCTGGAGGAAGACGTCTTCAATCTCCTGGGGCGCGACGACTACGTGACGGTGCCCGACTGGAGGGCGTTGTCGGCCCAGGACGAGGTGGATCTTTATCGGCGGGGCCTGAACCGGGTCACCGACACCTGCATCCCCGAGGACATCATGCGGGATCTGGAGGCCCGGCTGATCGCTTGCTGGCAGAAGGCGTGCGAGGACGGGGAACGGAGGTTTCCGTGGGAGTTCCTCTACGAAGTGCTCGACTCGGGCGAGTTGGACGAACACTACCAGGCCGATCCGCGGGATTCCTGGCTCGTGGCCGCCAAGGAGAAGGGGATTCCGGTGTACGCGCCGGGCTGGGAAGACTCCACGACCGGCAACATGTTCGCCGCGTGCGTCATGATGGGAAGGATCGACCACCATCAGTGCGTGAAGACCGGCACGGAGCAGTTCCAGCACCTGATCGAATGGTACCGGGAGAACAACGGCGAACCCGAAGGCGCTCCCTCCGTCGGGTTCTTCCAGATTGGCGGCGGAATCGCGGGGGACTTCGCAATTTGCGCCGTTCCCTCCATCATTCAGGATCTGAAAGAGGAGACGCCCTTCTGGGGATACTTCTGTCAGATTTCGGACGCGGAAGTGTCGTACGGAGGCTACTCCGGCGCGGTTCCGAACGAGAAGATCACCTGGGGGAAGCTGGATGCCGACACGCCCAAGTTTCTGATCAAGTCTGACGCGACGATCGTGGCGCCCCTGATCTTCGGGTACGTGTTGCAGGACTGAGCGTGGGGGAAGTCATGCGGGCTCGTCCCCGTGGTGCTCGTCTCCCTGTTCATGATCGAGGATTGCACGCAGGCGGTCGGCGTAGGCCCGTGCGATCTGGTGCGTGAGGCCGGTTCGTCCGACGATCCCGCGACCGATCACTCGCCCTTCCCAGAGGAGAGCGACGGGCCCGGCGGGTCGTCCCTCGGCGGGCAGCGCCGTGCCCTCGAGGAGGGTCCGGAGCTCACTTCGGTGCAGGGCGACCTGGCGTTCCGGGGCGAGGTGCTTGCCCCACCGGCCGAGGAAGTGATTGGTGGGGGTTTCCCACTTGCCCGGGCCCCGGCGGAGGGCTCGCAGGCCCAATGTCACGACGCGCCATCCTTCTCGACCCCTCCGCTCTCCCGCTCCTCCGTTCGCTCCACCCGTCGAGGCCTCCGCCCAGCTCTCCACCGGCCACCGCTCTGCGGTGTGCGCCCAGATATTCTCCTTGCGAGCCATCCAGCCCAATTCTGTCAGGAGCTTGTCCGGAAGGCCGAGGCGGGAGCGCAGGCCGGAGAGGGCGACCTCGATCCTCTTCGTGGCAGCCTGCCGATCCTCTCCCGGGAAGGCGGCCGGAACGGGGGACCAGCCGGACCCGTCGTCCGGTGTCGAGGGCCCCAGCTTTCGCAAGCGAAGCATGAAGAGACCACCCGAGTCCAGGTGGTGCGGATAGACGCGCCACGCCCGGGAGACGTCCCGATGGAATCTGGTCCCGTTCCATTCCATGATTCCTGAGGCGTGCGGGGCCTCGAGCGGAATCTCTTCCGATTCGACGGGCTCGTCACGGAGCACTCGATCCACGACGGCCTCGTTCTCCTCCGGAGCGTAGGTGCAGGTGGAGTAGACGATGACACCGCCGGGGCGGGCGAGGTGCACGGCCCGCCGCAGGAGGGCCTCCTGAAGAGAGGTGATGTGATCGACGAAGCCTCGCTTCCTCGAAACCATTCGACCCCGCCGTCGACGGTAGTTCCCCTCGGCCGAGCAGGGCGCATCGACGAGAATCCGATCGAATCGAGCGGTGTCGGGGAGCGTGCGGCCATCGCCGGCAATGACCAGGACGTTCGGGTGAGCCAGGCGGTACAGGTTGCTGAGGAGAGCCCGGAGGCGCTTCTCCTGGGGGTCGACCGCCACCAGGGGACCTCGGTCGGACATCAGCTCGGCCATGTGCGCCGTCTTTCCGCCGGGGGCGGCGCACAGGTCGAGAATCCGCTCACCGGATCTCGGAGTGAGGGCGAGAGTGGGAAGCCCCATCACGGCCTGCTGAACGTGGAACAGCCCGAGCCAGTGCTCGGGTGTCTGGGCGACGGAATAGGGAGCGTTCTCCACCCGGTGGAATCCTTCCACCGAAGGGATGGGAGCGAGGTCGAACCCCCTCCGACTCAGCGCGGTGAGGAGCTCGCCCTCGGAGACCCTCCCCGCCCGGATCCGGAGCGTCGTCGGCTCCGCGCCCTTGTGGGCAGCGCGAAACGCCTCCCAATCGTCCACGACATCGACGTATCGTCCGAGTGCGGTCGCCTCGAGCGGGGTGTCGCGCGGAGACTGGGAGGCGCCGCCACCGCTCGCTGGGGAGCGCCGGTGAGGGTTGCCCCGGTCAGGCTCTGAAATTCAGGCCTCGTTGTCTTGCGCCGGAACGAGGAGGACCCGGGCCGAGGAGTGGCGCACGACCTGACGGCTCACGCTCCCCAGGACCATCTCCGGTAGGAACCCACGACCATGCGTGCCCATGACCACGAGAGCGTTGGGATCCTTTCCGCCGGCGTTCCTGACCTCTTCGTGCGGCGCGCCGAGCCTCACCGAGGTCCGGACCTCCGATGCGCCGGCCTCCTCGAGCCCTTGCGCGATCTCGGCGAGGCTGGCCTCGGCGTCGCCCCTCCCCTCGCTGGCGTCCACAGGGAGCACGTGGAGCAGGGTGAACTTCGGGACGCCTTGCTCGGCGAGTTGGTGGAGCCAGGGAATCGCTCGACCGGCCATCTCCGAGAAGTCGGTGGGGTGGACCACATGGCGTGGAAGGCCGGCGCCGACGCTCTCGAGGGCCGCTTCCGGATCCGGACGGTTGGCTTCGATTCTCTGGAGAAGCACCGGACGGCGGGCACGACGGACCACCTCCCAAGCCACGCTCCCCACGAAGGCTTCTCGGATCCGCGCATGGCTCCGGGATCCCACCAGTACCAGATCCGGATTCCGCGCCTGGGCGGTCTTGATCACTTCCACCGGCGGGCTTCCGGTGGGGACATCCACGGTGACCTCGAATCCCTCGGCCCGGAGCCGGTCGGCGAGCCCGTTGAGGCGCCCCCTGAGCTCCTCGACCTCCCGCAGGGACTCCCTGACGGGATCCTGGAGCGGCTTGGCGACGTGGACCAGGGCCAACTCACGGGTTCCGAATTCCTTCATGTCGGGCAGGGCCGAGACGAGGGCCTCGGTGGCGGGAGAGAGGTCCATCGACACCAACACCTTCTCGAACATGTTCACGCTCCTTAAGGCAGATTCTCGAATCTCGGCCCCCGGCGGAGGCATACGGCGCACACCGGCGATCACGCCGGCTCGGATCGGCCTCGATTCCGGAGGCCGCGTACCGAGACGGAAGATCCATCAAGTGTACGGTGTAGAGGGGGTGAGGGCAAAGGGGACCCCCAACGGTAGCGTCCGAGCTACGAGTGCGCTATACATAAGGGCGAGCCATGCGAGCTCAGGGTGATTTGTAGCCTATTGCGACCCGGGAAACCGAACCGCTAAAAAGCAACCCCCCTCGACCGGCTCGTTCACGGTGAGGGGCTTTTTTTGCCCTCCGCCCCGAAGAATGACGACACTGTCGCCGAAGCGGCACGAGGCTCCGATCCCGGGTGTGTCGCATTCGTCGCACGACGGGCGAGGGCTCATTGTGAGAGGAGATTCAGGCAGGCATGGATAAGAGCGCAGAGCAGACCGAACACGGAACCACTCGACCTGAGGAGATTGCCCGGAGCGACCGCTCCGAGAGCCTCAGCAAAGCCGCGCGTGAGCGCATTCTCGTCCTGGACGGGGCGATGGCGACCATGATCCAGGACCTGGGTCTGGAGGAGAGCGACTACCGGGGCGACCGGTTTCGCGACCATTCGCACGATCTGAAGGGGAATCACGACGTCCTCGTCCTCACCCGTCCGCAAGAGATCGAGCGGATCCACCGGATCTACCTCGAGGCGGGCGCCGACATCGTCGAGACGAACACCTTCAGCGCCACCTCGATCGGACAGGCCGAGTACGGGCTGGAGGAGTTCGTCTACGAGATCAACCGGGCCGCCGGGCAGGTTGCGCGGAAGGCGGCCGACGCCGTCGAGGTAGCCGATCCGGGCCGTCCACGCTTCGTGTGCGGCATCCTTGGCCCCACGAACCGGACGGCATCGATCTCCCCCCGGGTCGAGGACCCCGCTTACCGCGACATCAGCTTCGAGGAGCTCGCCGAGGTCTACGAGGAGCAGGCGAAGGGCCTCGTCGACGGGGGGGTCGATCTCCTGATGGTGGAGACGATCTTCGACACCCTTAACGCGAAGGCGGCCCTCTTCGCGCTCGAATCCCTCTTCGAGAAGATCGGCCGCAGGCTTCCGGTGATGGTTTCGGGGACGATAACCGACCAGGCCGGCCGGCTCCTGTCCGGTCAGACACCCGAGGCGTTCTTGAACTCGGTGCGGCACGCGAATCCATTCTCCGTGGGACTGAACTGCGCTCTCGGCGCACGTCAGCTCACCCCGCATCTGGAAGAGCTGTCTCGCACAGCCGACACCCTGACGAGCTGTCATCCGAATGCGGGCCTGCCGAACGAGTTCGGGGGCTACGACCAGACGCCCGAGGAGATGGCGCGCCTCGTCGAAGACTTCGTGCGTCGTGGTCTCGTGAACGTGATCGGAGGCTGCTGCGGAACCACTCCGGAGCACATCAGCGCCCTCGCCGAGGTGGTGGCGAGCTACGAGCCGCGCACGGTGCCCGAGCCGGAGCCGATTTGCCGACTTTCCGGACTCGAACCCCTGAACATCGGCCCGGCCTTGGGCTTCGTGAATGTGGGGGAGCGGACGAACGTCACCGGATCCCGTCGGTTTCGCACCCTGATCAAAGAGGAGCGTTTCAGCGAGGCGGTCGAGGTCGCCCGGGGGCAGGTGGACGGAGGCGCGCAGATCATCGACGTGAACATGGACGAGGGTCTGCTCGACTCCGAGGCGGCGATGGTGCACTTCCTTCGCCTCATGGCTTCAGAGCCCGACATCTCGCGCGTCCCGGTCATGGTCGATTCCTCCCGCTGGGAAGTGCTCGAGGCCGGGCTGCGGTGCCTCCAGGGCAAGGGCGTGGTGAACTCGATCTCCCTGAAGGAGGGGGAGGAGGACTTCAAGGAGAAAGCACGCGTCATCCGGCGCTACGGTGCGGCCGTGGTCGTGATGGCGTTCGACGAGGAGGGGCAGGCGGACACCAAGGAGGACAAGGTCCGCATCTGCGCGAGGGCGTACCGGATCCTCACCGAGGAGGTGGGCTTCCCGCCGGAAGACATCATCTTCGACCCGAACGTCTTCGCCGTGGCCACCGGGATCGAGGAGCACCGTGACTACGGGGTCGCCTTCATTGAGGCGGTGCGGGAGATCAAGGCGACCCTGCCCCGGGCCCTCACCAGCGGCGGGATCTCCAACCTGTCCTTCTCGTTCCGGGGGAACGCGGCGGTGCGTGAGTCTATGCACGCCATCTTCCTCTATCACGCGATCCGCGCCGGCCTGGACATGGGGATCGTCAACGCCGGAGCCCTGCCCGTCTACGACGAGATCCCCGCCGAACTGCGCGACGCCGTGGAGAACGTTCTCTTCGACCGGGGCGATGACGCCGGGGAGCGGCTTCTCGAGCTGGCCGAGCGCCACAAGGGGGAAGGGAAGAAGCTGGAAGAGGATCTCTCTTGGCGCGAGCGGCCCGTGAAGGAGCGTCTCACCCACTCTCTGGTCAAGGGGATCGACAAGTGGGTGGAGGAGGACGTCGAGGAGGCCCGCCAGCAGGCGGACCAGGCCCTCGATGTCATCGAAGGTCCCCTCATGGACGGGATGAACGTCGTGGGCGACCTCTTCGGCGACGGACGCATGTTCCTCCCACAGGTGGTCAAGAGCGCGCGGGTCATGAAGAAGGCGGTCGCCTACCTCCTGCCGTTCATGGAGGACGAGAAGCCCGAAGGGGAAGAGGCGTCCGGCAAGGGCCGGGTGCTCCTCGCCACCGTCAAGGGCGACGTCCACGACATCGGAAAGAACATCGTGGGCGTGGTGTTGCAGTGTAATGGCTACGAGGTGGTGGACCTCGGGGTCATGGTGCCCTCAGAGCGCATCCTCGAGACCGCCCGTGAGGAGAAGGTGGACATCGTAGGGCTCTCTGGGCTCATCACACCCTCCCTGGACGAGATGGTGCATGTGGCCGCGGAGATGGAGAGGGAGCAGTTCCACCTCCCCCTCCTCATCGGAGGAGCGACGACGTCTCGGGCTCACACCGCCGTCAAGGTCGAAGGCCGATACACGGGGCCCACCGTCCATGTCCTCGACGCGTCCCGGGCGGTGGGAGTGGTCTCTAGCCTCCTCAGCGCGCGGGACCGGGACGGATTCGTGGCTCGCACCCGGGAGGAGTACGCGCAGCTTCGGGAGCGCCACGAAGGCCGCCGTGAGCGGTCGACCCTGCTTTCCATCGAAAAGGCTCGCGAGAATCCGTTCCCGATCAAGTGGGACGGCTATCGGCCTCCCAGCCCCCGGAGCACCGAGCTCGAGGTGATCGAGGACCAGTCGCTCGAGGAGCTGCGCGGTTACATCGACTGGACTCCGTTCTTCCAGGCCTGGGAGCTGCGTGGGAAGTATCCCGACATCCTCGAGGATCCCGACCGTGGAGAGGCGGCCACGAACCTGTTCAACGACGCTCAGACGTTGCTCGATGAGATCGTCGAGAAGAAGCTTCTGCGTGCCCGGGGGGTCCTGCGGATCTGGCCCGCGCGCACCGTGGGAGACGACGTCGAGCTCTTCGAGGACGAGAGCCGGGCGGAGGTCGTCGCCCGAATCCACACGCTCCGCCAGCAGTTCGAGAAGAAGGGGGAGAGGGCCAACGTTGCGCTCGCCGACTTCGTGGCGCCAGATCACACCGGTATCGAAGACTGGGCTGGAGCCTTCGTGGTCACCGCCGGGCTCGGGCTCGAAGAGCTCACGAAGCGCTACGACCGGGAGACCGACGATTATCGCAAGATTCTCGCCCAGTCGCTGGCGGACCGGCTTGCGGAAGCGTTCGCCGAGCGCCTCCACGAGCAGGTGCGCCAGGAGTTCTGGGGGTATGCGCCGGACGACAAGCTGGACAACGCCGGCCTGATCCAGGAGCGCTACGCCGGAATTCGCCCCGCGCCCGGCTATCCGGCCTGCCCCGACCACACCGAGAAGGGCACGATCATGGAGCTGCTCGACGCGGAGCGCACAGCCGGGGTCACGATCACCGAGAGCTTCGCCATGCTGCCCACCGCCGCAGTGAGCGGCTGGTACTTTTCGCATCCGGACTCCTTCTACTTCGGCCTCGGAAAGGTGGGGCGCGATCAGGTGGAGGACTATGCCCGCCGTAAGGGGATGTCGCTGGAGGAGGCGGAGCGATGGTTGCGGCCGAGCCTCGGGTACGAGCCTGGCGGGGATGCCAAGCAGGTGGCGGCGAAGGCCGCATCGAACGGTGAATCCGGCGGCGGAGGGTCGGCGTGATCGAGCTCCGTAGCCTGATCCAGGACGGACTCGTCCACATCGTGGACGGTGCGATGGGGACCCTCCTGTACGAACGCGGCGTCTTTGTGAACGTCTGTTACGACGAGCTGAACCTGAGCCACCCCGAGCTCGTTGAGGGGATTCACCGGGAGTACGTGGAGGCCGGGGCCGAGCTCCTCGAGACGAACACCTTCGGGGCGAACCCGGTGAAGCTGTCCGGCTTCGGGCTTGATGATCGGACCCGGGAGATCAATCGAGCCGCCGCGAAGCTGGCTCGGAACGCGGCCGCGGGACGGGCTGCGGTGGTGGGGGCGATCGGTCCCCTGGGCATCCGGATCGAGCCGTGGGGACCCACCTCGGAGGAAGAGGCCCGGGGCTACTTCGGAAGGCAGGTGGAGGGCCTTCTCGACGGCGGCGTGGACGGATTCGTCCTGGAGACGTTCTCGGATTTGAACGAGCTCCGTCAGGCCTTCGAGGCGGTTCGGGCCGTGAGCGAACTTCCGGTCTTCGCGCAGGTGACGATAGAAGAGGGCGGGCATACGTCCCACGGCACCGAGGTGGAGTCCGTAGCCCGGACCCTGGACGAGTGGGGCGTGGACGTGCTCGGGCTGAACTGCTCGGTCGGTCCGGCCGAGATCCTCGACGCGATCGACCGGATGGCCGCGGTCACCGATCGTCCCCTGATAGCTCAGCCGAACGCGGGGCTCCCGCATCCGGTCGGAGACCGCAAGATGTACCTGGCGAGCGCCGCGTACATGGCCCGTTACGCCTGCCGGATGGTGGAAGCGGGGGCGCGATTCGTGGGGGGGTGCTGCGGAACGACGCCCGAGCACATCCGGGCCATCCGCCTGGCCGTATCGGAGATGGACGGGAAAGAGCGGGGGGTCGTCTCATTCCGCAGGCCCACCGGGCGCGCGGGCGATTCGGGATCACCGAGTCCGTCCCTCGACACGGTGGCTCCGGAGCCGCTCGCGGACCGGTCCCGACTCGGGGCGAAGCTCGCCGCAGGTGAGTTTGTGACGACCCTGGAGCTCCTCTCTCCCCAGGGCTGGGATCCTCAGCCCCTGTTGGACGATGCCCGGAGAGCTGCCCGGTCCGGGGTCGATGCGGTGACGGTCGTAGAGACGGGTCGGGGGCTGCGCCGGATGGGTGCGCTCCCGGCGGGAATTCTGCTGGCCAGGGAAGCCGACGTCGAAGTGATCGTCCACTACCCGTGTAGGGATCGGAGCATGCATCAGATGATCTCCGATCTCCTGGGCGCGGCAGCATCCGGGCTGCGCAACGTACTCGTCGTCAGCGGTGATCTCACCCGGACGGGTCCGTACCCCGATCCGACGGCGGTATTCGACATCGATGCGATCGGGCTGACCAACGTCCTGCGTCACCTGAACCACGGGGAGGATCCGGGGGGCCAGGTCGTCGACCCACCGACCCGGTTCGTGGTGGGTGTGGCCCTCAATCACGAAGCGGAAGATGCGGATCGCGAACGACGCCGGTTCCGCTGGAAGATCGAGGCGGGAGCTGATTTTGCGGTCACCCAGCCGGTCTTCGAGCCCGCTGCGCTCGAGGGGTTCCTCGCGGCCGTGGGCGAGCCTCGGATCCCGGTCCTGGCCGGCCTCTGGCCCCTTACTTCCCTTCGCGACGCCGAATTTCTCGACCAGGAGATTCCGGGGGTGCGTGTGCCCGCCACCGTGCTCGAGAGGATGGCGGCGGCCGAAAGCCGGGGGGCGGAAGCGGCGAGGGAGGAGGGGGCCCTCATCATGAGGGAGATTCTGGAAGCGCTCGTGCCCATCGTGGCCGGGGTCCACGTAACGTCGGCCAGGGTCGGCACGGAGCTGGGTCTCAGCGTGGCCGCCGAGGCCGCCCGCCGAAGAGAGGAGTTGCGCCATGCCGGCTGAGCAGGCCATGCCGAGCCCCGAGACCGCGGGAGCGAACCTGCCCACCGGTCGCACGACTCCCTTCATGGAAGCGCTCTTCGAATCCGGGCCCCTCACGACGGTCGAGCTGCGCCCGCCTCCGGCCGGGCTGTCCGCCCAGGCATCATTGGACGCATGGATCGATGTGAACCGCGCGGTGCGAGCGTTGCTTCGGGCCGGCAGGTTCGTCCTCTTCACGGACGACGCGGTGGGTGACCGGGAGGAGGAGAGCCTCCGTCACCTGACCGCGAACCTGGGCCCCGACGTGGATCTCTCGCAGGTGGTTCCGTTCCTCACCTGCAAGCACACCCTTGAGTACTGCCTCCTCTTCGCCCGTCGGGCAGCATCTCACGGCTTGGGCGCAGTTACGGTTACCGGAGGAGACCGGGACGTGGGTCCTCCCCGGTGCCTGCCCCGCTCGAGGGACCTACGGGCGCGGATTCGGGAGGAGCGCGGTGTGGAGCTCCCCCTCGGGACCTGGGTCAATCCCTACCGCGACGCAAGGGAGCAGGTGGACCTCCTACTGGATCCGGAACACGAGGCGGACTACTATCTCACACAG
This sequence comes from Gemmatimonadota bacterium, assembly GCA_007125845.1. GTDB lineage: Bacteria > Gemmatimonadota > Gemmatimonadetes > Longimicrobiales > Gaopeijiaceae > SLCK01. Next base: position 29,243 of record SLCK01000099.1, read on the forward strand.
ATCGTCTCGCATCACGATCTCGCTCCCCTCGATCGCTTTCTGGAGGAGGCGGAGCAGCGCGATCTTGCGCTCCCAGGGCTCGTCGGCGTGTTCTATTACCGGAGCGCGAACCCGGCGACTCTGCGGCGATTGTCGAATTTCATCCCCGTGCCCGAAGAGGAGTTGATTCGTGAGTTCGAGGCCGGGGATTCGCCTGAAGCCGTATGCGCGCGTACCCTGAGGAAACTGAGGGAGCGTGGTGTGGACAAAGTGTACATCAGCAACCTGGAGCTGAGGGGCGCCGAGGCCTGCCTCCAGCGCATCGAGGCGCTCGTCTAGAGTGCGTCAGGGCCCCCAGCCGTCGGAACCCCGTGGGGGGGGCGGTGTCGAACCGAGCAGCGAGTCGCAAGAAATCCCTTCCGACGCGAGGTGCTCGACACGCCATGGAGATTCCTCCCGAAATCGCCTTCCGTAACGTCGATTCCACTCCGGAGCTCAAGGAACGAATACTCGGCGAGATCGAGAAGCTCGAAACCGTGTACGACCGGATCGTGACCTGCCGGGTCACGATCGAGGAGGCGGTGTCGAGGAACTCCGGACAGGTCTATCACGTGCGTCTCGAGGTGAGCGTGCCCAATGGGCAGGTGCTCGTCAACCGAGAACCTTCGGACGATCCCGAGAGTCATGACCTGGGGCAGGCGATTACCCAGGCCTTCGATAGGGCCTGGAGAAAGCTCCGGGAGCTGAAGGAGCGCCAGCGCGGGCGTCCTCCCGCTCGAGAGCTGCATCCGGACCCGGGAGGGATCTCGCCGGAGGCGCACGGAGGGTCCTGAAGGGACTCTGTCGGGGCGCATGCCCCCGACCGCGAAAAGCCCGCCCCGCGTAGGCGGGACGGGCTTCTCCGTGGTGTCGCGGACAAAAGGCCATTTAAGAAGTGCAGGCCCCGCCGCTGGGGGCGTTCACTTCCCGTCTTCCTCCGAGAGGACCGCCTGGCCCTCCAGGGTGATCCTCACCTCGTCTCCGACGAGTACGCCGCCGGCCTCGAGCGCCTGGTTCCAGGTCAGGCCGAAGTCCTTGCGATTGATCCGGGTCTCGCCGCGGAAGCCGAACCGCTGATTTCCCCAGGGGTCGACGCCCTCCCCAAGCCTCTCCACATCGAGTACGACTTCTCGCGATTCACCGCGGATGGTCAGGTCGCCCCGGACCTCGTAGCGATCCTCCCCCCGTGCTTCGATCGCCGAGCTTACGAAGCGGATCTCGGGGTGCTTCTCGACGTGAAAGAAGTCCTCGCTTCGAAGGTGGTTGTCACGGTCCTCGTTCCGCGTGTCGATCGAGGCGGTGTCGATCGACACCTCGACGGATGATTCCGCGGGGTCCTTCTCGTCCAGGTGGATCGTGCCTTCGACTTCCGGGAAGTGTCCCTTCACGGTCGAAATCATCATGTGACGGACGCCGAACTCCACCTGAGAGTGGGCGGGGTCCAACTGCCAGGTTTGGGTTCCGGCGGCGGTCTGAGTCTGGGCGTTGCTCATTACAGGCTCCCTTACGTTCTGGAGGTGCGCGACCCGAGAAAGCTCGGGTCACGTGGGTTCGAGTTCATGGAGCGACCTCAGAGATACCTTCACTCTAAGTGGCTCAGTGCTAAGGTAAATCCATGAGACTCACTGTCAAGGGCTGGATCGCCGGCATGTTCACAGTTCGCGTGGGGGAGGGGTCAGCCAGGCTCGGCTTCGGAAGAGGCTTCCCCGCAGGGCTCGGCGTCGCGCGCTCCCTTACCCAGCTTTTTCATCAGCTCCGTTGCCCGTTTCCGCTCTTCCGGTGTCAACCCATCGATGAGGCTCTGAAGACACTCGGCATGCTCTGGGAAGATCCGGTGCATGAACTCGACGCCCTCGGGGGTGAGGGCGGCGTATCGAGCTCGCCGGTCCTCCTGGCACTCTCGTCGCTCCACAAACCCTCTGTCCGCGAGGCGGTCGACCAGGTAGGTGATTCCACCGCTGGACGCGAGGATCTTCTCGCGGATGGCTCCCAGGAGGAGCGGGCCCTTGTGGTAGAGAACCTCGAGCACGGCGAACTCGGTGAGCGTGAGGCCGTGGCGGGCCACGTCCTCACGGGCCTTTTCGTGGAGCGCAGCGTGGGCGCGGGAGACCACGGTGAAGAGCTTGAGCGAGTCGGCGAATTGCGGGTCTACCTCCCCGGGGGGCAGGCGGTCCGTAGTTACCGAGGGCGGATCTTGGCGGCTCATCGTGTGCGTGCTAGCCTCCTGAGCTGAGCTGTCTTCTTAGAGGTCCGGATCGATACCGACCCTTCACCTTGTGACGGATCCGGTAGAACCCGGACGATTCCA
>SLCK01000141.1 GCA_007125845.1 Gemmatimonadota bacterium
CGCTCCTGCACGTCGCCGTGCGTGCCTCCGGCGACGTGCTATCGACCCAGCATCCGAACCGCCACCGTGAAGGTCCGGGGAGCCCCGGGGATGACGTACCCCGAGGTACGGAACTCCGGATACACGGCGTCCAGCGCATTCCTCACGTCCAGGTCCACCAGGAAGCGCTCCCCCGCGGCGAAGCTCGCCCCGAGGCCGAGCACTGCGAAGGGATCGGTCTCTCCGTGCGGCTCGGCGATGGGCACGTAAGGCCCCGTCACTCGGAGGTCCGCCCGAGCGGCGACCCCTGGCCGCGGCGACCACTCCCCGCTCGCGAACGCCCGCCAGAGCGCGATGCCCGGGACCCATTCGCTGTCGTCCTCCCCCGGCGCCGTGTGGAATACCGGACCGGCGAGCTCATCGGTGTGGATACCGCCCTCTTCCAACCCGTCCCCGTGACCTCGAGCGCTTTCCACCGGCGCGCGCGTTGCCCAGGAATCGCCGCGAGCATTGTCCACATCCGGGAGGAGCGCGTGGCCGTGACCATGATCGACGTGCGGATCGAAGAAGGCCCCATCCAGCCTCGAGTGCGTGTACGTCCCCCCGATCTCCAGCTCCAGCACGGGAAGGGGATTCCAGCTCACCTGACCCTCCGCGCCCTGGCGCACCGAGCTCCCCGCCGAGCTCACCCCTCCCGTCGCCGGGTCGAGGATCCGCTCGTTGGAGACATGGATCCGGAAGAGCGAGACGGTGGCGCCCACGCTGCCTACGGAGTGCTCCGCGCCGACTTCGGCCGACCAGGTGCGCACGGGGGGGCGCGCCGGATCTCCCAGGACCCCCTGGGCGCTCCGAAATCCCCGACTCAGCGAGGCGAGGAAGGCCGTGTTCTCGCTCCAGAGATACCGCATCCCAAGCTTGGGAGAAAAGAGTGTGTGGACGTCCGAGCCCTCCTTCGCGGGATCGTGGTCGCTGGGGTCGTGACCCGGAACGTCGTGGAAACTGGCGTAGCGGTGACGCCTTTCGCCGTTCGGACCGGTGGGATCGTCCAGGGGATGCGGCTTCAGCACGCCGACACCGGGACCGGAGGAGCGGTGGTCATGCGGGTCCGTGCGGTCGTCGTGACCGCCCGATAAGGGCAGCGCCTCGCTTCTCGTCCGAAGGACATCGAGCCGTCCCCCCAGATCAAGCCCCAGGCGTTCCCCTACCACGCGCCGCCATCGAACGTAGCCGGCACCTTCCTCCCGGCGGGAATCGTGCCCCACCTCCCAGTGGAGGCTCTCCCGTTCACTCGTGGTGTGGAGCTCGTACTCGCTGCCGTGGATCGCCGCGTCGAGGCCAACAGTGAACTCATTTCGACCTCCGGGGACGCCAGCACTCCCCGGCGTCCAGGAATTCTGCACCTGCAGCCCTGCCGCCCGCCGTCGATCGCTCTCCCCGCGCTGCCCGTCGCCGTGCCCCGGCACGTTGAGGAAGAGGTCCCAAGAGGAGGCGAGTCCCCAGGCGTTCACCTGTAGAGAGTGGTTCTCCGAAAGCGGGAGCGCATATCGTCCGTGCAGCACCGCCCTCTCCTGCTCACCCCCGTCGGAGAGGTCGATCGCCTCCTCGAGGCGCCGATCCTCATACATTCCGAGAGAGAGGTAGCCCGGGGAGTCCCAGCGAGAGCCGTGGAGGTGAAGACCCCCTTCCAGGCGAGCGTCGCCGACGGACCGCCAACCTCTAACGAGGGCATTCGCCAGGGTATAGCCGGAATTGTCCCTCCACCCCTCCTTCCGCTTGAATTGAAGGCCCGTGGCGGCGCCCCCGTCGCTCCGGCGAACCCCCGTCAGGAACCAGGCCTCGGCGTCTCCGAAAGACGATACGGAGCTTCCCCCCGTAAGGCCATCGTAATCCGCACGCGTGAACACCTCCACCGTCCCGCCCAGAGAGTAGTCGCCGTAGAGGGGGCTCGAGGGTCCGTGTATGACGCGGAGGGTACTCACGGCCCCGGGAAAGAGGACCGACCAATCCGAGAACCCCTCGGCGTGTCCGTGGACCGGAAGATTCACCGGCACCCCGTCCACCGTGAGGAGCACCTCCGAGGAGTGATCGGAAGCAAAGCCCCGGAGCACCGCGTTCGGGGGGAAGCCGGGACCCTGGCCCGGATCCCTGACCTCAACGTGCGCGGTCTGACGAAGAAGGTCCCAGGCGTTCTCAGCCCGCACGCGGACGAGCAGATCCGGATCGACCCGCCGGGTCACAACCGGCGGCGGTACCGAGAGCTCCCGCTCTCCCGTGACCATGATCGGCTCCAGCACGAAGCGGGGACCGTCGGGATCCGGAAGCGTGTCCGGAACGGCGGCGGAGGCGATGCCGATCCCATTCCCGGGGCGAGCGTCCACCCCGACTTCGGGATCGGTAGGTTGGTGTGGCGACTCGCCCGACGCCGGTCCCGGGCTTCCCAGAAGGAGCCCTCCGGCGAGAAGGACAGCGGAACGACGCAACTCGAGCATGATTCGACCTCGTGTAGCTGACGTAGAGGCACCCCGGGCACCTGCGGTCGGAGCTCTCCCTTGCGGAGAAAGCACCGCCGGACCGGGTGATGAGATGTCGCTATCGGGTGCGCGTCAGCTCAGAGGTGGAGCCGTGGAGTAAGGAAGAACGTAGGGCTCGATAAGGAGGGAGGGTCGCAGCGCCGCCATCGGCCGGGGCCTGGCGAAGCGCGGCGGGAGGAGGAGATCCTGGCTCTGGACGAAAGACGAGAGGCCCGGTAGCGTCCCACCTGCATGGCAGTCGCCTGCACAGAAGCACGGGCCCTCGTGATCATCCGTTGGGTGGTCGTGTGCCGACACCGCGGACTTTGAGGCGGGCGAGTCCGGGTGGTGGTGACGGTCGTGGCCGGCGCCACGGTCATGGTGGTCGTTGTCGTTATGGGCTACATCGTGCGTGCCATGGACGAGATCGTCCTCGGCACCGGCCTCCAAGGTCACCTCGTGCAGGTGGTGGGGGCAGAGATGCAGGGACAGCGCATCCCCTCCCCCGAAGAGGAGGAACGCGGGAAGAAGGGCGACACCGGTCAGCCAAC
>SLCK01000054.1 GCA_007125845.1 Gemmatimonadota bacterium
CCGCCGAGCGCCCCTTCCAGTTGAAGCGGGCGCTGCAAGCGCTTCTCGCGTGGGACCGGGAAGGGGACGAGGAGCCCGAAGCGGCGGAGGTCGCGGCCGATCCGGGGCGAGCGGTGCGGATCCGCGAAGAGGGGCGCCCCCCGACTCCGGAAGGTGGGCGTTCGGCACCGAACGCGCGGGCGCCGGCCACCTTCGAGGAGATCCACGAGGCGACGGCGATCGATCCCTGGTTCCTCGACCAGCTCCTCGAGCTCGTGGAGCTGGAAGCGTGGTACCGGGAGCTGACGGAGGTGAGCCCGGGGGCGCTGCGGCGAATGAAGAGGAACGGGTTCTCCGATGTCCAACTCGCCCGCTTGCGGGGCGAGACGGAGGAGGAAGTGCGCGACCGCCGGTGGGAGCTTGGAGTCCGTCCCACCTACAATGTCGTGGACACCTGTGCCGGAGAGTTTCCGGCGGAGACCCCGTATTACTACTCCTCCTACGAGACGGAGGACGAGGTCCGGCACTCGGATCGGGATCGGGTGGTCATCCTGGGGAGCGGTCCCAATCGGATCGGCCAGGGCATCGAATTCGACTATTGCTGCGTCCAGGCTGTGCTCGCCCTGAGCCAGGCCGGATTCGAGACCGTGATGGTGAACTCGAATCCCGAGACCGTCTCGACCGATTTCGACGTCTCCGACCGCCTGTACTTCGAGCCGCTCACCCTCGAGGACGTGCTCGAGATCATCCACCGGGAGGACCCGATGGGGGTGATCGTTCAACTCGGGGGACAGACGCCGCTCAATCTGGCCGAGGGCCTGGAGGCGGCTGGAGTGCCGATTCTGGGAACGTCCGTCGACGCGATCGACCGTGCCGAGGACCGGGAGCGCTTCGAGCAGGTCTGCCGGAAGGTGGGGGCGCTCGTTCCCCCGAACGGGGTGGCGATCTCCCTCGAGCAAGCTCTCGAGGTGGCTGGACGCGTGGGATACCCGGTCCTGGTCCGTCCCTCCTATGTGCTCGGGGGACGGGGGATGGAGATCGTCTACGACGACGATTCTCTCGAAGACTACTTCGACCGGGCGGTCCGGGCCTCCCCCGACCATCCGGTCCTGATCGACTGCTTCGTGGAGGACGCCTTCGAGGCCGACGTGGATGCCCTCTGCGACGGGGAGGACGTCGTGATCGGAGGCATCATGCAGCACATCGAGGACGCGGGGGTGCACTCTGGCGACTCCGCGTGTGTCCTTCCCCCGTACCGGCTCGGGCCGGCGGAGCTCGACCGGATCCGCGAGCTGACCCGCGCCTTCGCGCTCGAGCTCGGCGTGGTCGGGCTCCTGAACGTGCAGTACGCGATCCGGGACGGGAAGGTCTACGTGCTCGAGGTGAACCCGCGGGCCTCTCGGACCGTGCCTTTCGTGAGCAAGGCGACCGGAGTTCCTCTGGCTCGTCTCGCCGCGAGGGTCATGGCGGGCGAGCGCCTGGCCGACCTCGGCGTGTCCTCCGATCCCCACGTGCCGGGGGTGGCCGTCAAGGAGGCGGTCTTTCCCTTCAACCGTTTCGACGTCGACATCATCCTCGGACCGGAGATGAAGTCGACCGGTGAGGTGATGGGGTTCGACGACTCCCTCGGGATGGCCTACGCGAAGGCCCAGGCGGGGGCAATGAACGTCCTTCCCCGGGACGGGGGACGGCTCGTGGTCACGGTCAACGATCGAGACAAGGCGACGGTCACGCCGATCCTGCGCCGCTTCCACGACCTCGGGTTCGAGATCCTCGCCACGGCGGGAACGCACGACTACATCACCCGGCTCGGCATCCCGGCGAGGCGAATCCTGAAGGTGGGTGAGGGACGTCCGGACCTCGCCGACCTGATCGTGAGCGGGGAGGTCGACCTCCTCGTGAACACCCCGCTCGGGAAGCGGTCGCAGTACGACGACTACGCAATGCGCAGGGCGGCGATCACGCACAAGATCCCCTATCTGACGACGATGTCGGCCACCAACGCGGCGTGCGATGCGATCATCGCCCTCCGGTCGGTGACCCCCGAGGTCTGCTCCCTGCAGGAGAGGGTCGCGCGCTGGGTCGACACTCCGCCCGTCTCCATTGCGGATACTCGTTGAGCGGGCCATGAGTCGGGCCGACGGTCGATGAGCCTGGCCGACGGAGGACGAACCGGATTCTTCCTCCACCCCGCGGCGGCGCTTCACGACCCCGGCTGGGGCCATCCCGAGCATCAGGGCCGCCTCCGAGCTCTGGCCTCCAAGGTCGGAAAGGATCTCCTGGTCCTGCACGGTCGGGTGGAGCAGGTGGCCGCAGAAGCGGCCACCGAGGAGCATCTGGCGCGGGTGCATTCGCGTGAGCACATCCGCCGGGTGCGGACCGCCGCGAAGGAGGCCGAGGAGGCGGGGCAAGTGGAGGTGGGACCCGAAACCCCGCTCTCCGGGGCTTCGTGGGAGGCGGTGCTCGGGAGCTCGGGCGCCGTCCTGGAGGCGATGAGTCGCGTGGGGTCGGGTCGCCTGAGGAACGCCTTCGTCGCCGCCCGCCCACCCGGTCACCACGCTTCCGCCGCTCAGGCGATGGGGTTCTGCCCGATCAATCACGTGGCCGTTGCCGTCCGGCACCTGCAGACGGAAGGACTCGCCCATCGGGTGGCAGTGGTGGATTGGGACGTCCATCACGGGAACGGTACGCAGGAGATCTTCTACCGCGACCCGTCCGTCTTCTATCTCTCGATTCACCAGGCTCCTTTCTTCCCCGGAACGGGGGCGGAGGCGGAGCGAGGGGAAGGGGAGGGGGAGGGAACGACCCTCAACGTACCCGTCCCGGCCGGGATCTCGCGGGAAGCATATCTGCGCCGCTTCCGGGAGGCGCTCGAACAGGCCGAGCGCCTCTTTACGCCGGACTTCGTCGTGGTCTCTGCGGGGTACGATGCTCTGGCCGAAGACCCCCTCGGTGGGCTGCCCCTCCGGCC
>SLCK01000109.1 GCA_007125845.1 Gemmatimonadota bacterium
ATACCCGTCCGCAGGTCGATGCCGATGACGGTTGCTCGGTGGGACTGGGAGCTCTGCATTTCTCTCTCTCCTGTCAGGCTTGGGGTGGGCGCCGATCAACGAAGAAGTGGACATGATCGACCCGGTGGGGAAGCTGCTGCTTCTCCACCCAGCGAGGGACATCGAAGCCGCGAGAGCCAAGAGGCTCCTCCACGACCGCTCACCTACGATCTTGTCTTTGGTAAGGACGAAGGGAAGCCCTCCGGTCTTGATCAAGGCGGTAGCTGTCGGCCAGGACGCGAGAGTGTCGACATCAAATCCGTGGTCCTCGACCTTTTCTGCGAACACGGCCCGCTGTTCGTTCTCAACGTCCTCCCGCTCCTCGGGACTCTTTCCGGTCACGTCGATTACCCCGAGGTCTGGCTGCTTATCGGGCATGAGAAGCTCGCTGGGGGGAAGCGGCCCATCTCTGCGCTCGAGCTGCTCCCGGATCCAGTCCTCAGGCGTAATCCCTGAAGGAACTGACATGGATACTCCCACGTGGAGGGGTTTCGGGATGAATGGTCCCACAACTACAGCTCCTCCGCTCCTGGTTCAAGGTGCGCATTACCGGATCAGATGCTCGTCAAGGTACGGTACCCCAGAGCCCGGGGCGACCCCATGGTTCCCTGGGACGCAACCGGATCCCCGGGAGCGGACGGGCTTCGACCCTGCGGGTGCCCAGGAGCGCTGCGCATCTTCGTAGACTTCGAAGATTTTGCCGCTGTGCCTTCACCCGTTCCTCGAGCCGTATCGGCCGTTCCCACACCTCTGGGAAGCACCTCTTCGACGGCCTCAGACCCCGTCCGCTCACACTCTGGAGTCTCCAGCAAACCCGGGGCGGTTCACTGACGTACGAGCGAGGCTACCGCACCCGGTAGCCCACGACGAAGGGGACGTCCAGTTCGTCGCGCTCCACGCCGAGAACCTCTCCTTCCTCGAAGGCGAGGACCCGGAAACCTTCGGGAAGGTCAAGATACCCCTTGAGCTCGCCATCGGGGGAAATCCGCCACCAACGGGTGGGCGTTCCCCCAACGTGCCCCGTGAATTCGCCCAACCAGAGCGAGCCGTCGGGCGCCGGTTGGACCACCTGGAAATGAGGCAGGGAGTCGGCGTACATTCGCGAGGCCAGCACCTGCTCCCGGATCTCCCGAAGCTGCGGCGAGACGTTGGAGCCCGGTCCCTCATTCTCATAGGTCCGGATGACCTCGGACGTCACCGGGCGAGCGGCGCGATCCACGCGGATGATCTCGCGGAGCACCCCGGCGTCGTCCAGGCGTCGCACCTCGAATCGGGCGCCATCCCACCGGTGCACACCACCACGGTCTCCGGTGAAGCGGGAAAGCGGAAAGAAGGTGGGCGTGATGTTGACCATCAGGCGCATCTGCTGCCCGCCCTCGCTCTCTCCCACCGTTTCGATGCGCAGCGTCATGCCGTCGGCCTCATCCAGGATCTGCGGTTCGGCCCCGTGGCGGTCAAAGAGGATCGCCGCGATCCGCTCCCGGCGCTCGGCCGCGTCCGGCTGGTCGAAGCCCGGGTTCGCCGCCTCGACGAAGAACCGTCCGTCGGAGAAGAACCGGGAGGACCGAACTTGTGTGAAACGCTCGGGAAGCTGAACCGCGGCTTCCCGGACGAACCCGCCCCCCGGCTCGTAGAGCACGATCCGGCGGCGGCGGCCGTCGTAAACCGCGATCGTGTCTCCGTCGAGGATCCCCACCGAGGAGACGGCGGCAAACTCTCGGGGCCCGTCACCCATCGCACCGATCCAACGCACGAAGCTTCCATCAGCGTCAAAGAGCCGGAGTCGCGTTCCCGATTCGGAGACCACCAGGCGTCCGTCCGAGAGCCGGGCCGCTCCGTTCGGCGTGGAGAACTGGAGCGCCTCCTCGCCTTCCACCACGCCCAGTCGCAGGTGCGGGGGCAGTTCGAGCGCCTCCTCCATGGGCTGATCGACCCCGTCCCCCGGCAAGCTCACGATCCGAACACCTGCCGAATCGACCGCCGATGCCGCTGTTGTGTCGAGGGAGCCGGAATCCGCGCACGCTGCCACGAGCAACGGAGCCAGGAGAGCGCTCCCGAAGCGGCTCAGTTTGGGTCGCGGACGTGCCGCAGGGCCATGGACGCGCATGACAGCTCACGGAAGATGGGCGAGGAAGGGATCGGGACGTTGTCCTGCTACTATTAAGATAATAGTCTTGCCCCCGCAAGCCCGCGTGCTCGATTCCGGAGGGGATGCCGTGGCTTCAACGATCGGCCGTTGCTACAGAAGCGTGCGGTGCTGCGGGTATCGGTGGTGCTCGAACACGAGGAGTCAGTTGCTCGTCGCCCTCGAACCTTCCAGCGCAGAGGTGATCTCTGCTCCGACCCAGGGATCCTCCTCCACCGACGCCCTCCTCTCCGATGCGGGGCGGGCGGCGGCTGACGAGACCAGACCCAGAGCCCACGCGGCGTGTCCTCTGACAAGCGGCGCCGGGTCGGATAGCGCCTCCACGGGTAGGGTCACCGCCTCGGACGGGGGCTCATCCTTCCCGGCGAGCCCGTTTCCGAGGGCGATGCAGACGTTCCGGGCGCACCCCGCCCGACCGGCGCGCCGGATGGCCGAGCCCCGCGAGAACGCCTCCCAACCCTCCTCCGAGAGCGCCATGCCGAGGAGGTCGACCAGGGACGGGGCGTCGATGCCGGGGTGCAGCGGCTCATGGCCCACGTGGGCCGGCCGCGGGCCGAGGTCATGCTCTCCACCGAGATTTCCGCCGTGGCCTTCGTCCAGTACAAGAGCACACTGGACCTGGGAGTGGCGAACGTCCGGCTCCGGTACAACCCCCGGGAGGGCGACGACCTCTACGTCGTCTGGAACGAGGGGGTCATCGCGAACCGCTTCGACTACGACCGGTGCGGCCGCGAAGCGACGAGC
>SLCK01000092.1 GCA_007125845.1 Gemmatimonadota bacterium
CCCTGACGCCAGTGGCGGCCCGGATCTGGGAGCTCCTCTCCTCACCGTGCACCGAGGAGGAGATCCGGGAGCGTCTGGAGCGTGAGTTCGAGGTGGAGCCGGCGGTTCTGCGCGACGATGTCGCACGGTTCCTGGCGGAGCTGCGGGAGCGGGGGCTCATTCGGAACGATCGCAGTCCGTGAGCGAACGACCAGGGCGGACCGCCGGGACGAAGCCGCCCCGTGGAGACGACGTTCGTCGCATCCTCAGGGCTCTGGGATTCATCTGGGCCAGCGCTCCTCGCTGGACGGTGCTCGGCACGGTCCTGATCTTCGTCCAGTCCGCGGTCACGCTGGCGGGCCTGTACCTCGTCAAGCTCATCGTGGATACGGTCGCGATGGGCCTGCAGGGGGACCCTCAGGCCGACCTCGGCTTCGAGCGCGTCGCGATGCTCATCGCCCTGGCCGGAGCGGTGACGATCGTCGGAGCCGTGAGCCGCTCGCTCGCCGGATTCGCGTCCGAAGCGAAGGGCCATCTCGTGACCGATCACATGCTCGGTCGGCTCCACGAAAAGTCGATTGCAGTCGACTACGCCTACTACGAAGATCCCAGCTACTACAACAGCCTGCATCGCGCCCAGCAGGAGGCGCCCTTCCGGCCAACCCGCCTCCTCGACAACCTGACCGCCGTGCTGCAGAGCTCCGTGACGGTCGCCGGCATCCTGATCCTCCTTGCCAGCGTCCACTGGATCCTTCCGCTCGTCGTGTTCCTCGCCTCACTGCCGGCGCTGGTCGTGAAGATGAGGCACTCCAGGCGCTTCCACGGTTGGCACCGGGAGCGTTCCGGAACCGAGAGGAAGGCGAACTACTTCGGGTGGTTGATCGGGAACGCGCAGCACGCGAAAGAGCTCCGGATCTACGGCCTGGGCGGGGAGCTCTTGGACCGGTTCCGGGAGCTGAAGGGGCAGTTGCGGACGGAGACCCTCCGGCTCGCCAAGGCGCGCAGCCTCGCCGATGCGGCGGCCCAGTCGGCTGCGGTCGTGGTGGTGTTCGCGGCCCTCGGCTTCATCGGGTACCGGACGATGCAGGGCGCGCTCACCCTCGGGGACATGGTGATGTACTTCGGGGCGATCCAGCGGGCTCAGGGACTGCTCCAGTCGCTCTTCCGCGGGCTCGGCGGCCTTTACGAGGACAACCTCTTCCTGGCGAACGTCGACGAGTTCCTCGAGCTCGAGCCGACGGTCACCGCGCCGTCCCGGCCCACGCCGGTGCCGGAGAGGATGCGGCAGGGACTTCGAGCGGACCGCCTCGGGTTCACCTATCCCGGCAGTCGTGAGCCGGCGCTCACCGATGTGGGGTTCGAGGTCGGGCCGGGCGAGCTCGTGGCCCTGGTCGGCCCCAACGGGTCGGGCAAGTCGACCCTCGCGAAGCTCCTCTGCCGGCTCTACGACCCCACGTCCGGCTCGATCTCCCTCGATGGGGTGGACCTGCGGGAGTTCGATCCGGTGGAGCTGCGCAGAAAGTTCTCCGTGGTGTTCCAGGACTACGCGCGCTACCAGGTCTCGGCTCACGACAACATCTGGTTCGGGAACACCCGGCGTCCTCTCTCGACGGAGGAGATCCAGGAGGCGGCCCGGGTCGCGGGTGTGGACCCGGCCATCCGCCGTCTCGGCCTCGGCTACGACACCACCCTGGGACGCTTCTTCGCCGGAGGGGAGGAGTTGAGCGGGGGAGAGTGGCAGAAGGTGGCGATCGCGAGGGCGTTCTGGAGCGACGCGGAGATTCTCATCGTCGACGAGCCCACGAGCGCCCTCGACGCCTACGCCGAGGCCGAAGTCGTCGGGGCGATCAGCCGCCTCCTCCGGGATCGGTCCGCGGTGGTGATCAGCCACCGACTGTCCACGGTCAGGATGGCCGATCGAATCTACTTCATGTCTGGCGGGCGCATCGCAGAGGTGGGCAGCCATGACGAGCTGATGGCGTTGGGCGGGGAGTACGCGAAGCTGTTCCGGCTCCAGGCTCTCGCCTACCACCAGGGGGAGCCGGAGTTGGGAGCGGGGCTCCGATGAGGACGACCCCCGAGCAGGAAGTCCTCCTCCTCTGTGGGCGGGTCCGTCTCGAGAATGGACCCGCTCACAGGCTGAGGAAGCTCCTGCAAAGAGGAGATCTGGACTGGAAGGCCGTGCTTGATCTCGGCGAGCGGCACGCCACCACGCCCCTCCTTCATCACCATCTGAGCACCCAGGGAGCGAGATGGGTGCCCGCGCCGGTCCTCGGCGAGCTGAGGAAGCGCTACCTCGCGATCGCGGCGCGCAGCCTCGCGCTCGGGCGGGAGCTCGTCGAGATCCTCGAGGTCCTGGAGGACGCGGGGTGCCCGGGAGTGGCGTGGAAGGGACCCGTGCTGGCGGCCCGGTTCTATCCCGGCCCTGATCTGAGGAGCTTCAACGACCTGGACCTGATCGTCCGCCGCCGGGACGTCGAGGGCGCGCTCGATGTCCTGAAGGCGCGCGGATACGTCTCGGTCCCGGGACGCGACCTTCCGGAGGAGGAACGGGTCCGGAGCCCCGAGCAGGATCTCACGATGGAGCATCCGGAGACGGGGATCCTCCTCGATCTCCACTGGGGCCGTGTCCAGCGCTACCATTCGGTCGCGATGGACTGCGACGTCCTCTGGGAGGAGAGCGAGCGGGTGGTTCTCCACGGACGCGAGATCCGGGCCCTCGCCGCCGACACCCTGCTCATCGCGCTCGTGCTCCACGGCGCCAAGCACGGCCCCTTTCCGTGGCCCTCCCTCAAGTGGGTCACCGACATGGAGGCCCTCGTGCGGGCCCGGCCCGAAGGCTGGTGGCCGGGCGTGTTCGTGCGGGCGCGGAGCGTGGGCTGCTTTCGCCGCCTCCTCCTCGGCCTTCTCCTGGCACG
>SLCK01000117.1 GCA_007125845.1 Gemmatimonadota bacterium
CCTGCAGGATCGGGCGACGGGAACGGGGGGGATGCTGGCGGCGGGGATCTCGGCCGACGAGGCGGAGCGCGCGATCGCCGGACGCCAAGGCCGGATCTCGGTGGCCGCAATCAACGGCCCCAGCTCGGTCACCTTTTCGGGGGAGTCCGAGGCGCTGGAGGAATTGGCGGGGCAGTTGGCTGAAGACGGCCGATTCGTGCGATCCCTTCCCGTGCGGGTGCCCTATCACGGTCCGCAGATGGAGTCCGTCCGGGAGGAGCTCCTCGAGGTCTTGAGGGGACTCTCCCCGGAGCCGACGCGAATCCCGCTGGTCTCTACGGTCACTGGGGATTGGGCCGACGGGCGGGAACTCGATGGCGAGTACTGGTGGCAGAACGTCCGCCGACCCGTCCGCTTCGCCGCCGCGGCCGATCGGCTCGTCGACGGGGGAGGTGAACTCTTCGTCGAGGTCGGGCCCCATCCGGTGCTCGCCACGGCTCTCGCAGAAAGCGCGGCGGGCCAGGAGAAGCCCGCGACCGTGCTCCCGAGCCTGAGGCAGGGAGAGGACGGAGTGGAGGTCATGCTCCGCACCCTCTCCGCGCTGTACGTCCACGGGCGGACGGTGGACTGGAGGGGGGTCTATCCCGACGGCGCTTGCGTGTCCCTGCCTACCTACCCCTGGCAGCGCGAGCGGTACTGGTTCGACTCGGACGAGCAAGAGGCGGATGGCTCGCGTCCGTCGGTCGGAGTCGAGACCGGACATCCTCTGCTCGGTCGCCGTCTGCCCTCGCCCCGACCCTCCTGGGAATCGACCTTCGACGATCCTCGAGCCGACTTCTTGGAGGAGCACATCGTCCAGGGCACGGCCGTCTTCCCGGGGGCAGCCTACGTGGAGATGGCGCTCGCCGCGGCGAGAGAGGTCCTGGGCCCCGCGCCGGTCTCCGTCGAAGACATCGAGTTCCGAAAGCTCCTCTTTCTCCGGCGGCCCCGCGGGAGCGTGGTCCAACTTCTCTACGACGAGTCCGACGCCTCCGTCGAGATGTACAGCGCGCCAACCGACAGGGAATCGTCCTGGACCGTGCACACCACCGCCAGGCTGAATCCGCACCGTGACGGGGAGGCGGAGGAGACTCCGGATCTGCACGCGCTCCGTGAGCGCTGCACGACCAGGATTCCGGTGGAAGACCACTATGAGATGTTCGAGAGGCGGGCGTACAATTTCGGCCAGGCCTTCCACACGCTGCAGGAGATACGGATTGGCCCGAACGAAGCTCTCGCGCGCGTGGGGTTTCCGGACGCAGTCGAACTTTCGGTGGACCCCTACCAGGTGCATCCCGCCCTCCTGGACGCCGCGCTTCAACTCTTCGGCAACATTCGGGTGCGTTCGGCGGCCTCTCCCCGGGATGAGGCTCCCTTCTTCCCGGTCTCCATTCGCCGTCTCGTCCATCGGCGCAATCCCGGCCGGCGGTTCTGGGCCTACGTCAAAGTTCGGCACAAGGACGACCCGGCGCTCTGGAACGGCGACGCGTGGTTGATGGATGACACGGGCGAGATCTGCATCACGCTGGAAGGGCTGCGCCTCAAGGTCCTCGACGAAGACCAATCGCCCGCACGACCGGAATCGGACGACTGGCTGTACGAGTTGGCATGGGAAGAAGCGGCTCTCGAGACCGGGTCCGACAGCGAGGCCTACCCGCTGCGTTCGACGAGGGAGGTCAAGGCGGCGGTGGAAAAGGCTGAAGCCCCACCGGAGAGGACACCGGAGGTCGCCTGGTACCTGGAGTTCGCGGAGCCTCTGTTCAATCGCGTCGCCCGGGGGTTCGCGTCGGCGGCCCTGGAATCTCTGGGATGGGCCCCGGAGGGGGATTCACCCGGGGAGGTGGGCGAGGCACCCGGGATCGCGCCTCGCCATCGACGCCTGTTCGCCAAACTGGTGCGGATGCATGGATCCCCCGGGGCGGTCCCCACGGCCCCGTCCTCTCTCCACGGCATGCTGGACGAGCTCATCGAGAATCGTCCGGAGTACAGTGCGGAGGCGGAGCTGCTTCGGCGCGGCGGGGAGCATCTCGCCGACATCCTGCGTGGTGATCTGGATGCACGGGAGGTATTGCTCGCTGGCGAGTCGATCGAGCTCCTGTCGCGGCTGTACCACTCGAGCCCCGCATCCCGGGACTACCACGTGCTGTTTGCGAAGGCGGTGAGCACGGCGATCGGAGAGGGCTCGCGGGACACGCCGCTTCGCGTGCTGGAGATCGGGGCGGGGACCGGTGCCGCGACTTCGGCCGTGCTCCCGCGGCTGCCGGGCTCGGCGGAGTACGTGTTCACCGACATCTCACCCTACTTCCTCCAGCAGGCCCGGGAGAGCTTCGCGGATCATCCCGGACTGAGCTTCTCGGTCCTCGACATCGAGGAGAATCCGCTCGAGCAGGAGTTCGAAGCCCGTTCGTTCGATCTGGTGCTCGCGGCCAACGTAGTCCACACGACCGCGGATCTGCGGTCCACTCTGGGCCATGTGCGGGACCTGCTCGCGCCGGGCGGCATGGTCCTCTTGCTCGAGCTCACCCTCAGGTCGACCTGGTTCAACCTGGTCTTCGGCCTCCTGGACGGTTGGTGGCGCTTCGCCGATTCGGATGTGCGCCCCGACTACCCCCTCCTCACCCCGCGGCGGTGGCGGTCGCTATTCAGCGAATGCGGATTCGAGGGCGCGACGAGCCTCTTCGACGATGAGGACGAGGACGGCCACATCCAGTCCGTCATGCTGGCGCAGGCGCCCGCGGACGAATCGCAGGAGGCGGTGCCTGCGTCGCAGGACGACGAATCCGCGCACTGGCTGATCTTCGCCGACGAGGCGGGTGCCGGAGCCAGGATCGCCGGGGTGCTGCGAGGTCGGGGAG
>SLCK01000076.1 GCA_007125845.1 Gemmatimonadota bacterium
CCCGCTGAGACGGAGCGACCCGAGGGGGACCCGCCGCGGTGATTCGGCTCCTCCTTCAGGTCGAGCCCGTCCGGGCGCCGACCGAACCACTGGTCGTGGCCGTGGTCCTCGTCTACTTCGTCGCCGTCATGGGCGTCGGGGCGTGGGCGACGCGGAGAACCCGGGATTCCATCGATTTCTTCCTGGCGGGGAGGGGAATCGGCCTGATCGCACTCTCTCTGTCCGCGATCTCCGCCACCCTGTCTGGATTCACCTTCATCGGCGGACCCGGGCTCGTCTACGCAGTCGGGCTGGGTGCGCTCTTCATCATTCTTCCGGCGGGAATCACGAATGCCGTCGGGGCGTGGGTGCTCGCGAAGCGGCTTCGGCTTCTCGCCGAGGTGCGCGACGTGTACACACTCCCCGACGCCATCGGGGCGCGCTATCGGTCTCCGGCTGCCCAGGGACTGGCAGGTTTGTCGATTCTGGTGGCGGTGGTCGGCTATATGGCTACCAATGTGCTCGCCATGGGCTACGTCCTGGATGCCGTGCTGGGTGTGGGGTTGGGGTGGGGAATCTGGATCGGGGCGGGCGTCACGCTCCTGTACTCCGTGGGAGGCGGAATCCGTGCGGGCATCTACACGGACGTGCTGCAAGGCACCCTCATGGCCGCCGCCTCTGTGTTGGTCTTCCTCTTCGTGCTTCGGGTGGGCGGGGGACTGGGGGGGCTCGCTGCGCCGATCCTCGAGGTCGATCCGGGCTTCCTGCGGCCGTGGGGGCATCTGACGCCCCTCGCCGCCCTCTCTTTCTACTTCGTCTTCTCGATGGGAGTGCTGGGCCAACCCCATGTCCTCCACAAGTTCTACATGCTGCGAGATCCGCTCGAGTTCCGGTGGTATCCGGTCGTCTCCGCGCTCGCGCTGACCCTCACCGTCCTCCTGTATTTCGGGGTGGGGCTCGCGGTGCGTTCCCTGGTCGCCGACGGCTCGTGGATGCCTCTGGCCAGCCCGGATGAAGCCACTCCGCGCTTCCTGCTGGAACACACCCCTCTCCTCCTGGCCGCGCTGGTCTTTGCCGGCGTGGTGGCGGCGATCATGAGCACGGTCAATTCCTTCATGAACGTGGGTTCGGCCGCGCTCATCCACGACCTTCCCCGGGCCTTCGGAACCCGGGTACGGGACGAGCTCCTGTGGGGACGAATCGGAACGGTCGCGATCACGGTACTGGCCACCGTGGTCGCTCAACTCTCCGGCGCGCTCGTCGCCTTCCTGGGAATCTTCGGATGGGGTCTCTTCGCGGCGACGTTCGTGCCGGCGCTCGCGATCGGGATGAACTGGAAGGGCGCCACTCGGGAGGGCGCGCTCGCTTCGCTCGCTGTCGGGCTCGGCGGAACCCTCCTCTTCGAGACCCTGGCCTTCGCGGGCGCGTTTTCCCTCCCGACCGGTGTGACGGTCTCGGGCCTTATCCTGGTGAGCTCCTGCCTCGCATTCCTCATCGTGTCCCGCCTGACCCGGCGCTCGGGGCCAGGTGACCTCGACCCGGACATCCGGGTGATTCTCGACGCGTGAACGTTTAGCGGGAGCGCGCCGGATCGACCGCCGCGAGGCGGTGGTCCGGTGCTCCCAACGGTGGCTACTCCCCTTCTACAACAACCTTTCTATTCGTCCTCAGCGGCCTCGCTCGCGCCCACGGCGGCCGTTGCGCCTTCGAACCCGATCTTGGAGTGGGTGCCGTCGCAAAAGGGTTTCGTCGTGGACCCCCCGCATCGACAGAGGGCAACGGGACGCCCCTCCCTGTGCGGGATCGCGTTGCCCTCTTGATCCACGATCGTCAGCGAGCCGTCGACTACGATCAGATACGGCCCGTCCTTGCGAACGGTGATTTTCACTTCCGCCATCGATATGCCTCCGTGACTGTTGGGTTCGGTGTTGAACGCGTTTGCCCCGCCCGAGGTCAAGCCTCGCCGGGATAGGCATCTCCGCAGGAGATCGGTATGCCCGTCTCCCCGTGCACCTGGACGAAGAAATCGCCCTCCTCGCCCTGGAGCTCTTCCATGTCGAGGGTGGTGGTGCTCGAGCCGGTGCCGTCGGCGAGTCCGATGACCGGGTTCAGGCCCACGGCCACCGGCCCTCCCTCCGAACACACGCCGCGGTGGATGTGCGCCTGGTACTCGCCTTCGTCGGGCAGCCCCATCAGGTCTACCGCGACGACGACCGCGCCGTCCGACTGCAGTGCAAGGGCTTCGCCGGAGACTCCGGATCCATTTACCGGGTGAAGGAGAATCGTCGTCTCCATCAGGTCTTCGACCGGACGCGGATCGACCGCCGCCGGTTCCACGGGCTCGGGCTCCGTCTCCGGGGAAGGCGCCTGCTCACAGCCGACGAGGAAGAACACCGCCGCAGCGACCGGCCAAAGAGTCCGGGAGCGTGCGAGCGTCCACGAATCAACGTTCGAGGTTTCCATTCGATGTAGGCCTCTGGTTCGGGTTGGGAGCGCGGAGCGGACCTCGGCGCGAGGATCCGGAATCACCAACGCAAGGCCCCTCGACCTGCTAAGGGGGCATGGCTCAGTGATCCGGCGTTCTTGGAGAATGGTGGATTCCTGGCCTCCATACCAGCTTACCCCCGCGAGGGCAGGTGCGTTGCGCCCGAGGTTGGAGACCTTGGTGCGGGCGGGGCGGTTGGGTAGATTTGGCGCGGTCGAATCCCCGTTCCCACGCTTGCCCGTCGAGGAGCCTTTCGTTGAGCATCTGGCCGCGCCGAGACACCTACGAAGTGACGGTGGGAGGAGTCCGGGTTGGGGGTTCGAACCCCGTCGTGATCCAGTCGATGACGAACACGGATACCGCCGACGTGGCCTCCACCGTGGACCAGGTCACCGATCTGTGGAATGCCGGCAGCGAATTGGTGCGGGTGACTGTGAACAACCCGGAGTCGGCACGGGCCGTGCCCGAGATCGTGCACCGGCTAAGCGACCTCGGGGTGACCGCCCCCATCGTCGGGGACTTCCACTACAACGGGCACCTCCTCCTCTCCGATCACCCCGACTGCGCGAAGGCGCTGGCCAAGTACCGAATCAACCCGGGAAACGTGGGAGCCAAGCGCCGCGACGAGAACTTCCAGAAGATCGTCCGGATCGCGCTCGAGGAGGAGAAGCCGATTCGGATCGGAGTGAACTGGGGATCTCTCGATCAGAGCCTTCTGACCGAGCTCATGGACAGGAACGCGGCCCTTCCGGAACCCCGGGACGCCCAGTCCGTTCTCCGGGAAGCCATGATCGAGAGCGCACTCCGCTCGGCGGAATTGGCCGAGGAAACGGGGCTCCCGTCCGACAGGATCGTCCTCTCGGCGAAGGTGTCCGAGGGCCCGGAGCTGATCGCGGTCTATCGGGAGCTCGCACCCCGTTCCCGTTATCCACTCCATCTCGGATTGACCGAAGCCGGCATGGGAACGAAGGGCGTCGTGGGGACCGCGACCGCCCTTTCGGTCCTGCTGATCGAGGGGATAGGGGACACGATACGAGTGTCGCTCACTCCGAGGCCCGGCGGAGACAGGACCGAGGAGGTGCGGGTGGCTCAGCAGATCCTGCAGTCTCTCCACATCCGGAGCTTCGAGCCGCAGGTGATCTCCTGCCCGGGATGTGGACGGACCACCTCCACCTTCTTCCAGGAGATGGCCGAGGATATCCAGGGCTACATCCGCGAGCGTATGCCCGATTGGCGTGAGTCGTATCCCGGAGTGGAGGAGCTGGAGGTGGCGGTGATGGGGTGCGTGGTGAACGGCCCCGGGGAGTCGAAGCACGCCGATATCGGAATCTCCCTCCCGGGCACCTTCGAGGAGCCGAAGGCGCCAGTCTACGTCGACGGAGAGCATTACACGACGCTGAAGGGGGATGGGCTCGTCGCAGAGTTCAAGACGATCCTGGCGGACTACGTGCGCAAGCGGTACGGAGAGCAGGCGAGCCGCAGCGGCGGCACCGCGGCACCGGCCGCCTCCTGAGCTGATGCCTTCCATGCGACTCCGCTTTGCCCCGTCTCCGACCGGACATCTTCATGTGGGAGGAGCGCGAACGGCCCTCTTCAATTGGCTCCTGGCGCGCCGCGAGGGCGGCGTCTTCCTCCTCCGCATCGAGGATACCGACCGCGAGCGCTCCTCCGTCGAGATGCTGGACGCGATTCTCGAAGGTCTGCGTTGGATGGGGCTGGACTGGGATGAGGAGCCCTTCCATCAGAGCCGGGGGTTGGAACGGCACCAGGCCGACGCTCACCGCCTCTTGCGGGAGGGGCTGGCGTATCGTGACTTCACCCGTCCCGAGGAGCTGGTGCGGATCCGCCAGGAGGATCCGACCCGGGCCGCGCGGTACCCCCGTGAGGCGGCGGATGCGATGGCCCCGGGGGAATCCGAGGAGCGGGCTCACGGAGGGGAACCGTTCGCGGTTCGCTTCAAGGTTCCCGCCGGAGCGACCCGATGGAAGGACCTGGTCCACGGGAGCTTGCGGTTCCGGAACACGGACCTCGAAGACCTCGTGCTCCTTCGCGCGGACGGGACACCCACCTACAACCTGGCGGTCGCATCCGACGACCACCACCAGAGGATCACCCACGTGATTCGGGGGGACGACCACATCTCGAACACCCCGAAGCAGATTCTCCTTCATGAGGCGCTCGGCCGACCCGTGCCCGAATTCGCCCACGTGCCGATGATCCTCGGTCCGGATGGAAAGCGCCTCTCGAAGCGACACGGAGCTGCCGCGATCGGAGAGTATCGGAAGCGGGGCATCCTCCCGGAGGCGATGGTCAACTTCCTCGCGCTCCTCGGATGGTCTCCCGGTACGGATGAGGAGGTGTTCTCGATGGAAGAGCTCGTGTCCCGATTCTCCCTCGATCGGGTGCTCAAGAAGAGCTCGGTCTTCGATCCCGACAAGCTGCAGTGGCTCAATGGGCGACATCTCGCGAAGCTGCCCGCCTCGCGGCTCGCACCGATGATCCTCCAGGAGCTCGGGGAGCTCCGGGGCGTGGCCGAGGAACGTATCGCTGGGGAGCCGGAGTGGTTTGCGAGTCTCGCCGAGCTCCTCCTGCCGCGGGCTCGGAGTGGTCGGGACCTGGCCGAGCAGGCCCGGCCCTATTTCGCCGAACGGATCGACTACGACCCCGAAGCGGTGCGCAAGCACTGGCGAAAGGACCCCGAGACCGCAGTCGCTCACCTCGAGGCGCTCCGGGCGTGCTTCCACGAGGTGGAGTGGACGGAGGACGCACTCGAGACAGCCCTTCGGGCCCTCGCCAAGGAGCGTGGCGTGGGCGCGGGAAAGCTGATTCATCCCCTCCGCGTGGCCCTCACCGGGCAGGCTGTAAGCCCGGGGATCTTCGAGGTCCTCGCGGTCATGGGCCGGAATCTCTCGTTGGCGAGAATCGACCAGGCGCTCGAGGAGCTCGAGGCCGCGCACCGGCGGGATTCTTGACACTCTTTTCCCTGCCGTGCTAACCTGTGGGTCCTCTTCCAAAAAGGCGCGTGCCGGAGAACCTGAATGCCAGCAGCTCTCACGGACCTCGAGCGGGAAATCCTGGACTATTTGGTACGCTTTCTCCGCACGAATACTTTCCAGCCCTCCATCCGCGAGATCGGAGAGGCATTCGACATCAAGAGCACCAAGACGGTCTCGGAGTACCTGAAGAACCTGGCGGAAAAGGGATATCTCGAGCGTGACCCGTCGCGTTCGAGGGGCGTGCGCATTCTCGGCGAAGACCTTCATTCCCATGCGGTCTCGGTTCCCTGCTATTCGTTTTTGCCGGACGACCGAAGGGGGTTTTCCACCGACGGCGTGGAGGCGTACCTCTCGCTCGATCGGAGGATGTCGGGGCCGAAGGGCTGCTATTTCGTCCGTGTGCGGGGAGACGAGTTCGCAGGCGTCGGATTACAGGCAGGCGACCTCCTCCTGGTCGAGCCCACGAGCTCGCAGGAACCGCGCGAAGGCGACCTGGTCGTGCTTCGAACCAACGCCGGCCCGCGCCTCTTCCGCTACGTTCGGAACGGCAGGGAGCACGATCTACGGCCGGCCCGTACCACCGATCGCACACTCACAGTCCGCACGCTGGCGGAGCTGGACCTGTCCGCGCGCGTCGTGGGGCTCTACCGAAGCTTCGAGGAAGCGGGAGTCCCGTCGAGCCTCGTCGCTCACTGAGAACCCGAAGGGGACAACTCTGAACGCTGGAGTCCCTGGTATCCCCGGCCTGGGTTCCGAGCTCCCGGAGACCGACCGGGAGAGCGGGGACGTCCTCTGGATGGCGAGGGCCCTGGAAAGGGCCAGGGAGGCTCGGGAGCGTGGAGAGGTTCCCGTCGGCGCCGTGGTCGTTCGAGAAGGGAAGGTTCTCGCAGAGGCCCACAACCGGACCGTCGAGTGGTCCGACCCCACGGCCCACGCCGAAGTCGTCGCGCTGCGGAAGGCAGGACGGCGCCTGGGGGACTGGAGGTTGGGCGGGGCCACCCTCTACGTGACGCTCGAGCCCTGCGCTCAGTGCGCAGGCGCCGCGGTACTCGCCCGGATCGACCGCCTCGTGTACGCAGCGTCCGATCCGAAGTCGGGAATGGCGGGGAGCCTCGGGAACCTCCTGCAGGATCCTCGTCTGAACCACTTCGTGGAGCTGACCTCCGGGGTGCTGGCCGAACCGTCATCCCGGTTGCTCAGGGAGTTCTTTCGTGAGCGGCGCGGACGATGACGACGGGTGGAACCAGGGGAACCTGTACAGATCCCCCCGTGTCATACCTACGCAGTCGCAGGCGTCCCCCGTTGCAGGGGAATCCGTCCTACTCTACCGTATCCCTGGACCATGGGGGTCCAGGAGTAGATAGATCTGCCTTGGACACCCAACACGTGTACCTCACAGGTACCTCGAAGGGAGAGCATCTTGATGACGAAAGGCTTTTTGCAGAGTTCCAGTCTTCCGGGGCTCGGCGCGGCGGTCGCGCTGGCGGTGGGGGGGCTTCTGGTTGCAGGTCAGCCAGGAGCAGCCCAGCAGCAATCGGTGGAGTGGACACACATCAACGGGGACGAGAGCTCGACGCGTTACTCGCAGCTCGATCAGATCGATCCGTCCAACTTCTGGCGTCTGCAGGTGGCGTGGGAATGGGACGGACAGGAAGATTCTCCGATCGACCTCGGCGGCGGAGTGAACCCCCGCGGACTTCCGATCTATGTCGACGGGAAGCTGATCACGACCTCCGGTCCGAAGCGGACGATCGTGGCGATGGACGCAGGGACGGGCGAGACGCTCTGGACCTTCCAGGAGCCCGAGACGTTCCGCTGGGAGTACTCCATGCGGGCGAACCACGGCAAGGGGGTCTCCTACGCCGAGATCGACGGTCGGGGCGTCGTCTTCATCCAGACGCCGGCATTCTTCCTCTGGGCGCTCGACGCCGAAACGGGCGAGCCGTTGGAGGGATGGGGCACCGGAGTTCCCCTCGACGAGTTCCCTGACAACAGCGGAGTCGACCTCGTCGCGGACCTGATCGACGGCTGGGGCCCCTGGGAGGACTACGTCGAGGCGGGTGGCACCTACGATCCGGACATGGGGATCCCGCTCGAGCTCGGGTACATCACGAGCTCCTCGCCCCCGATCGTCGTGAACGACGTCGTGGTCGTCGGGAACTCTGCGGAGCAGGGCTACAACCAGACCCGGATCGAGAACGTGCCGGGCGACATCCTCGCCTACGACGCGCGCACCGGAGAGCAGCTCTGGAAGTTCCACGTCATCCCGCGGCCGGGCGAGTACGGCCACGAGACCTGGGAGAACGACGCCTGGTACTGGTCCGGCAACATCGGCTCCTGGGCACCCATGTCCGCGGATTCCGAGCTGGGCCTGGTCTACATCCCGACCAAGGGCGGGGTGATGGATTACTACGGCGGCTTCCGTCCCGGAGACAACCTCTTCGGCAACAGTGTCCTGGCTCTCGACGTGCAGACCGGCGAGAGGGTGTGGCACTACCAGCTCGTGAGGCACGACATCTGGAACTACGATACACCGGTCGCGCCGGTTCTTATGGACGTGACGGTGGACGGCGAGGAGATCCCGGGCATCTTCCAGGCGAGCAAGCAGGCGTACCTGTACGCCTTCAACCGGGAGACGGGTGAGCCGATCTGGCCGATCGAGGATCGTCCGGCGCCGCAGTCCAACGTGCCCGGGGAGCAGTTGCCCGAGACGCAGCCGCACCCGACCTGGCCGGAGCCGTACGACCTTCAGGGTCGCACGGAGGAACACCTGATCGATTACACGCCCGAGATCTTCGAGATGGCGCGTGACATCGCGGAGCGTGGCGGACACTTCGCCCCCCTCTTCAATCCGCCGACGCACGTCGGAAACGAGGAGGGAGCGGGACCCGCACGACTTTGCCCGGGCTCCACCGGAGGCGTGAACATCTCCGGCCCGGCCGCAGGCGATCCGGAGTCGGGGGTCATCTTCATCACCTCTCATCAGGGCTGCGGATCGACGATTCTCGTGCCCGGTGAGGAAAGCAGCTTCGAACAGGACGAGACTTCACTTCGCCAGGGCACCACGGTCGCGGACTGGGCCCGCGGGCTCGGAGTGGACTGGGGCGGAGAGGACGTGGAGGATCTGCCCGAGCACATCGACGGCCTCCCCATCTGGAAGGGCCCGCAGGGCCGGATCAGCGCGATCGACATGAACACCGGCGAGTACCTGTGGGTGATCCCGAACGGAGACGCGCCCGCGGCTGAGCAGGAGCTGATCCGCAACCACCCGCTTCTGGAAGGGGTGGACGGCGTCATGTACAACCGGGGCCGCGGCGGTCACTCCGCTATGCTCGTCACCCCGTCGATGCTCATGGCCACCGGCCAGACCAGCGAGGGCGCCACGCGCCTCTTCGCCATCGACAAAGGGACGGGAGAGCGGCTGGGCCAGGTCCAGACGCCGCAGCTCGGTCGCTACGGCATCATGACCTACATGCACGAGGGCCGGCAGTTCGTCGTGCTCCCGGTGCAGGGCGGCTACACCGCGCTCGCATTGCCGCAGGAGGCGATCCAGTAGGTGCCTGCGGCGACCGGGCTCAGCGTCCGGAGCCGTTAGCAGGAAGGTGAAGGATTGGAGGGGGCTCCCGGACTTGTGCCGGGGGCCCCTTCTTCAATACCAGACTGGTCGTGTTCCGGAAGGCCTTCCACGGGGTTCTTTCCCACCAACCTGAGGATCACGTAGAGGAGGGCGAGCCCGATGGCGATCGCCCAGATGGGGTGGATCCATTCCAGGGCGGCCGGGATCTCTCCGACCAGGAGGGCGACGACCGCCACCACCACGGCATAGGGAAGCTGGGTGCGTACGTGATCGACGAGGTCGCAGGCGGACGCCATCGAGCTGAGCACGGTCGTGTCGGAGATCGGCGAGCTGTGATCGCCGAAGACCGCGCCCGCCATGACCGAGCTGATCGCCCCCAGGAGGATCGGATAGTGTTCCCCGCCCGCGAACCCCACCCCCGCCCCCATCGCGACGGCCAGTGGGATCACCACGGGGAAGAGGATGGCCATCGTTCCCCACGACGTCCCGGTGGAGAACGCCGTCAGCGACGCGACGATGAAGACCAGGCCCGGAAGGATCGCGAGGGGTAGGGTGTCCTGGAGGAGGGTGGCCAGATAGGGCCCGGTTCCCAGCTCCTGGGTGACCCCTCCGAGGCCCCAGGCGAGGGCCAGGATCACAATCGCCATGAGCATCGACTGCATTCCTCCGAGCCAGGCCTCGAGCGCCTCCCTCACGCTCAGGATGCGTTGCGCCGAGACGAGCGTGATCGCCACGAAACATCCGGCGAAGGAGGCCCAGAGGAGGGCCGCGAAGGGGTCGGCTTCACCGATGATGGCCCGGATGGAGCGCTCACCCGGCTCCACCGCACCCGCTCCGGTCACGTAGAGGGAGGTGAGCGCCACGACGATCACCGTCACCACCGGGCCGGCCGCGTTGTACCAGCGATGGGGCTTGTCCTCCGGAGGGGACAGCGCCTGATGGGTCGGATCCGCAGCGGGCATCGAACCTGGTCGGATGAGGCCGCCGCCCGAGGCAGCCCGACGTTCAGCATGGTACATGGGGCCGAAATCGCGCTGCGTGACAATGATCATCAGCACGAATAAGAGGGCGAGGATCGGGTAGAAGAGGTACGGTACCGAGTGCAGGAAGATCGTGAACGGATTGTCGGCGCCGGCCTGGAGCTGCGCTCGGAGGACCGGATCGTCAGTCTGGGCCGCGAGACCTGCGAGCGCGTCTCTGATCTGGGTGATCTCGAATCCGATCCAGGTGGTGACGATGGCGCTCACGGCGAGCGGGGCGGCGGTGGAGTCCACCATGTACGCGAGCTTTTCCCTCGAGATCTTGAGGCGATCCGTCATCGGGCGGAGCGAGTTGCCCTGGATCAGGGTGTTCGCGTAGTCGTCGAAGAAGAGGAAGAAGGCGAAGAACCAGGTGAAGAGCTGGCCACGCTGCCGGTTGGTGGCGAACCGCTGAAGGACGTCCACCACTCCCCGCGTTCCTCCTCCCCGAGACATGACTCCGACCATCCCGCCGAGCAGGAGGCTGAAGACGACGATCGCCATGTGGTCCGGGTCCGACAGCGCCTCCACCAGAAACGTTAGTGAGTCCGCAGTGCCGACGAGGGGGTTGAGATCGGCCAGGAAGAGCGCTCCGAGCCACACTCCGGCGAAGAGGGAGAGGACGACCTCTCGCGTGATCAGGGCGAGGAGGATGGCGATGAGGGGGGGGAGGAGGCTCAGCCAACCCGGCTCGATGGCAACCGTCATGAAGTATCGGTCCTTTGTTGGGAGGAAGACCGGGCTCGACCGGACCAAGAGTACGGGGGGGCGTGCGGTCCGTAAACTCCCGGCGTCCGTTGACACTCCCTCCGGCCCCGATCTAGGTTTCGCCGGCCGCGTTCGG
>SLCK01000044.1 GCA_007125845.1 Gemmatimonadota bacterium
AGGATTCGGCCCTTCCCCTCTTCGTCTGCCGCGGCGATCGGCGCCGCAGACAGGCTCAGATCGATCCAGCTGCCGTCCTTTCGCAGGCGCCGAATCTCGATTCCGGAGAGGCGCTCGCCGTCCAGCACCCGGCGCCGCAGTTGGTCGAACTCCTCCAGGGCTTCGTCCGGGAGGAAGGGAAGGGGGTTGCCGGTCACCTCTTCGGCGCTCCATCCAAGGACTTGCTCTGCCGATCGGTTCCAGGTGAGGACCCGGCCCGCGCGGTCCAGGCTTAGGATCGCCAGAGGGGACGCGTCAATGAGGGCCCGGAGATAGGTTTCCGACTCCCGGACCTCCCGCTCCGCATTTCGAAGCGCGGAGAACTCCCGGTCGAGTTCGCGCTTGCCTCGCCGCGCAAGCCAGTACACGAGGAGCGCGGTGATCCCGATGTAGAGAAGTCCCTTGGCCGTCTGGACCCAGATGGGCGAGGTCCCAATCGGAAAGGTGCGCTCCACCAGTGCGTCGGTCACGAGGATCCAGCCCGCTCCGAAGACTGCGTAGAGGAGAGCGATGCGGAGAGGGGGGAGGCGGAATGCCGAGGAGCCGTTCGCTTTCGAAGCCGGGGTCGGGGGCCCGTCCCCTCCGGGCCGGTCAGCGCTGTCGTTCACCGGAAAAGCTCTCGGCGTGGAGGTGGAGTGCCCGGGCGCGTCCCGCGGGCAGTGCCCCGAGCGCGATGACTGCGGTGACGAAGGCGGCCGCGCCGAGGGAAAAGGTTCGGCCCGTTGTCGGATCCAGCATGTCCAGGCGTTCAAGGGGAAAACGCACGACCCAGCTGGCCAACCATCCCGTGAGGAAGGCGAACGCGACCCCCGCGAGCGTCACGAGGAGAAACACGAGGGGGACGGTGAGGTTCTCACCGATCGTCAGGAGCGTTCTTCCTATCCGGCGTCCCATCCCCGCCTTCCTCTCGACCTCACGCCCGAGGAGCCCGCGTCCGAGCACGTTCATGAAGGCCGGTGACGTCTCGTATGCGACGTGGGCAGTCGCGAGGCCGCCGAGGCCGGGAGTGCGGTGATTCCGAACCTTTCCCCAGAGGTCGAACCGTCGAAGCCGTCCCGCGACGAGGTCGAAGGCGGAGGAGAAGTTGTGCCACTCAAAGTCTTCGGCGGCTATTGCCCAGGGGCCATCCGCCGATCCGACGGCGGCTCTGGGTGCCTCGCGCTCGAGAATGGAGGCCCAGATGAAGCGGATCTTTTCCAGGGGACTCCCGATGGTGAGGAGGCGGGTGATCGGCACCGGTGGAGGGCTCACGTCCCCGACGTCTGCTGGGGCAACGAACGAGCGTCCGTCTTCGGCGAGGACGCGGTATGCGACGACCGTGCCCAGAGAGTGGGCTAGCACCTGGACCTCGGAACAACCGTCCGACACGGCTTCGGCCACGGTGGCGCGAAACACGTCCTCGATCCGTCGCGAGGCTTCCCGCAGCTCGGTGGGGGCGTCCGCGGGAAAGGCGCCCGCAACCGAGTTCACGTAGTTGGTCACGTCGGATACCACCGCGTCGAGCACGAAGTCAAGGCGCGTGGGGGCCTCACTCGCAATCTCTGCGGCGTGCCGTGACTGGGCCACCATCCGCGAAAAAGCACCGCCACCCTGGACGCCCGCGCTCCTTGCGGCCTCCAGCCGACGTGTCCGGTCGGCGTAGCCCCGGGGATCGAGGAGCCGGACGAGGGTCCCCACACCGAGTAGGGCGAGATGGAGGGCCACCCCGACCGGAACCAGGACCGCGGTCCACAGCCCAACCAGGGCGGACGCGTACTCACCCTGAAGGTGGACCCGTTCGCGGTGGTTCAGGAGGGGGAACCAGCCGATCTCGAAGAGAGCGTCTCTCCTGAAGGTGTCCTCGACGAAGCCGTCGGAGAGAAGGTGTGCCCAGTGGGCTTCGTAGACCCGGACCGAGCGGGTCCTGGACCGGAGGGTGGCGCGGCCCACCCGGTGAGCCTCCAAATCGATGTCGACCGAGGGGAAGCTCTCCTCCATGCCGGCGAGAAACTTGGCCAGGGTGTCGCCCGGCCGTTGTTCTCCGATTCCATGGACCAGGACGAGTCCGACGAGGTCGTCTCCCGTGTCTCGGGTCTGCGCCGCCGCCTCGGTTTCAACGACGGGGGACGAGGGCCGACCTCTCACATCCGGGAGATACGGGGAATCCCCGGTGGGGTTGCTCACGGCTGGGCCACGCTGCTTAGACCGGCAGCGGATCCTGGGGCAGACCGGGGGTCCCGAAATGGATCTCGGTGATCGCTTTCAGGCTCCGGGACCCATAGCGGAAGGGGATGACGAGTCGGAGGGGCGCCCCGTTCATGGGCGGAATCGGTTCGTCGTTCATCAGCCATGCCAGCATGACCTGGGGGTGCATGAGCGTCTGAAACGATTCGTCCACGAAGTAACGGTCCGATCCCACGAATCGACAGTATCCTTTCTCGAGCGTGTGCGCCTGGACCCCCAGCATCTGTGCCACGTCCCGGAAGCGAACTCCGGTCCACTTCACGATGCCCCGGGGAGTCGGCGTTCCACACTGGAGTAGAAATACATGGGACACGCGGGGAAGCGGTTCCAGATCCGCGAAAGTCAGCGTTCCCCCGAGTCGCGCCATCCCCCGGGGGTCCACGCGCACCGTCATCCGGCGGTAATCGAACTCGATTTCGGGGGGTTGTCCGTTGGTGTACCGCCAGATCACGCCCTCGATCGGACCGGCCTCGCTCTCGGGGTACTCCGGAGCCGAACCGTCGGAGTTCAGCGGTAGCTCGGCCCGGTCTCGAACCTCCATCTCCACGTGTTCGTCCGGCCAGGCCTGGCCCCAGGGACGGGCTCGAGCC
>SLCK01000132.1 GCA_007125845.1 Gemmatimonadota bacterium
GCCACCCCGGAGAAGGCGCCGGGCCACCACCTGCGGCCCCGGTGTTCTCGGGGTGAGACGATGAGGACTCCGGCCGCGATTGCCTCCTGCACCGTGCTCTTCAGGAGATCTTCGTGCTCGGGCTTGGGAGTTCCCAGGCTGAGATTCACGAGGTGGGCTCCCTCGGCAACGGCCCACTCGAGCGCCCCTGTCAGACCCGGGACGCTGGTGGCGAGCTCCCGCTCGAACACCTTCACGATGAGGATTTCCGCCTCCGGAGCCTTCTCCTGGATTGCGGCGACGACCGCAGTTCCGTGACCCAGGCGGTCTGAGAAGTCGGGACGTTCGTGCCCGGTGGGGCCGATGGCCACACCCCCCGCGATCTCCCTGATGTGGGGATTGCCCGGGTTCACTCCGGAATCGACCACGACCACGCGAACACCCCTCCCCGTACTCCCCTCGAGAGCTCGATCGAGGACGGAGAGGGAGACGAATGGGGGGGAGCTTGCGGTCACCGGCCCCCGTCCGGGAGAGTCGCAGAAGCACGGCGCGAATTCGGTGCACGGTCGTGCTCGGCTTCCGCGCCGGTCCCGAAGATCCGGCCGAAGGCTTCTCCCCGGGCGGCCAGGTCGTCCGGCGTGCCTTCCTCCGCGATTCGGCCTCGTTCAAGCACGACCACCCGGTCTGCGGCACGCACGAGCTCCAGGCGATGGGACACGAGAATGGTCGTTCGTCCCCGCATCGCTTCCTCGTAGCCCCGGACCACCCGGGCTTCCGCGGCGGGCTCGAGATTGGCCGTGGCTTCGTCGAGGACGAGAACCGCGGGATCCGCCAGGAAGGCGCGCGCCAGGGCGATCCTCTGGCGCTCCCCCGCCGACAAGGTCGCGCCCCTCTCCCCGACGACCGTGTCGTATCCGTCCGGGAGGGTCGAGATGAAGTCGTGGATGCCGGCGGCCCGGGCCGCGGACTCGACCTCGGCCGCGGTCGCTTCCGGGCGAGCGAAGCGGAGGTTGTCGGTCAGGGAGGCCCGGAAGAGGAAGGTGTCCTGCTCGACGGCCGCCACCTGGCGGCGCAGGTCCCGCAGGGCGAGGGTCTTGAGGTCGTGGCCGTCGAGGAGGAGCCGTCCCCGGTCGGGATCGATGTGGCGGGTGAGGAGGTCGACGATGGTCGACTTGCCACTCCCGCTCGCTCCGACCAGAGCGACCACCTCTCCGGGTTGCACCTCCAGGCTCACCCCGTCAAGGACCGGGTCGCCCCGGTGGTGGGTGAGGCACACGTCCTCCAGGACGATCTCCCCCCGCGCCGTGGGCAGCGGGACGGGCGTCTCCGCCTCCTTCACTTCCGGCAGGGTGTCGAGGAGCGCTCGCACTCTCTGGAGGGAGACCCGGGCGGTGGCCAGATTGGAGTAGATGCCCATCAGCCCCTGCACCGGCGAGAGGAGACGCATCTGGTAGGCCATGAAGGCGATGAACGTACCGAGGGTGATCGCGCCCCCGATCACTCGCCATCCGCCGTACAGGAAGACGAGAGCGGTGCCAACGGAGAGAAGAATTCCCGGGAATCCTCCGGCGAGGTAACGTAGCTTCGACATCGACATGAGGGCGTCGATGAAGCGGTCGTTGCGGTCCCGGAAGCGGTCCGCCTCCCGGCGTTGCGCGTTCGACCCGGAGATCAAGCGCATCCCCTGGATCGACTCGATCAGGAAGCTCCCGATGTCGGCGCTGCGCGCCCGCATGACCGCGACCCGACCCTCGAGCTTCCTCCGGTAGTGCACGAGGGCCCAGACGGCGACCGGGAAGACCGCCGCGCTCACCAGGAAGAGCCTCCAGTCCAGCCAGATCAGCATGGCCACCGTGCCGATCAGGAAGATGACGTTGCCGAACCACCCGAGCGCGGTCTCGCCCGCCACCCGCTGGATCTCTCCGACGTCGTTGTTGATCCGCGAAACAACTTCGCCCAGCGAGGTCTGGGCCCAGAATCGGGGTGAGAGGCGCTGCAGGTGCTCGTAGACGAGCAGGCGCATGTCGAAGAGGATGTCCGCGGAGGCCCGGGTGTAGCGGAGGCCGCTCCAGACGTTGATCAGGAAGCTCACCACCGTGATCCCGACGAAAATGCCGGTGATGCGAAACAGCGCGCCCACGTCTCTCCCGAGGAGAGCGCGGTCGACCAGCTCCTTGGAGAGGTACGGGAGGTAGAGCGCGAGTGCGGTCGAGACGAGGCTCAGGACGGCCACGAGGATGAGCACACGCCGGTACGGCAGGACGAATGAGAGCGCCCAGCGCAGATCTCGAAGATCCCCCCCCGCCTCCCCCCCTTCTGTGCTCGGGGGAGGGGAGGAGGAGCCCTGAAGCCCGGGGAGCGCGGTCCCCTCCAGCGGCCCTCGACCTCGCGGGGCGGGCCGGGGCCGGCGGCTCATGGAGTCAACGGCCTCCCGCGGCGGAGTCGGGCCTGGGGAGGACGAAGAGGGAGGTGGTCGTGTCGGCGTCGAGGACGATGGTCCTCAGGTACCGGTAGGTATCGGCCTCGTAGAGATCGATCGTGTTTCCGGCGTTGTAGATGTACAAGACGTCGCCGGAGGAGCTGGTCTGTAGCGACATGCGAGAGCGCCCCCGGAAGCGTTGCTGGCTGGTGATCCGCTTGGCGTCCATGTCGATGGTCCAGAACTGCCAGTCGTCGACGTCGTTGGTGAGCGCGTAGGCGTGATCCTGCCCGGGAGCCAGCGAGAAGCGGAGGCCGGACCAGTCGGGGCCGAGCGGAAAGAACTCGATGTCGCGCTCGTCGAGCTGGACGCGGGCGATTCCGAGGAGTCGCCGGTCGTGGACCGGATCGGTCGTGCGGAAGAGCCCCGTGAAGTAGCCCGGCTCGTCGAAGGGGGAGTTGGGGAAGCCGAAGCTGAGTTCCTCCAGGCCTCCTCCGAGGGCGTCGGAATAGTCCCACCGATCGATCTCGGTGAAGTCCGCCGTGTCGTAGATGCGGATGTCGTCGAGGAAGAAGTAGAGCCACCGGCCGTCCTGGGAGAACCGCATCGTCGCGGAGAGGCGCTCTCGGTCGTCCGGCCAGGGGATCTCGCGAAGGACCTCACCGGAGTTCACGTCCAACTGCACGAGTCGGCGGGGGCCCACGACGAAGCGATCGGGAAGCTCCCGGTAGCTCTGGACCAGGAGCACCGCATACTCGTCGCCCGGAGCGACGGCCACGTTCCAGATGCGGACCATCTCGTTGCCCTCACTCAGGGTGAAGACGTCGAGGGTCTGGCGCGTGGCGATGTCGACGATCTCGAGCTGCTCGTAAGAGATGTCACGCACGTAGAACCGGGTGGCCTCCGGGTTCAGGTACAGCGTGCGGGCCATTCCCGTCTGAAGGTCGATGACGTCGACGACCGACTCCGTCTCCTCGTCGAGGACGTAGATTCCTTCCCGGTACGTGCCGATGTACATGAGGTGGTCACCGGCGGCCACCTCGCGGGGTTCCTCCGGCTCCGGAGTGACCAGAGAGCGCTCGGTCTCCGGCATCGGGAATCCGGAGGGCGGTCCGGGCAGGGGCGGGTGCTGCGCCTCCAGGGGAGCGAAGAGGGCGCCGGACAGCAACAGTCCGACCGCCAGGAGCCCGCTGACGGCGAGGCCTCCGCCGGGGGAATGCCGGGCGCAGCGGTGCCGGCGGCCGGCCGGTAGTCCGGTGATTCCTTCGTGGGTGCGGCTCATGGGACGCTCACGGGAAGATGAGGTCGACGTTGCGCCAGTCCTTCTCGGCGGCCGCGCAGCGGCTCGTCCAGTCGGGGGCGTGGTTCAGCTGATCGGGCACCTGGGCGGGCCAGAAGCAGCCCAGGTGGCAGTCGAATAGGTCGCGCTCCACCGGCTGGCACAGGCCGGCGGTTCCCCCGGAGGCATCCGTCTCCCAGCCCGGCGAGAAGATGAGCGTGCATCCGAGCGGGATGTGGGGGTCGCCCGGAGGGCTGCCCGTGCGCAAGCCGACCACATCGTGGGCGCCCTCTTCTCCCTCGGGGGTCTGGGCTCCGGCCTGCTCGGAATGGCGCAACTCGTCGAGGTGGCTTTCGATCTGAGCCGCCTTCCGGTTGATCCCTTTGAGCTTTCGCATGTGAGGTGTCTCCTCTTCGTATGGGCCCGGCTGCGTTGGCCCGGGTCGACGGGGCCGTCAGGCCTCGAAGTGTTGGAGGTAGCTGGGGTTGCGCTCCGCCAGCGCCCCGTAGACCTCGAGGCAGGTGTGCGTCCAGGAGCGGATCCAGTCGCAGTAGTGGAGGTTGGGTGCGCTCGTCGTGCCGTACCGGGTCTGTGCCTCGTGGTAGCATCCGCCCGAGCAGAGGGGACGCGCCCAGCAACTGTGGCAGTCCGGCTTGTAGGCGATGTGATGCTCCTCGAGGAACTTCGCCTGCTTCGAGCGGTCGATGCCGTCGCGTACCGTGCCGAGCTGATGGTCCTTCGATCCGGCGAAGCGGTGGCAGAGATTCACGTCGCCGTCGGTGGCCACGCCCACCAGGCCGAGGCCGGCCCCGCAGGGATAGGCCTTGGAGAACCCCTTATGGATCTCCTCGATGGACTCGCGCACGTTCGAGAATCCGTGGTGGCGGCCCTGCACGGCGTGCTCGAGCCAGTCGAAGGCGAGCTCCCTGAACTGCTCGAGCATGCTCTGGTAGGACGCCTCGTCGAGGGCATAGCTGTGGCAAGACGACGTGGTCACCGGCGCGAATCCCACCTCCCAGAAGCCGACCTCCTCGGTGAGGTGACGGTAGATGCGGTGGACGTCCAGGTTCTGCTGGGTGAGGGTCACGCGTGCGCCGATCGGTCGCGTGGTATGGCGCTCGAGCAACTTCTTCACCTTGGGGACGATCATCTCGTAGGAGCCCATTCCGTTATTGAGCACCCGGAATTGGTCGTTGACGTCCTTGGGGCCGTCCATCGAGATCGTCACGCCCACGTCGTTGTCGGCGAGCCACTCGATGACCTCGGGCTTGAGCAGCGTTCCGTTCGTGGTGAGGCTGAAGCGAACTCGCTTGCCCTCTTCGGCTCCGCGACGGTTTGCGTACTCCAGCGTCGACTGCAGGAGCTTGAAGTTGAGCAGGGTCTCCCCCCCGAAGAAGGTGAGGTTCACCACCTCGTGATCCCCTGCCTGATCGAGCATGAAGTCCACGCTCTCGCGCGCCGTCTTCTCGTCCATGTAGCGGGGCATGGACGTCTGGTCGACGATCTGGTCTTCGCCGTACTCGTAGCAGTATGTACACGACAGGTTGCACTTGGCCGTGACGTTCAGGACCATGGTGGTCAACGGGAAGTCCTCGGAGGGCACCTCCACCGGCATTGCCTCCGGCGGCGCGCCCCGCGGACCGATCGCTCGAGTCTCCATCAGGTCGTAGATTCCGCTTCGCACCTCCTCCTCGGCGAAGCGTCCGGCGAGGGAACGGCACAGCTCGTCGACCGGGCGTGGGCCCGCCGACAGGTGATCGAGGATCGCCTCGGTCGTCTCGTCCAGGCGGAAGACCGCCGCCGAGGGCACGAGGTAGATAAAGCTCGACCCGGCCGCATCGAACGGGTGGAACTCTCGCGCTTCCAGCTCCAGTGTGCTCATGGCTTTGTCTTCCCCTTACATCAATGGGTCGTCGAGCAGTCGCATCCCCGGTCCCTCCATCACCTCGGAGGGGTCCCAGCGGATGTAGATCGGCGTCGTCACGAGGAGATAGCCGCGTGCTTCCAGAGCCGGCCCCTCCCCGTCGGGCGGGGTGTAGCGGGCCACCACCCAGACGTCGCCCATGTTGTTGCGGTTCCCCGGCCGCTCCGGGTTGGGGCCGTCGATCCCCGGCGT
The DNA here is from genome assembly GCA_007125845.1 of Gemmatimonadota bacterium. Classification (GTDB taxonomy): domain Bacteria; phylum Gemmatimonadota; class Gemmatimonadetes; order Longimicrobiales; family Gaopeijiaceae; genus SLCK01. The sequence goes on from SLCK01000132.1 coordinate 5,794, forward strand.
GAACAGCCCGGAGCCGTCGATCGTGCCCACGAACTCCGCGTCGTCGTCGGCGAAGGTCAGCGGATACTCCGCCAACTCCCACGCCACATCCAACGGACCGATCCGGATGTCCAGCTCGGTGCCCGGCACGCCGTCGGCACCGGCGTGGTAGCCGATCGCTTCGTAGCGCTCGAATTGCCTCGGCATCGCGATGCCTCCGATGCGCGCCATTCCCGCCTCCGGCTCCACCTTCATGTAGTCGACCCGGTCGAAGACCACGAGCGCGTCGGTCAGCGTCGCTCCGTTCACGCTGGCGGTGCGGTGCCCCGTTCTCGAGTCCTCCTCCACCCGTACCCGCACGATCAGGCTGTCGGCGTGGGCAGACTCCACCGTGACCAGCTCCACGCCGGGACCCAGGTCGAGGTCCGCCTCTCCGGCGCTTTCCGGGAGATTCGCTCCGTAGACTCTCACCTCCTGCTCACCGCCGCCACTCCGGAGCATCCTCGGATAGACTCCGGCCACTACCGGATCGCTCCTGGCCCGCCGCAGACGCACCTCCAGGCCCAGCTCGTCGTGCGCTCCCGTGAACCAGCGCCCATGCAATTCACCCTGTCCCGGCTCGAGGAACATGACCTCTCTCAGCTCTCCGCTCGCCGAGACCTCCGCCGTAGCCGGCGGGGCGCTCGACTCCGACGTCTCCTGCGAACGGCCCCGCCACTGGTAGCCCGTGTAGACCCTCGCCTCCCCCTCGCGGACGACATGCGTCCCCTCTCTGGGATAGTGGTACGTCGCGCGGGTGGTGAACTGCTCCGGAGAGCCCGCTACCGCCTGGATCTCTAGCGTGCCGAAGACGGGGCCCCGGGCCGGCTCCCAGCCCTCCAGCGTCCACCGGCCCTCCAGCCGCGGTGTCCGCGCGCTCGCCGACCACGCTGCCCACGCCGCCGTCTGCAGCGGGTACGCCTCGCGCAGGTGTTCGAGCGCCTCCTCCACCGGATGCTGGGCGCTGGGTCCGAAGCCCGCGTTGCTTCGCAGCCTCTGGTTGTCGATCAGCGGGTAATAGCCCCGGTGCGTATCCATCAGGAGATCCCACTCCTCCGCGCTCCTCCGCTGTGTGATCGTCCGCCCCATCGAATGGCACGCCGTGCATGTTCGTAGCGTCACCTCGTGGGGATAGCGGTCGGCCCGCGTCCGGCGCTCCACGTCCCACAGCCCCGGACGCAGCTCCTCGGGCGCCAGTCCGTGCTCGTTCGACAGGTAGCGCACGATCTCCTGGGCCTGCTCCGGCTCGATCTGTAGCCCCTGCAGACCCACCATCCGGTGCAGCGACGCCTGCCATCCCTCGGGCGTCTTCCGCATGTACGAGATTCGGCTCATCATCCCCTGATCGTCCACTGCGTGACAGGCTGCGCAGCTCTCGATCACGGCCTGGTTCGTCACGGGGATTCCCCCCTCCCTCAACTGCCCCTCCACCAGCGCCGCCTCCGGCATCATCGCCACCGCGCCAACGGCCACGAGCCCCGCGATCAGCGACACCCCAATCGGCTTCATCATCTGCTCAGGCCTCCTTCGGCCATCGAGTGCGGGACCTCGGAGCGCGTGATCTCGCGCTCGCCGGAGACCCCGGCGTTCAGGAGGGCGCCCTCCGCCAGCAGGACGGAGAGGGCGCCAAGGAAATCGGGCAACGGGATGCTCCTGTCGGACCGGGCGTATGCCGTGTGGAGGGACGGGACGTCCCAACCATCGCCCTGCGCGCCGGTACCCCCTCCGTCCTGGTTCCGCGCGGTCGGTTCCCGGATGAGCTCGAGGAGCCGGACCACATCCACCTCCCTGAGATATCGGAGGCCCTCCGGAAATGAGGGCGCGGCCAGCCTCGGCTCGAGCACCACCTCGTCCTCACGCACCGCCGGGCCCTCCGTCCACGCGAGCTCCGGGGCGGCATGGAGCCGAACGGAAGAGGCGGAGCGGAGCTCCTCGAAGGCGCCCAGCACCTTGGGATCCTCTCGGAGCCGCCGGACGTCTGGAGCACCCGAGAGGGCCTCGTCGGTTTGCGGGAGAGGGCGATCGTCGAAGGGAGCGGCGGCCTCGTTCGCTTTCGGGGCCCGCCGGCCAGCGGTGGAAAGGCCGGCGGAGTCGCGCTCGACGTGGCTCGTCCCGGCGGAGCGCCTCGTCCAGAAGGGGTGGTCGTGGGCCGCGCCCGCCAGCTCGTAGAATGCCTCGGTCTGAGCGTGGAAGCTCTGCGCCGCCGCCCGTTCCCGCCGCTCGAAGAAGTCCATCGCGAGCGCTTCGCGGGAGGGGTCGAGCAGGGCGGTATGGACGGCCACCGCACCGAGCCATCCCGATGCCAGAGCCTTCTTGACGCCGAAGGAGGAGAGCGGATCGAGGAAGGTCGCCGCGTCTCCCAGCAGGAGGAATCCGGGACCCTGGAAGCGATGGGCACCGTACGCGGTGGCGCCCCAGGCCGAAGGTCGACCGGTGAGGCGGCCTCTCACCAGCAAACGGGCGGTGGCTCCGGTCTTGGCGAGCTCCTGAAGGTACAGGGCCTCCAGGCCCTCTTCCCGCTTCAGCTCGGTGATCTCGGGATCCACCATGGCCGTGAAGTACCGGCGGGTGCGGTCGATCGGAACCGACCATGCCCACCCGTCGCGGTAGCTTTCCACCAGGGTGTGCGTCGGGTCTTCGATCCCCCAACTTCCGACCGCTTCCCATACGCCCACCAAGGCGGTGGTCGGGGGGTGTTCCCCAGGATCCCTCGAGCTCCTCGAGGCCACGACCCCGGCGCGCCCGGAAGCGTCCAGCACGAAGGTCGCCTCCACAGTGAGATCGGTGCCATGCGAGGCCCCCTCCCCCCCGCGCAACTCGTAGTGGACCCGCGCGCGGCCGCCTCCTTCCGCCCTGGTTCGCTCCGGAAGCTCGACTTGCCGAACCGTCGCGGTGGTGCGCACATCGGCCCCCGCTTCGGAGGCCCCTTCCAGGAGCGTCCGAGCGAGTCGGCCCCGCTCCACTTGCCACCCTCGGCCGTCGGAGAAGGGGCGAGCCTGGAAGGTCGACGATCCCCACGCGACGGAGTTCCCTGCGGATTCGAGGAACCCGGCCTCTGCGATCTTGCCCTCGAGTCCGAGAGCCTCGAAGAGCCTTCCGCAGCTCGGCGGAAGGGACTCGGCGAGCTCCCGATCCGGGGGGGGCTCACGCGTAAGGAGCAGGACGGACCGTCCCTTTCGGGAGAGCAGCCGTGCGGCTGCCGCACCCGCTGGACCTCCCCCGATGATGACGGCGTCGACAGAGGCCGGCGGTCGGTTGCCCGCTCCCACAGCGAGCCGTTCCGGGGTGGGTGGCTGCCCCGGAGCCACGGAATCGGGAGGCGATTCATCCATAGGAGCGGAACTCGAAGTGGGGCGGGTTTCGGGGGGTCGGCGGTATCACCCACCCCCGTTCAGATGCAGTGTAGGCTTCGCTCGCTCCGCTTGTCAAACGCTGCCCGGGAAGGTTCCCTAGTCTCGATCTTCTTCCTCGATCCGGTCCGTCAGGCGTTCGAATCGGAGGTCGAGGGCACGCACCGCATCGAGTCTCAGCTCTTCGACCCGACCGGCATCGTCCCGAACGAAGCGGAGGACCACTTCGCCGAGCCGGTACGTGTCCTTGTCGGCGGGCACCAGGTGCGATGCCAGCGGCTCCGGCTCGTCAATGCGAAGGGAGCCGTAGCGGGATCGCACCCGGTAGGTGACGCCCAGCTCCTCGCTACGATAGTCCCCGACGAGCTCCTCGAGCTCCTCCGGCGGAGGCTCGTACGCCTCGGTGGTCGAACGCGTGAAGAGGCCCCGCCGCGATCCGCCGTCGGCCGGGGGATCGGGCGGACCCAGCTCGTCTTCGAGCACGATGTCGGCGACCTGTCTCGCGAGGCTCCACGGCCGGGCGGTGCTCAGATTGCAGAGAACCGTCACGGAGGTGTCATTGCTCGGAAATCGAATCACTTCCGCCTGATATCCCATGAACGAGCCACTGTGCCCAGAGGTGGGCAGCCTGCGATGCTCCCCGTGCGAAAGGCCGAAGGCGTAGAGGAGGGTGGCGTTGTCGGAGAGGCGTCCCCTCTCGTCCATGCGGTCCCGCAGGAAGGCCACGAGCTCCCTCCGGTGGTCCCCGTTCGGGGGCAGCTCTCCGAGGAACACCCGCTCCCAGATCGCGAGGTCCTCCACACTCGTCATGAGCCCGCCGTCGCCCACCAGATGCAGGGGACGCCTCCGCTCGACGAAGTCGTTTCCTCCCCGCGGAGCGTATCCGGTAGCCCGGTACCGCACCACTTCGGCGGGATCGTCCTGGAAGTGCGTCCGCTCCATGCCGAGGGGCCGGAACAGGTTGTCGCGAGCGTATTCCCGGAGCGATTGTCCGGTGACTGCGGGCACGATGCGCGAGATCAGGAAGTATCCGGTGTTGCTGTACAGGAAGTTCTCGCCGGGTGTGAAGTTCAGCCCCTCCTGCCTCACGATCATCTCCAGGACATCGTCGGCGTCAAAGGTGTCGTCCAAGGCCACGCCGGTGAGGGTGAGGAGGGTGAGGTAGTCCCGGATCCCGCTGGTATGGTGGATGAGGTTCCGGACGGTGATCGTCTCCCCGTAATCGGGGATGTCCGGGATGTAGTCCCGGACGTCGTCGTCCAGAGAGAGCGCTCCCTCCCACTCGAGGAGGAGCGCCACCGCGGCTGTGAACTGCTTGGACACGGACGCAACGTCGAAGACCGTCCACGGTTCGATCGGTACCCGGTGGTCCAGGTTCGCCATCCCGTACCCGCGGGCGAAGGTCTTGCCGTGCTCCTCGACCACCGCCACCGCGCACCCGGGGGCGTGTGTGGAGTCGTGTTGCCTGAACACCGAGTCGATCCGGGCTTCGGTGGAATAGGTGATCGGGGCCGGC
>SLCK01000046.1 GCA_007125845.1 Gemmatimonadota bacterium
ACGGAAATCGAAAGGCGATCGCTCGGCCGTGCGTCGACAGAGAAGTCGACGCCGAACTCCGTACCCCCTCCGAGCCCCTCCCAGGCGTAGTCCACCGAGGTTCCGTAGGTGATGTCGTCCCTACGGTCGGTGTTCAGCCGCAGGCTCACGTCCCAGGCTCCGGGATCCACCATGAGGGGGCCGCCCCGGGTGAGCCCGTCGTGCAGCACCTCCGGGCGGAAGCCGACGTTGAAGCCCATCCCCCACCAGTTCAGGAAGGTGAAGCTGGAGTTCGCCATGAACCTTCCGGCCTTGTGGGCATGGCCCCAGGCCGAGGCGGAGAAGAAGTCGTCGAGGACCTCGTGCCTCCAGTTCTGGAAGGTGGTCAGCGAGACGTTGTAGCTCTGGAAGATTTCCCCGGGATCCGGCTGTTGATAGCGGATGCGCGCGCCGCCGTCCACCCGCTCGGTAGCGGTGGAGAATCCGATGTCGTTCACCTCGAAGCCCGGCGTCCTCTGGGCCGCCCAGATCGCCCCGGTCCAGTGCCGGCCGCTCCGCCGTTCGAACTGGAGCCTCCACTCGGCCCCCGACAGGGACGTGGCCGTGGGATCCAGCGTCAGGTAGTCCTGGTCCGGCCTCTGGAAACGGTGATTCGACGAGAGCTGCAACCGCTCGATCGACCCTTGCGTACCCGTCACGCGACTTCCCGCGAGGAATCCCCAGATCGCCCACTCCCGGTCGGCCCAGGAGTGGTCGAAGTCGAGCCCGGCGGTAAAGGCACGCTCCGGGATGCGGTCCAGGGACCCATCGCTCGGGAGGTTCCGGTTCACGCCGGTGAAGATCGCCCCGACCCGGCTTTCCCCCTCGCGGAGGTCCTGCTGCAGCCTGAATGTCGAGTACGTCGTCTGGGGCTCCACCTCGAAGCGCACCATCTCGTTCTCCGAGGCGAAATAGGCGCGCCCCCGCTCCCGCTCCGTCACCGCCGTGAGGACGCCCAGGGAGAGTCCCCCCGTGGTTCGGCCGGTGACCTTGGCCGCGCCCAGGATCCGGCTCTCCCGGGGAACGTGCGTGAAGTCCGCCCCGTTCGGCGCGCTTCCCTGGGGGCTCCGCCCGATCCGGCGCGAGTGGAACAGATTGTTGCGACCTCCAGAGAGGGAGAAATCAAACATGCGATCATCCCGCGTGAAGAAGGGCCTTCTCTCCGGATAGAAGGTCTCGAATGCGGAGAGGTTGACCACCTGAGGGTCCACCTGCACCTGACCGAAGTCGGGATTGAGGGCCATGTCGAGCACGAAGGTGGACCCCAACCCGACCCGGACGTCCGCACCCATGTTCCCCTGGAAATCCCTTCCGTCGAAGAAGGGATCGCCAGGATCCGCATCCGCAACGTCTGCTCCGCCGAGCAGGTACGGGACGATCTCGGCGGTTCGACTGCCTCCCTGCAGGGTGATCCCCTCGAGTCGACCCCACCGGCTCACCGTACCGTGTACGCCGCTCGGCACCCAGGCCCACTCCGAGCGCTCGTTGTCGGCAATCCTCCGTCGCGCGAAGTTCACGCCCCAGACCTGTTCGTGTGCGCCCGGATTGAAGCGAAGCTGAGAGAGGGGGATGCGCGCCTCCGCCACCCATCCCTGGTCGTCGATGCTCACCGCAGATTCCCAGATCGCGTCCCAGGAGCCGTCGGAGCTCGTGTCCCCGTGGTTGTACCGGTCCGCCTGCACCCCCGCGGCGGTCACCCTGAAGGTGTAGCCGGTGCTCCGATCCAGGTTCGAGTCGAAGGAGAACTCGAAGTACCCCGCCGCGCGACCCGTCTCGCCCCGCTGAGTGAGCTGACGGGCGATCCTGGTGGGGTCGGAGTCGTACATCCTCGCCCCGATGTAGATGTTGTCATCGTCATAGAGGACCCGGACCTCGGTTCCCTCCATGGCCGGCTGTCCTTCGAGGGGCTCGACCTGGATGAAGCCGGTGATCGGCTCGGCCTGTTGCCACGCCTCTTCGTCCAGATACCCGTCGATCTGGATCGATCCGGTGAGCCGGGTCGCGGTGGCCGTGCGCTCCCTCGAATCGGGAATCCCCGCGGTCCCCACGAGCTCCGCCGCATCGGGTTCCTGGGCCCCGATGCCCGCATCCGGAGGCACTACCGCCAGAAGTGCACCGAAGACGAGGGCGGGCAAGAATGGCGAACAGGCCGGTCGTGGGCACATGTGTCTCGGATCAACGGTTGTGGGAAGCACAGAAATGCATCCGCCTGCTCGGCGGGTCGAGCGGGCGATGCGGACGGGCGTCGGAGTTGTTCTCCCTTTTCTCTGAGACACTTATAGGCGTTCAGGTGTTGAACGTTCCGCACCCGACTCCACCGCGATCGCCTTTCGATCAGGCCCTGTCAATCCGGATCGAGAGCGCCTCGGTCGGTCCGTCTCAGTCCCACCCGAAGCGTGCGGGGAGACCCGGGCACGACGAATCCGGAAGACCTCACGGCCGGGTAGACCTCGTTCAGGGCGTTGCTCACGTCCAGGTCGAGAAGCCAGCCTCCCATGAAGCGAAGCGTGGCGCCAACGCCGGGCAGGAGATAGGGATCGGTCTCGTGGTAGGGTTCCCCCACCGGCACGTACGGACCGTGAATACGAGCGTCCCCCCTCAGGCCAAGGGACTCGAGCGCGAGCCATTCCACGGCTCGCGATCCGCACGGCCCGCTGCAGGGTGGCCTGCGCCTGCAAGCGCACGAAACCCTCTCGCGACATCCCCTGCCGGAACCGGGCTCGGGCGAGGAGGAGGTATGGCGAGAGGGTCTTTTCAGGGGTATGGCCGCTGCTGGACTCGAACCAGCGACCCCTACGATGTGAGCGTAGTGCTCTACCGACTGAGCTAAGCGGCCAGACCGGCCGACGCTTTCCTCCTGGACCGCGTCGACCGACCTTCGGTGAGGTTCCGGGAGAGCTCCCGGCGCCTCGTACGGGACGAGGATGGTGATCCCTGCAGTACCCCCACGGGGAATCGAACCCCGGTCTCCTGGCTGAGAACCAGGTATCCTAGGCCACTAGACGATGGGGGCTGAAACGCTGTCCCTCGTTTCCGAGAGAACGGAAAGTATAAAGGCCTCGCTGGGGGGGATCAAGGTGCCCTCACCCCACCGTCACCGACTCCAGTCGGTTCGCAGCGGGATGGAGTCGTCGGGACCTTCCACCCCTTCGGCGCCGTGAAGGAGGAAGTGCCGCACCTCGGTGAAGACGCGCTCATCGTCCACCAGACCGTTGTGGGTGGGACAGCACACCTCGACGTTCCAGGCACCGGGGAGCATGGCCGAGGACCCCGGAATGACCCGGAGATCGACCGGCGTGCGTAGAGCGAGTGCCTCCACCTGCTCGGGAAAGCCGTCGCCGTCGTTGAGTCGGTTCAGGAACTCGCTTCCCGGGGCCATCTGGCGTCCCCCCTCCCCCCAGGCCAGGATCGCCGCCACCGTACCCCGATGGGGAGTTCCGAGGAAGACGGCACGCCGCACGTTCTCGTGCCCTCCTTCGAACTGGATGTACTGGCGCACGGCGAGCCCCCCCATGGAATGGGCGACCACGTCCACACGGTCCTCCCCGGTGAGGGACTGGAGGATCTGGACCGCCCTGGCGATCTCGAGCGCGTGGGCCTCGTTGCTCCCCACGGGATCCTCGAAGGCAAGTGCCGAAACCCGACTCTCGGGCCAGCCGGCGCCCACGAGCCGATCCCTCATGGGGCTCAGGTTGGCGGGCGCGTGATCCCCCCATCCCGGAACGAGGAGGACCGGAACGAGGTCCATGTCGGCCTCGGGAATCAAATCCTGCCCGGCGGAAGGGACAGGCCAGAGGCTCACCCAGCACACGCCCCCAATCAACCAGAGCAGCGACCGTCTTCGTCCAGTCATCGGCTTCAGCGAACGACCTCCTCTTGGCTCCCTTCTGCCCACGCCCTCGGGTTTCGAACCCCCGCCGGCCTCTCTATCTTCCATCCCCTTCAAAGGATCCCGGCGGCGGTCGGGGGACCGGGCGAGTCGTCGGCAGGGAATGGGGCCGAACAACGACCGACTCCTGCGTTCCTACCCCGGTCCCCCGCACTTCGGGTCCTCGGGGTCGATCGACTCCGACCAGAGATCTGCAACCGAGGAGCGGCTGACGATGAATCACGAGACGGGAGCCCAGCGCTGGGCCCTGGTCCTCGGCGCCTCCAGCGGGTTCGGTAAGGCGTGCACCCGGGCCCTGGCCGGCGCGGGCTACGAGATATTCGGAGTCCACCTCGACCGGCGCGCGGGGCTGAAGGAAGTGGCCGCCCTCCGGGAGGAGCTCGAGGGCGAGGGCCGAAGGGCCCATTTCTTCAACATCAACGCGGCCGACCCGGAAAAGATGAACGGGGCGCTCGATGAGATGGCGGAGATCCTCGAGGAAGGAGAAGACGTTGGCGTGCTCATGCACTCCCTCGCCTTCGGCACCCTGCGAAACTACGTGGGAGAGGGAGCGGTGAGCCCGGCGCAGATGGACATGACGGTGCGGGTCATGGGCCACTCCCTCGTCGACTGGACTCAGGCCGTCATAGAACGGGATCTGATGGGGAAGCATGGGCGGATCTTCGCCATGACCTCGTCGGGCTCGGGCCGGGTCATCCCATCGTACGGCCCGGTGTCCGCGGCGAAGGCCGTCCTCGAGGCGCACTGTCGTCAACTCGCCTACGAGCTCGCCCCTCGCGGAATCACGGTGAACGCTCTCCGGGGAGGGGTCACCGACACCCCGGCGCTGCGCAAGATTCCCGGGAACGAGGCACTCATGGAGGGGGCGGAGCGTCGCAATCCCTCCGGACGCCTCACCACGCCCGAGGACGTGGCGGCGGCCACGGTGGCCCTCTGTTCCCCGGACACCTACTGGATCACGGGAAACGTGATCAACGTGGACGGCGGGGAGGAGATCACCGCCTGAGCTGGTGGATCTCCTCGACGAGGACGGATCCTGCCCAGTCCAACTGCCGCCTGTCGATCGTAAGGGGCGGGGTCAGCTCCACCACTTCTCCCCGGTCGCCCGCGGGAAGGACCAGGAGCCCCCTGCGCAGGAGGCGAGTCGCGAGGTGCGCTCCGGCTCCGGCCCAGGGACGCGGACGGGGGGACGACGCCTCGTCTCGGCCTTCCCCTTCCGCATCCGCGCCGGTGTGGATGAGCTCCACACCGAGGAAGAGTCCTCGTCCCCGCACCTCCCCCACCCAGGGGCAGGCCTCCAGCTCATCCCGGAGCCGGGAACGGAACCGGTCGCCTTCCAGGCGGGCCCGCTCGGGAAGCGCCTCCTCCTCCATGACATCGAGAAAGGCCGACGCGGAGGCACATGCGAGAGGGTGCCCCAGAAACGTCGAGGTGTGAAGGGCCTCGCCGGCGGAAGGAGGCCACGCGTCCATCACCTCGCGAGGCCCGACGCACGCGCTCAGGGGCAGTCCCCCTCCCATCGCCTTTCCGAGGCAGAGGAGGTCCGGCACCACTCCCTCCTCCTCGAAGGCGAAGATCGATCCGGTACGCCCGAACCCGGTGAAGATCTCATCGAACACCAGGAGCGCCTCCGCATCCCGAGCACGGCGAGCGACTTCACCGAGAAAGCCCCGGGGTGGGACCCGAACGCCGGCCCGGCCCTGAATCGGCTCGACGAGGATCGCGCCGGGAGGCGTCCCCCGCTCTTCCAGCTCCGCGAGGATCCGGTCCAGCGCGTCCAGGGCCGCCCGGCCCGCCGACTCCCCGAATCGGAGGGAATCGGGAAAGGGAGCGAAGGAGACGTCCCGCGGGAGGCGCGGAAGGAAGGGAGCGCGGAAGTCTTCACGCGCCGTGGTGGAGAGGGCACCCAGGGTCAACCCGTGATATCCGCCAGTGAAGGCCACCACCCCCGAGCGTCCCGTGGCGAGGAGCGCGGTCTTGAGCGCGACCTCCACCGCCTCCGAGCCGGAGCTCGCCAGCACGGTGCGGGGCTCGGACCAGGGAACGAGCGCTCCCAGGTGCTCGAGGAAGGCCAGCTTTCCCTCCGGGGGATGCACGTCCCCCATCCCGTGGACGAGGCGGGCGGACTGCGCCTCGAGCGCTGCGACGATTCGGGGATGGGCGTGTCCCGCCGCCGCGACGCCGAAGGCGCCGGTCAGATCCACGTAGACGTTTCCGTCCACGTCCCGCACATTCGCCCCCCGGGCCTCCGACCAGAAGACCGGGAACTCGGGTCCCAGGAAGGTCACATTCCGCGACTCGACCTCCCCGAGCCGTTCGCCCATCTCCAGGGATCGGGGCCCGGGGGGCTCGGCCACGAGGGTGGGAAGTCGGTCGCCCAGGGGCTCCTCCCCGAGCTCCGTGTTCCGTCGCCCCCGCTGCTCAGCTCCGCTCACCTCAACCTCCTCCCCGGAGGATCCAGCCCCACGCCCCCGCGTAGAGCGCCAGGAGAAAGAGACCTTCGAGCCTTCCGAGGTCGCGACCGCTCCGCGCCAGGGGCAGCAGGGCGACGCTGAGAAGCAGAAGGGCCGGATATTCGACCCGGAGCGTGGAAGCGGGAATCGGGAGCGGGTGGATCAGCGCGGTCCCCCCCAGAACGAAGGTGAGGTTGAAGATGTTGGACCCGACGATGTTGCCCACCGCCAGGTCGGCCTCACCCCGCACCGCCGCCACGACCGTGGTGGCAAGCTCGGGGAGCGAGGTCCCCACCGCCACCACCGAGAGCCCGATCACCATCTCGGGAATTCCGAAGAGGTCCGCCAGCGTCGTCGATCCGGCCACGATCCCTTGCCCGCCCGCCACCAGACCCAGTGAGCCCACCATGACCAGGAAGCCCGGAACCGCGTAGAGGCGCAACCCTTCCGGACGCCCCCACGGCCTCCCGGCGGGTGGCCTTCCGCTCGACCTACGGACATCCGCGCCGGATCCGGCAGCTCCGGCGACCGCAGTGGAAGCAGCCCCGTTCCGCCGGGAGGACCGCTCCCCCCGGATCGCGGCTCCGAGGAAGAAGAGGTAGAGGAAGAGCAGGCTCCCAAGCACCGCGCCCTCGACCCGCCCGAGGTGAAGGTTCCAGATGACCGGGAGGAGGAGCACGGTCACCGCCAGCATCCAGGGGATCTCCCGGCGCACGACCTGCCCGGCCATCTTGAGCGGCCTCACCGCCGCGGCCAGCCCCAGGACCAGGCCGACGTTGGCGAGGTTGCTGCCCACGACGTTGCCGATGGCGAGGTCCGGGCTTCCCCTTACGGCCGCGAGAACGCACACGACCAGCTCGGGCGCCGAGGTGCCGATCGACACCACGGTGAGCCCGATCACCACCGGGGAGATGCCGGCTTGTGCCCCCAGCGCGGAGGCGCCCCGCACGAGGCCTTCCGCGGAAATCCAGAGGAGGAGCGATCCCCCGGACACGAGAAGGAGGGCCGTCACCACGGGATCCGGTTCGCCTCCTTCACACCTCTCTCCGGCCCAACCACTCCCGCATCTCGTCGAGCGATCTCGTGTTCAGAACGTCGCCTCGCTCGAGCCACCCCCGGCCCGCCTGGATCAGCCCGCCCTCCATGTACTCGAGCTCCCCGAGCCGGTGGGCGTCCGTCGCCACGCTCACGGGCACCCCCAGCTCGCGGGCCCGAAAGAGATGTCGATCGTGGAGATCCAGACGGAGTGGGTTCGCGTTCAGCTCGACGGCGACCTGGTGCTCCCGGGCCGCTTCGAGAACCGCCTCCACCTCCAGGTCATATGGATCGCGGCGGGTGAGGAGTCGTCCGGTCGGGTGAACCAGAATGTCGACCATCGGGTGGCTCAAGGCCCGGATCACCCGCTCGGTCTGGGCGGCCCGCTCTAGGTGGAAGTGGGAGTGCACCGCGACCAGAACCAGGTCGAGCTCCTCGAGCACGTCGTCGGGAAGGTCGAGCGTTCCGTCCTGCAGGATGTCGACCTCACAGCCGTGGAAGAGATGGATTCCCTCCAGCTCGTTCCGCAGGGCTCGCACCTCTTCGGCCTGCTTCCGGACACGTTCCGGGGTGAGGCCGTTCGCCACGGTGACCGCCTGGGAGTGGTCGGTGATGGCCAGGTACTCGTACCCTCGATCCCGGCACGCCTCGGCCATCCGGCGGATCGATTCGCGGCCGTCGCTCCACACCGAGTGCATGTGGAGGTCCCCGCGGATATCGGCCGACTCGACGAGCTGCGGGAGGGTTCCGTCGCGAGCCGCTTCGATCTCCCCCCGTCCCTCGCGGAGAACAGGGGGAATCCAGGGGAGTCCGACGGACTCGAAGATCTCCGTCTCGGTGGCGCCCCCGATCCGCTCCCCCTCCTCCCCTTCCTCGCCCCCTTCGTCCTCCGGGTCGACCCGGAACACCCCGTACTCGGATATGCGAAGGTCGCGGGCACGAGCAGCTTGTCGAATCTGGACGTTGTGCTCCTTGGAGCCTGTGAAGTAGTGGAGAGCCGCTCCGCAGCTCTCCTCGGGAACGATCCGGAGGTCCACGGGAAGCCCGGAAGCGAGCACGACGCTGCCCCGCGTGGCGCCCGACATCTCCACCCGGTCAACGCGGGAGAAGCTCGTGAAGTGCTCCATGGCCGGCGCCGACTCGCCCTCCACGACGGCCAGAAGGTCGATGTCCCCGACCGTCTCCTGCCCCCTGCGATAGCTTCCCGCGACCTCCACTCGCTTCAGTCCGGGGGTGTCCTCCAGGTGCGCCAGGAGGGGCCGGAGGTACTGGACGGCGCTCGCCCGGAGGAAGCGACCCTGCCGCTTACGGAAGTCCGCCACCGAGCGGAGCATCTTCTCCACGCTCTTCTTTCCGAACCCCTCCAGCGCCTCGACCTTTCCGGACTGGGCCGCCTCCTCCAGCTCGTCCAACGTGGTCACTCCGAGCTCCTCCCAGAGCTTCTTCACCTTCTTCGGCCCCACCCCGTCGAGCTTGGTGAGGACTGCGAGCTCCCTCGGCACCTCGCGAGCCACCTCCTCGAGCAGCTCCAACCCTCCTGTATCGACCAGCTCCCGAATGTGGTCGGAGAGATCGTCTCCGATGCCCTGTAGCTCGGTGAGATCCTCGCCCTCCTTCAGCATCTGGGTCACCGGCTGCGTCAGGCCACGCAGAGTGCGCACCGCGTTCCGGTAGGCTCGGACCCGGAAGGGATTGGCTCCGCTGATCTCAAGAAGGTCCGCGAGCTCGGTCAGATGCTCCGCGATCTCGATGTTTTCCATGGACGCATGAGTGGGGGATCCGCGTGGGCGGGGGCCGGACCGTTCCTGGAGCTCAACCGATCCGCCCCGCCGGTCTGCGCGGCGGCACTTCCACCTCGCGCTCTTCGCCATCCCGGATGATGCGCATCGTGATCGGGTTGGAGGAGGACTGCCCGGAGACGGCCTCGAGGAACTGCATCGGATCCTCCACGCCCTCACCCGCGACTTCCAGCACGAGGTCGCCGCGCCGCACGCCCCGCGAGCCCAGGGCCTCTTCCGCGTGGAGCACGAGGACTCCCTCCCGATCGGTGGGGATGGAGAAGCGACCGCGGTCTTCTTCCCGGGCGCTCGAGACCGTGGTGCCCCGGATCCGGACCACGCCGCGCTCCCCCTGTGCGGATACGAAGTCGACGTCGGGCGAGTCCTCGATCAAGGCCTCCGCGACGCGAATCCGCGCTCCGGTGCGCACCGCGAGGGCCAGGGCGTCGGAGGGCCGGGAATCGACCTCTTTCAGCTCTCCACCCACCCGGATCTGCAAGGCCCCGTAGTAGGTGCTCTCGCGGAGGTCGTGCACCCAGACCTCCTCGAGAGTCCCTTCGAGGGCGCCCAGGACGGAGGTGAGAAGGTCGTGGGTCATCGGACGCGGCAGCTCGACCCCCTGACGGGCGCGGGCAATGGCCTGGGCCTCGGCTTCACCGATCCAGATCGGGACCACCCGCTCCCAGTCGGCGTGCAGTAGGGCCAGCGGAGCTCCGCTCCTCAGGTCCACCCCGACGGTGGCGACGTCCATGTCGAGAAGATCATTCGCCCCGGCGGGCGGAGACTGCGCCTCCCCGGAGACGGCGAAGGCGGCCAGAAGGAAGACGAGCGCGGGCAGGAGGCGGACGCACATCGCGCGGTCGATTCGACGCCCGAGGAGATGGGAATCACACATGGCCGAGATCCGCCGGTCTGGAAGGTCGAGGAAACGCGAGCCTCATGATGACGGGAACCGGAGGACGACGCGACCGACACCGGAATCGAGCGGCTCACCCTCCGAGGTACCTCAACACCTATCGGAAGTGCAAGGTCCGTGTGCTCCCGGCGGCGCGCGTTAGGGGTCCACGGCCACCTCGGCCAGCAACTCGAGGAATCCCTCCTCGTCGAGGACCTGCACGCCCAACTCCTCCGCTTTCCCGAGCTTCGCGCCCGCTCCCGGTCCGGCCACGACGACGTCGGTCTCGCCGCTCACCGCCGACGTGACCCTGGCCCCGGCCGACTCCACCAGCCGCTTGGCCCGGGAGCGCGTCATGGACTCGAGGGTGCCGGTGAAGACGAACGTCCGGCCCTCGAGGGGTCCTCGCTCCTCCCCCTCGTCCGCAACGAAAAGCTCGGACATCTTTCCGACGAGCCGGTCGATCGCCCCTGCCGTCCGAGGCTCCGCGAAGAAGTCCACGATCCGCTCGGCCATCTTGGGGCCGATCCCCCGAACCGCCTCGAGCTCCCCTTCGTCCGCCGCACGGAGCACGTCGAGGCTTCGAAAGTGCAGCGCGAGATCGCGAGCCACAGCCACCCCCACGTCTGGAATCCCCAGGCCGAAAAGGAACCGGCGCAGCTCCGTGGAACGCCGCGCCTCGATCGCGGAGACGAGATTCTCCGCCGACTTTCGGGCGAGGCCGGGAAGGGGAAGCAGCTCCTCGACTCGGAGCTCGAAGAGATCGGCCGGCTCGGTCACCAGCTCCCGCTCCACGAGGAGGGCGGCGGTCTCCGAGCCCAGACCCTCGATGTCGAGTCCGTTGCGCGAAGCGAAATGGACGATTCGTCCCTTGAGTTGGGCGGTGCACCCGAAGCGGTTCGGGCACAGGGTGAACGGACCGCTGGTCTCGACCGGGGCGTCGCAGTTGGGACAGCGCTCCGGCATCCGGAAGGGGTCCGGACGTTCGCGATCCGGCTCCGGGACCACCTCCACCACCTGGGGGATGACGTCGCCGGCCCGCTGGATCCTCACCAGGTCGCCCTCTCTCACGTCGCGTCGCTCGAGCTCCTCTCGGTTGTGCAGGGTGGCCCGGGAGACCGTCACCCCCCCGACCTCCACCGGCCGGAGGAGCGCGACCGGGGTGAGGACGCCGGTCCGGCCCACCTGCACCGCAATCCGGTCGATCCGGGTGACCTCCTGTCTCGGCTCGAACTTGAAGGCGAGCGCCCACCGGGGATGGCGGGAGGTGCTGCCCAGATCGGTGCGCTGGTCCAGGTCGTCCACCTTCACCACGATCCCGTCGATCTCGTAGTCGAGCTCGTCCCGCTTCCGGTGGAAGCTCGCGTGGTACTCGAGGATCTCCTCCACGGAACGGACGGCCTGGACCCGCTCAGGAATGCGAAAGCCCCATCCCCTGAGCGCATCGACGCATTCCCGATCCTTCCGAAAGGAGGCCCCGCGGACCTCGAGGATGTCGTAGGCCAGACACTCGAGGGGTCGGCGTGCGGTGACCGAGGAGTCGAGCTGCCGAACCGCGCCCGACGTAGCGTTCCGGGGATTCGCGTAGGGTTCCTCCCCCTCCTCCATGAGGGATTGATTGAGGGTCTCGAATGCCGAGAGGGACATGAGCACCTCCCCCCGGACAGCGAGGAGCTCCGGGATCGGCGGCCCCTCGTCAAAGAGGCGGAGAGGAACCGAGGGGATCGTCCGGACGTTCTCGGTGACGCCCTCGCCTTCCCACCCGTTCCCCCGAGTCACCGCCCGGTCCAGCCGTCCTTCCACGTAGACGAGCTCGATCGAGACACCGTCCAGCTTCGGTTCGAGGAGGTACTCGACCTCCTCGCCTTCGACGGCCCTGCGCACCCGCTCATCGAAACGACGGACTTCCTCGGGATCCTGTGTGGAATCCAGCGAGAGCATGGGCGCGGTGTGCCGGACGGTCGGGAGATCGTCGCGGGGCTCGGCGCCCACCCGCTGCGTCGGAGAGTCCGGGGTGACGAGCTGGGGATGGGCCTCCTCGAGCGCGCGGAGCCGCTCGAAGAGGCGATCGTAAGCCCCATCGGAGATCTCGGGGCGAGCTTCCACGTAGTAGAGGACGTCGTGGCGACGGATTTCCCGTCGTAGCGCCTCAATCTCCTCTCGGACGGTGTCGGCGGTCATCGGAGTCGGTTCTCTCGGTTTCGCTCGGGGCGCGTGCGATCCTATCTTCGGTGTCGGATCCCCTCGGGGGAAGGGCGGAGACGTCCTGCCCCGCGAGCGCCGAGCCTCGAACCCGGACCCCGGACCCTTCCACCCGGCGGCCCGTTGGACCTCGCATGGACGTCGACAGACTGCGTCTGGACACAGCTGGCACCGAGCACTGCATCCACCTGAACAACGCCGGCGCCGCCCTCATGCCCCGGCCCGTCGTGGAAGCGGTCGTGGACCACGTCCAGCTCGAGGCCCGGATCGGGGGCTACGAGGCCGCGGACCATCGCGCCGAGGCGATCGAGGGCACGTACCGGAGCGTCGAGTCCCTCCTGGGCGCGCAGGAAGGCACCGTGGCCCTGGTCGAGAACGCCACTGCCGCATTTTCCCAGGCCCTTTCGGCGATCCCTTTCCGCGAGGACGACCTGATCCTCACCACTCGGCACGACTACGTCTCGAACCGCCTCATGTACCTGTCGCTCCGCGACCGTTTCGGGGTGCGGATCGACACCGTCCCAGACGGGAAGGAGGGCGGAGTGGACGTCCGCCGGATGATCGATGCGATCCACCGACGCAGACCTCGTCTCGTGGCCGTGACCCACGTGCCGACCGGATCCGGTCTCGTCCAGGACGTGGCTCCCCTGGCGCAGGAGTGCCTCCGAAGGGAGGTCCCCTTCCTCCTGGACGCATGCCAGTCGGTGGGGCAGATGCCCGTGCGGGTCGACGAGATCCCGTGTACCTTCCTCGCTGCGACGTCCAGGAAGTTCCTGCGGGGCCCCAGGGGAGCGGGCTTCCTCTATGTTTCGGAGTCGGCGCTCGAGCAGGGGCTTTCCCCCCTGTTCCCCGACCTCCGAGGGACCGACTGGATCGAGGAAGAGCTCTCCCAGCCCGCGCCCGACGCGTCCCGCTTCGAGAATTGGGAGTTCGCCTGGGCGCTCATCCTGGGCCTCGGCGCCGCGGTCGACTACGCTGTCGATCTGGGACTGGAGGCGATCCGGGAGCGCGTCGTTCTTCTGGCTCAGCGCACCCGCACGGCGGTCGGCGAGGTTCCGGGTATGCGGGTGCTCGACCGGGGAAACACCCTTTCCGGGATCGTCACCGTGGAGGCGGAAAGCATACCCGCCCGCGACCTGATGACGGGTCTGCGGGAGCGCGGGATCAACACGTCGGTCGTGGAGCGCGGGTCGGCGCTCCCCGACTTCGACGAGAGGGGAATCGAGGCGGCGCTCCGAATCTCGCCGCACTACTACAACCTCGAGGAGGAGGTAGACGCCGTGGCGGAAGGCATCCGGGAGCTCGTGAGGCTCCGCAGGGGTGGAGGGCCATTGTGAATCGCCGACCGCCCCTTCGCAGACTCCTTTCCGTGGCGCTCTTCGCCCTTCTGGGCGTCGGGTGCGCCACCACGCCCGCCGCGCCTCCGGCACCGACCTTCGACGATCGGATGCGCGACGTGACATCGCCACCTCCCTTCGACGGCATCCACTGGGGAATCCTCGTCATGGACGCGGCGACCGGGGAGGCGCTCTACGAGCACAATGCGCACCGGCGCTTCGCTCCCGCTTCGAACATGAAGATCGCGGTGTCGGCGGCTGCGCTCGGGCTGCTGGGCCCGGACTACCGCTGGGAGACCGCATTCTACGCGGCGGACGAACCGGCGAACGGGCTCCTCTTCGGCGACCTCCATCTGGCCGGATCGGGCGACCCCTCGCTGGGGGCACCCTGGCACGATCCCCCTGAACGAGCGGTGGAGGCGCTTGCCGACTCCCTTCGGGCCGCCGGGGTGCGCGAGGTCCAGGGATCCCTGATCCTGGACGTGGCCGCCTGGGACTCGACCACCGTGCCCTCGGCCTGGTTGGTCGGCAACCTCCCCGGTCGGTCCGCAGCGACCGGAGGCGCCTTCTCGATCCGGACCGGAGAGCTGGAGGTCCGGGTGACCGGGGGGAGCCAGGTCGGAGACCCGGCCCGGGTCGACTGGTCCCCGAGGGGTCGGGGCGAGTTCGTGGAGGCCTGGGTCACCACGGTCGCTCCGGACGGAGAATCCGATTTGCGGAGCGGGTTCTTCCCCGAGTCGCGACGGTGGTTGATCGAGGGCGAGATCCGTCCCGGCGAAACGCGCACGCTTACCCTCGCCCAGCGAGACCCGGTCCGCTTGGCCCTGGATGTCCTCTCTCGCACCCTAGAGGAGAGGGGCATGAGCTTCCGAGGAGAGCCTGTGATCCACTGGGAGCGTGAGCGCGCGGTCTTCGGCAGGGCGTGCATGTCGGGGGAGCTCCCGACATGTCCGGCCGCGCGCCGGATCGCGGCCCTGCAGTCCCCGCCCCTCTCCGAGGTCGTCCGGGAGATACTCGAACCGAGCCAGAACTGGATCACCGAGCAGCTCGTGCGCACCATTGGAGCCGAGCTCGGGGAGGAGGGGAGTTGGGAGGAGGGGTTCGAGTTGATCCGCCGGTACCTGGTGGAAGCCGCCGGCGTCTCGCCGTGGGACCTCCACTTCCGGGACGGATCGGGGCTCTCCGGCTACAATCTCCTCACTCCCCGGGCGATCGTGGGGATCCTGGACCACGCCGCCCGCCAACCCTGGGGACCGGCCTTCCGGGCCGCGATGGCCGAGCCCAGCAAGGAGGACACCACGCTGAGCGGACGACTCGAGGGGATGGAGGGACGCGTCTTCGCAAAGACCGGGACGATCAGCCACGCCAACGCCCTCTCCGGGTACCTCATCGCCGACGACGGGCGAGAGATCCTCTTCAGCATCCTCACGAACACGACGAACCTCCCTGCGACGCGGGTGCGCCCCGCGATGGACGAGCTCGTCAGGGAGATCGCCCGCGAGTTCGTCAGGATCGAGTGACGACTTCTCCGGAGGCGGGCGAAGCCTCGTCGAGCACCTCCCGGATCGCGCGCAGGCCCTCGGCCAGGAAGTACTCCGCGTGGTCGAAATCGAAGGTCCCGTATTCGTCGAGTCGGGGCCGGATGTAGAGGAGAGGCGGTCCCTCCCAGTGGAGGAGGGTTTCCCTCCGCATCCGACCGGACATGATCGCGAAGACGCGCTGGTGGATCGCGAGCATGCCCTGACTCACCACCTCCTCCCCGTCCCCCGTCTCGCCTGCGCCCACGTCCACGGCCACGATTCCGGTCGCACCGAGCTCCGCGGCCCGCCGGACGGGGAGGGCAGCTTCGGTCCCCCCATCCACGTAAAGCCCCCCCGGGAGAGGGATCGGGGGATAGAAGAGGGGAAGGGCGGCGGAGGCATAGATCGCGTCGGCGAGCGGGACATCCGTGCGAGCGCCGGCCCCGAACCATTCGGTCTGGCCCGTCCCGAGCTCCACCGCATTCGCCTGGAATCGAATGCGAAGGGCGTCCCAGCCCTCCTCCGGAAGGTGCTTACGCATGTAGCTCCGGAGCCTCTCTCCCCGGAAGAGGGACGGGGAGCGGATCCCGTTCAGCCATACGCTGCGACGCTGGACCCGAGCGATGTCGGTGCGGCGCAACTCGCGCGCCTCCTTTTCCATCTCTTCGACCGGCCGACCCCATGCCACGGACGCGCCGACCAGGGCGCCGATGCTCGTCCCGAGAATCCCCGCGGGCTCGAACCCGGCCTCTTCCAACCCGCGCCACACTCCGAGGTGAGCCAACCCCTTGAGCCCCCCTCCGCCCAGCACGAGCCAGGGGCTCTCTCCCATCGGAACTCCGCCCAGCACGACCCCGGTCGGTTTCCTCGGGCGGTCCCGCCTCCAGATCCGCAACATCCCACCCCCATGATTCAGTGCAATCCGGGTAGCTCCACCCCGGCCAGCTCCACCCCACATGGAACCCCATTGGGCACCGGGGGTTCTGGGGGACCCCGGGACCGGACGCACCGCCGAGAAAGCTGTGGAATCCCGCATCCCGCACTCTTGACGCCACCCCATCCAGAACGTAGGTTTTGGGCTGATATCAAGAATCATTCTTGATAAGTGCCCTTACCCCACCTCGACCAGGTTCGCGAACCGCATGAGCGACTCCCCCATTCTTTCGATCAAAGACCTCCACGCCAAGGTGGCCGACGAGGAGATTGACATTCTTCACGGCCTGGACCTCGAATTGGGCCGCGGCGAGCTGCACGCGGTCATGGGCCCGAACGGCTCCGGAAAGAGCACGCTGGCCAAGGTCCTCGCGGGCCACCCGGGCTACGAGGTCACGTCCGGAGAAGTGCTGTTCGAAGGGGAAGACCTCCTTGAGCTGGAGGTCGAGGAACGGGCCCAGAAGGGAGTCTTCCTCGCTTTCCAGTACCCGGTGGAAGTCCCCGGAGTCTCGATCGCCAACTTCATGCGCACGGCCCTGCAGGCCCGCCTGGAGGAAGGCGAGGAAATCGACCTCTTCGACTTCCAGGATGAGTTGCTCGGCAAGATGGAGCTCCTCGGAATGGATCCCTCGTTCGCGGAACGGTCGGTGAACGACGGGTTCTCCGGGGGCGAGAAGAAGCGCAACGAGATCCTTCAGATGGCCGTCCTCAAGCCGAAGCTGGCGCTGATGGACGAGACCGACTCGGGCCTCGACATCGACGCGCTCCAGGTGGTCGCGAACGGGGTGAAGAAGCTTAAAGAAGAGGACCCGGACATGACGGTCCTCATCATCACCCACTACCAGAGGGTGCTCCGATACATCGAGCCCGATCACGTCCATGTCATGATCGGAGGTCGGATCGCCCGTTCGGGAGGCCCCGAGGTCGCGCTCGAACTCGAGGCCGAAGGCTACGAGCAGTACAAGGAGGAGCAGCCGGCTGCAAGCTGACCGAGCTGACCGCACCCGTCGGCGGTGCAGCCGACGACGACGGACCCGCAGCATTCACAGCAGTTGTGCCCCAATGTCGGCGGGAATGACGCCCGTCCGAGGGAGAATCACCGATGCCACAGAATGAAGTCGTCGAAGGCCTCGACCTGGACCAGTACAAGTACCACTTCATTACCGAGGACGAGCCGGTCTTCCGCTCGGGCCGCGGGCTCAATGAGAAGGTGGTCCGGGAGATCTCGGCCCAGAAGGACGAGCCGGAGTGGATGCTGAACTTCCGGCTCAAGGCGCTGGAGATCTACAACAAGAAGCCGATGCCCACCTGGGGCGGTGACCTCTCCAAGCTCGAGTCGGTCCTGGACGAGATCTATTTCTACGTCCGGCCCCAGGACAAGATGGAGCGGTCCTGGGACGATGTTCCCCCGAACATCAAGGAGACCTTCGAACGCCTCGGCATTCCCGAGGCCGAGCAGAAGGTCCTCGCAGGGGTCGGAGCCCAGTACGAGTCCGAGATGGTCTACCACTCCCTGAAGGAGGAGTGGGAGAAGAAGGGCGTGATCTTCGACTCGATCGAGGACGGGCTGAAGAACCACCCCGAGCTCTTCCGCGAGCACTTCGGGACCGTGATCCCCTCGGCCGACAACAAGTTCAGCGCGATGAACTCGGCCGTCTGGTCGGGCGGATCCTTCGTCTACATCCCGCCCGGCGTGGAGCTGGACACCCCGCTGCAGGCGTATTTCCGGGTGAATCAGGAGCAGATGGGGCAGTTCGAGCGGACGCTCATCATCGCCGACGAGGGTTCGAAGGCGCACTACATCGAGGGCTGTACGGCCCCCATGTACTCGACGGAGTCGTTCCACTCCGGAGTCATCGAGATCGTGGTGAAACCCGGTGCGCACTTCCGCTACACCACGATCCAGAACTGGTCGAACAACATGTACAACCTCGTGACCCAGCGGGCGATGGTGCACGAGAATGCAACCATGGAGTGGCTGGACGGGAACCTGGGCTCCAAGCTCACCATGAAGTACCCCTCCTGCTACCTGGTTGGGGAAGGAGCGCACGGCTCCGTCCTCTCGATCGCGTACTCCGGAGATGGTCAGCACCAGGACACCGGAGGGAAGGTGATCCACGCCGCCCCGAACACCACCTCCCAGATCGTCTCGAAGTCGATCTCGAAGGGCACGGGTCGGTCCACCTACCGCGGACTCTGCCAGGTGCACGAGGGGTCGGTGAACTCGAAGTCGAACGTGGAGTGCGACGCCCTCCTGATCAACGAGACCTCCCGGACCGACACCTACCCCTACATCGAGATCGAGGAGAAGAAGTCGAACATCGGCCACGAGGCCACGGTCTCGAAGGTGGGAGACGAACAGCTCTTCTACCTCATGAGCCGGGGAATGAACGAAGAGGAGGCCATGGCCCTCATCGTGCGTGGCTTCATCGAGCCGATCGCGAAGCTCCTCCCGCTCGAGTACGCGGTGGAGTTGAACCGCCTCATCGAGCTCGAGATGGAGGGATCCGTCGGTTGATCCCGGGAGGCCGGGACGGCTAAGGAATGTGGGGATTCACCAACGCGAACCGAATGACATCGAGGCAATACGAATAGATGGCTGCTTCTCCAGCGAACGTGACCGGCACCGGTCTCATGGAAGGCGTGACCGACCACATCAACCGGGAGGTCGTCGAGTCGCTGGCGGCCGATGAGCCGCAGTGGCTCCGGGACCGACGGCTCGAGGCATGGTCGCTCTACGAGCGCACCCCCATGCCGACGACCCGCCTCGAGGAGTGGCGATACACGAATCTGTCGCGAAAACTCAAGCTGGAGGAACTGGTCCCCCTCCCCTGGGAGGAGAGGAGCTTCTCTCCCGAGAGCGCCCCGGCCCGTCTCAAGGACGCGATGGCCCGGGACCGGGAGGCGTCGGGACGCCTCGTCGAGATCGATGGCTCCGTGGCGTGGGTCGAGCTGGCGGAGGAGGCGGCCTCGAAGGGAGTCATCCTGACCTCGCTTCGCAAGGCGGTCGAGTCCCACCCGCAGATCCTTGAGGAGCTGCTCGCCACCGAGGCTCTTCCGGCCAACCTCGGGAAGTTCCAGGCCCTCAGTGCCGCCCTCTGGACCGACGGCGTCCTCCTCTACGTGCCCAAGGGGGTGAGGCTAGAGAATCCGGTTCGCGTGACCCGCTGGACCTCGCAAGCGGGCCGCGCACTCTTCTCACGCACCCTGATCGTAGCCGAGGGAGCGAGTCAGGTTTCCTTCGTGGACGAATGTGTCTCCGAGGATCTGGACGCGCAGACTCTGGCCTCGACCGGCGTGGAGGTCTTCGCCAGAGACGGGGCGCAGGTCCAGTTCGTCTCCCTGCAGCGCATGGGGAAGGGTCCGTTCCACCTCTCCCAGCAGCGTACGCTGGCGGGCCGGGACTCGACGCTCGACACGCTGAATGTGGGGCTGGGGGCGACGACGGCACGGGTCGACCTGAACGCGCAGCTCCGCGGACCGGGGGCGAACTCGGACATGCTCGGCCTCTACTTCGGGGACGGCGACCAGCACTTCGACTTCAACACCAGCCAGGACCACGTCGCCCCGAACGCGAAGAGCGACCTGCTCTACAAGGGTGCGCTCGATGGGAAGGCACAGTCGGTCTTCCGGGGAGTGATCAAGGTCCACCGCGGGGCACAGGGCACCGACGCGTACCAGACGAATCGCAACCTCCTCCTCTCCGAGCGGGCGCGGGCCGACTCCCTCCCCAACCTCGAGATCGAGGCGGACGACGTGCGGTGCTCGCACGGCGCCACGGTGGGTCAGCTCGATCAGAACCACCTCTTCTACCTGATGTCTCGGGGAATCTCGAGGAACGTCGCTGAGCGCCTGGTGGTGATGGGATTCCTGGGCGAGGTCCTCTCGCGGCTCCCCCTTGGCGGAGTGGTCGAGAAGGTCACCGAGATCATCGACGAAAAGCTCCATGGCTGAATGGATCCGCATCGCCGGGATCGAAGACTGTCGGGAAAACGGTTGCCTCCACGCCACAACCGGAAACGGGGAGGAGATCGTGGTGGTCAGGTGGGAAGGGGAGTTCTTCGCACTGGAGGACCGCTGCTCGCATCAGGACTTCCCCCTCTCCGATGGAGAGGTAATGGACGGCACGCTGGAGTGCGTGTTCCACGGGGCCAGGTTCGACATTCGAACAGGTGACGCCGTGCAGTTGCCCGCCATCCGGCCCGTCCGGACGTTTCCGGTCGAGGTGAGGGGCGACGACATCTTCGTCCAGGTGGAGTGATGACCGCACCGGGGCCGAGCGCGCAGACACCGGCCCTCCCCGTCCTCGATGTGGAGCGGATCCGGGAGGACTTTCCCATCCTTTCCCAGCAGGTCAACGACCACCCCCTGGCCTATCTCGACAACGCCGCCACCTCTCAGAAGCCCGTCCAGGTCCTGGACGCCCTGAACGCCTACTATCGCCGGGACAACGCCAACGTCCACCGTGGGCTCCACGAGCTGAGCCGCCGCGCCACCGACGGCTACGAGGGCGCACGCACGGCGGTGGCGGATTGGATCGGAGCCGCTTCCCCGGTAGAGATCGTCTGGACGCGGGGAACCACCGAAGCGATCAATCTGGTGGCCGCGAGCTGGGGAGGCGCCAACCTTCGGGAGGGAGACGAGATCCTCCTCTCGGAGATGGAGCACCACTCGAACCTGGTTCCCTGGCAGCTTGTAGCGCAGAGGAAGGGAGCCCGCCTTCGGTACCTCGAGCTCGACGACGAGGGGCGTCTCGACCTGGAGCCGCTCCCGGAGATTCTGGCGGGCGGGCGGGTCCGAATCGCGGCGATCACGCACGTCTCCAACGCACTCGGGACGATCAACCCCGTCCGGGAGCTCGCCGACCGGCTACACGAGGCCGAAGCGCTTCTTCTCGTGGACGGCGCCCAGGGAGCCGCGCACCATCCGGTCGACGTGGGAGAGCTCGGCGTCGATTTCTATGCCTTCTCCGGACACAAGATGTGCGGTCCGACCGGGATCGGCGTGCTGTGGGGCCGAGAGCGCCTGCTCGAGGAAATGCCCCCGTACCAGGGGGGGGGAGAGATGATCCACACGGTGGAGAGGGACTTCTCGACCTGGGCCGCGCTCCCGCACAAGTTCGAGGCCGGAACTCCGAACATAGCGGGCGCCATCGCGATGCACGCCGCTGTGGAGTATCTGCGCGCGGTCGGGCCCGCGGAGATCCTGGCGCACGAGCAGATGCTCGTGGGGTACGCCCTGGAACGGCTGGGGACTCTCCCCAACCTCCGCCTCTTCGGCCCGACTTCGCCCGAAGAACGCGCCGGCGTCGTCTCGTTCGCGGTCGATGGGGTGCACCCGCACGACGTAGCCACGGTGCTCGACAGCGAGGGAGTCGCGATCCGGGCCGGCCACCACTGCGCGCAACTGGTGATGGAGCGGCTGGGAGTCCCGGCCACGGCGCGGGCCTCCTTCTACCTCTACAACACCGCCGAGGAGATCGACCGGCTCGTGCGCGGCCTCGGCACAGTCGACTCGATCTTCGGGGAGGGATGACCTCGATGCAGGATCCCACTTCCCAGCTCAACTCGCTCTACCAGCAGGTCATCCTCGACCACTACCGTCATCCGCGAAACAAGGAAAGGCTCGAGAACGGTACGGTCGAGGTCCACATGCGCAACCCCGCTTGCGGGGACGAGATCAAGCTCCAGCTTCGGATCGAGGACGAGATCATCGTGGATCTCGGCTTCACCGGTGAGGGGTGTTCGATCTCCCAGGCCTCGGCCTCGATGATGACCACCCTGCTCAAGGGGAGGCACGTCGACGAAGCGCTGAGCCTGACCGGGCGATTCACGTCGATGATGCACGGTGACGAGGCCGCGGCCCGGGACAAGGAGCTCAAGGACCTGCGCGCCCTGGAAGGCGTCTCGAAGTTCCCGATCCGGATCAAGTGCGCCCTTCTCGGCTTCGACGCGCTCCAGGAAGCGGTGAAGCGGACACGCGAGGACGAGGCGTAGGGCCGCCGGGGTGGAGATCGTCCCCCTGGGTGGAGCAGGCACCGTCACCGGATCCAAGTTCCTGGTGTCCGGCCGCCGGGGCCGGTTCCTGGTGGATTGCGGGCTCTTTCAGGGCCTGAAGCTTCTCCGGGAACGCAACTGGGCCCCCTTCCCGATCGATCCGTCCGAGCTGGATGCCGTCGTTCTCACCCACGCCCACCTGGACCACTCGGGGTACCTTCCCGTGCTGGTGCGCGCCGGCTTCCGTGGTCCGATCGTGGCGACACCTCCAACTGCGGACCTCCTCCCGATCCTCCTCTCCGACGCCGGTCGCCTCCAGATGGAGGACGCCCGCTGGGCCGACCGCAAAGGATTCTCCAAACACAGCCCCGCCCTCCCCCTATTCGACGAGGAGGACGCGGAAAGGGTGCTCGATCACGTGGAGGTCCTTTCGACGGGGGAAGACCTTGGGATGGGCGACTTCACCATTCGGCTATCCGGGGCCGGCCACCTCCTGGGGGCCGCGAGCGTCTACGTGACGGACGCCGGGGGTGATTCGACCCTTTTCTCCGGAGACCTGGGCAGGGACGACGATCCGCTCCATCCTCCCCCCGAGCCCCGGTTCGAGGCACGCCGGCTCGTGATGGAGGCCACCTACGGAGATCGATCCCATTCGGGGGAAGCCGCAGAGGACGGCCTCTACGGGGCGATCCGACCGAGCCTGGACCGCGGCGGAGTCGTGATGATCCCGAGCTTCGCGGTGGGCCGGGCCCAGACCCTCCTACTCCTCATCCTGCGATTGATGCGGAAGGGCCGGATTCCGCGAGTACCCGTCTTCCTGAACAGCCCGATGGCGATCCGCGCCACCGAGGTCCATCTCGCGCACGCCTCAGATCTCCGACCCGATCCGGCCGAGGTTGAGGCGGCCCTGTCCCTGCCCCAGCAGGTGCTGTCGGTCGAGGAGTCCAAGGCGTTGAACCGGCGTCGAGGTCCGATGATCATCGTGGCCGGAGCGGGAATGCTCACCGGAGGCCGGATCCTGCATCATCTGAAGACGTTCGGTAAGGACCGGAGAAACGTTCTCGTGCTCGTGGGCTATCAGGCCGAGGGGACACGCGGGCGCGAGCTCCTGCGAGGCGAGCGCAGTCTGCGAATTCATGGAACGCGGGTGCCGCTCGACTGCCGTGTGGAGCCGCTGGATCTCCTTTCGGGGCATGCCGACCGCGAGGGCCTCCTCGCCTGGGCACAGGCAGCTCCAGCCCCGCCTGCAGGGACCTTCCTCGTCCACGGGGAGCCGGGACCAGCCGACCACCTTCGCAGACGGCTGGAGGACCGGCCCGGGTGGGCCGCCGCAGTGGCTGAGGAGGGAAGACCCCTCCTCGATCTGGACGCGGAAGGCTGAGCCGGCGGAAGGCTAACCCGGCAGGGGGTCTGAGCCGGCATTCAGCTCAGCTCGCGTGGGAATCGGGCAGACGCCGAGGTCCAACCTCCTCGCCCGCCGGGAGGCCCTCGTCGGTCGGGGTGAGGACGACCTTCACCGCTTCGCTTCGCGACCGGTTCGCGGCCGCCGACAGCGCAGTCCGATACTCATCGAGTGGAAAGACGTGGGTCACCATCTCCTCGACCGGGGCGTCGGATTCGAGGAGGAGCTCCTGGGTCACGTCGAAGGTGTGCCGCTCCTCGCCCCTCCACTGCTCCCGGCCGTACACGACGAAGCCGCGCAGCTCGATCTCCCGCGCCCAGAGAAAGGTCAGGTCCAGCTTGCGGAGCTCGCCCGCACACCCGAGCATCACGACCCGTGCCCGCGGAGCCGCGAAGCGGAGGGATTGGGACAGCGAGCCCTCGCTTCCCACACAGTCGTAGATCTGGGCGAACCCCCCTCCCGCGAACACCTCCTCGCCCACGATGGGCTGATAGGCGAGGGCTCCTGTCGCGACCAGCGCCTGACGGGCCTCCACACCCGGGCGCACCACCTCGTCCGCCCCGAAGAGGCGCGCGAGCCGTTCCTCGTGATCTCTCTTGGTCTGGGCGACGATCGGTCCGGCGAAGCCGGTGGCCCTGAGCGCCCAGATCGTGCCGAGGGCGATCGGCCCGCTGCCCACGACCAGCACGTTCTGGTCCGGCGGAGGGGGAGCGTTCAGGACCGCGTGGACTCCGATCGCCAGGGGTTCGATCAGCACTCCGGCCCGATTCGAGATCCCTGGGCGGAGAGGAAAGAGCTGGGTCTCGTGCGCGAGCATGGACTCGCCCCAACCTCCTGGCAAGTCGCGGTGATATCCTATGGTCATACCACGACTCAGGGCCTCACCCCCCTCGAGACCCTCCCCATCCTCACCAGCCACGGCGCACGTTCCCGGCCGGCCTTCCGCGCACGAGGGACAGGCCGACTCCCGGGTGAAGCCCCGCACCGCGCAGGAGATGACCGGATCGACCGTCACCCGATCGCCCGGCCGGACCCGGGTGACTCCCGGTCCAACCTCGGCCACCCGTGCCAGGATCTCATGCCCCGGCACGGCCGGGAAGGAGCCGAAGGGCTCCATCGCGGGGCTCGCCGAATAGGTCAGGTTCCCCAGGTCGCTCCCGCAGATCCCGGAGCCGAGCACGTCCAGCTTCGCCCATCCCGGCCAGGGAGAGGGAGGCTCGGCTCTCGACACCAGCCGCAGCCCGCTCAATCGTCCGAAGAGCGCCGCCTCGAAGACGCGACCGAGGGAACGGGCGACCAGGAATCCCGGGACGCCCACCTTGAACTCAATCGCCCTCATCTGGGAGACCCCGCATATATCAGAACCAACACTCTAGTTATCCTATAGCGATGCACCATCTCAGAACACGTCGTAGAGCCGAAAGTCGTCGATCCCGAGGGCCGGGTCCCACTCAGTCCTCGCGCCGGCCTGGCCCGGAAGCCGCCCCTCGACGAAGAGCTCGGTCACCAGTCCGATCGGCAGGCCCTCTCCCGGGGTCCCCTCCTGACTTCTTTGCACCCCGCCCCGCCCCCACCCCCAGATCCCAGCGTTCTCCGCAATCTCGTCGTCCCTGACCGCAAGGACCCCTCTTTCCGCAATCCTCTCATCAGAGAGGAGACCCGGAAGGTCGAGAATCCTGAGCATGGGTCCGCGGAGGAGGACCGACGACGGGAACCAGAGGCCCCGGGCCGGAGCCTGCCCCTGGAGCCGCGGATGCGAGAGGAGCTTGTGGAACCGCTCGCCCCGGGACGCGTCGTACTGGACTCGCCCCCACTGGGAGCGCTGGGCCGAGATCCAACCGAGGAGGCTCCGGTAGGCTTCCGCGTCCTCCGCAAGAAGCTCTCGGACGCGAAGCATGGAGCGCTCGGGAACGGAAGCGTGCGCCACATCGACGGTCGCGTATCCCCGGAGGCCTCCATCCCCATCGGGGACGCCGCAGACCCCTTCCACCGCAGAGAGGAGATGCTTCCAGGCCTGCCTGGTTCGCTCCACGGGCCCATGCAGCCGTGGGAGCAGACCGTCATAGAAGGCGGGCAGCAGCTCCTGGGCCTCCTGCATGGACAGGGACCGCGCCGCCCGATACTCGGGAAAGAGGGGAAGGGCCTCCGGCGAGAACTGATGGCGCTCCAGCTCGCCCACGAGCGCATACCCCAGATCCGCATAGAAACTCGTGCGGAAAGGGAAGAGCGCGCTCATTCGCTGTTGGTTCTCGACGCCGAGTCGCAGCGCCCGCCGGCACATCTCCCGGCCGACCCCCCTCCGGCGGGCATCCGGTGCGACCGCGACCGCCGCGAGCCCCTGGACCGGGTTCATCCTTCCCCGGAGGGTCATTCGAAGAGGCAAGGTGCGGAACCCGCCCACCGGGCGCCCTTCGCCCTCCGCGATCCAGCAGGTGTCCAACCCTCCGTGGGGCCCTCCCCCTTCGAGAAGCGTGCCCAGACGGGCCTCGGCGCTCGCCTCCCCCGGGAAGGAGTAGGCCCAGAGCTCTGCCAGGAAGCGGGCATCCTGTCTTTCGGCAGGTCGAACGACGAGATCGATGTCGCCATGTCTCATGGTCGGAAGGGTATCAGCCGCCGGACGCCCGAACCAGGGGCTGACCGAGCCTGGACACCCCTCGTTCCCGGGGCATGGGCCCGGGGCACGGCTGACGCTGGCGCGGGTAGCAGAGAATCGTGCGTTGATTCCGTAGCTCCTCAATTCCGCGTGTCACGGGGGACCCGATATGAAGACCGCCGTCGTGGCCGGCTGCCGCACCCCCTTCACCAAGGCCGGCACCCACTTCCGGAACCTCACCGCGATCGACCTGGGCAAGCATGCGGTCCGCGAGACTCTCGCGCGATCGGGAGTCCAGGGGGAGGAGGTCGATCACCTCATCTTCGGGACGGTGGTACACGATCCGAAGGCGCCGAGCATCGCTCGTGAGGTCGGACTCGGCGTCCTGCCGAAGTCGGTTCCGGCGAACACGGTTTCGCGGGCCTGCGCCTCTGCCAACCAGGCCATCCTGGACGGCTCCAACCTGATCGAGCTCGGACAGGCCGACATCGTGATCGCAGGGGGCGCTGAATCCCTCTCCCGGATCCCGATCACCGTCTCGGAGAAGCTGGCCCGGATCCTGACCGATGCGGCCAGGGCCCGCACCCTGAAGGACCGGGTCTCCGTTTTCTCTCAGGTTCGCCCGGGAGATCTGATCCCGCAGCAGCCGGGCATCACCGAGCCCACGACCGGAGAGACGATGGGCGAGGCGGCGCAGAGGATGGCCCACGAGAACGATATCGCCCGGGAAGCCCAGGACGAGTGGGCGCTTCGGTCCCACCGTCGGGCGCACGCCGGCTACGAGGACGGAAGGATCGCGGCCGAGGTGGCGCCCCTCTACCTCCCCCCGGAGTACGAGACCGTCGTCGAGCGGGACAACGGAGTCCGGAGCGACACGAGCCTCGAGGCGCTGGCCGGTCTTCGGCCGGTCTTCGACCGGGAGCACGGCACGATTACCGCTGGCAACGCCTCCCCTCTCACCGACGGAGGGGCGGCCGTCCTCCTCATGTCCGAGCGGGCCGTCAAGGCGCACGGGGTGAAGCCGCTCGCATGGATTCGCGACTCGGGAGTGACGGCGCTCGACCCGGCCGGCCAGCTCCTTCAGGGACCGGCCTACGCCGCCCCGATCGCCCTTGACCGGGCCGGGCTCTCGATGGACGACATCGACCTCATGGAGATGCACGAGGCCTTCGCGGCCCAGGTGCTCTCGAATCTCCAGGCGCTGGACTCCGCCACCTTCGCGAGGGAGGAGCTCGGCCGCCCGGACGCGGTGGGCCACCCCGATCCGGATCGTATTAACGTGATGGGCGGCTCCATCGCGCTTGGACACCCGTTCGGAGCCACCGGTGCCCGGCTCACGCTGACCCTGGCCAACGAGCTCCCCCGAGTCGACGGGGAGTTCGGTCTCATCACGGTCTGCGCGGCCGGAGGGATGGGCTTCGCGATGGTCCTGGAACGGGCCTGACAGGGTGGGCCTGAACCGGGAGCCGCCTACGATGGATCTGTGGCACCGCCTCGTCCTCGTTCCCCTCCTGGTCGGGGTGCTTCTCGTCGTGGCGCCCTCCGGAGGCGACCTTGGCGCGCAGCCGGTGGAGAGGGAGCGGCAGCTCCCGGTGGCCCCCGAGAGGGACGTGCTGGAGATCACGCCGGCGCTGCGGGGGGCGCTCGAGCTCTTCGAGGAGATCGAGGGATTCCGGGTTGCCCGCCTCCTGGTCCGAGACGACGGGCAAATGGTCCTGGAGGTGGAATACGTCCTGGACGATCAGCTCCACCGGGAGCGGCGCTTCCTCTCGGAAGGGGCGCTCGAGGAGCTCCGTGGCCGGGTGGCGGTCCACGTCGCCGAGGCGGACGTGTCCGTCGGAATCGACTGGGATGGGAGGGGAGGCCTGGTCCTGGGACAGACGCTCCTCGGACTCGGTTTCCACGGTTGGGCGGTCCCGGTGGTGCTCGACCTCGATTCCTCGCAGGCAATCGTGGCCGCCTATCTCCTGACGGCGGGCGCGTCCTTCTACCTGCCCTACCGCTTTTCCCGCACCCGCCCGGTCTCGGAGGTGGACCGCGACCTGACCATGTACGGTGCCACCCGGGGGATTCTCGCGGGGGCACTCACCGGCGACATCCTCGCGGATCAGGGCTCGGACGCGACAGGGAGGATCCGGCTCGGCGGCGGCCTCCTCGCGAGCTGGGGAGGAGCTGCCCTCGGCTATGCGGCGGCCCGCCGATTTGCCCCCGACGAGGGCTCGACGGCACTCTGGGGCGCCCTCGGCGACTTCGGGTTCGCGGCCGGCGCCGCGGCCGCCTTTGCGGCCGGCCCCTACGATTCCCGAGATGAGGTACGAACCGTGAACGGTTTCGAGGTGATCGAATCCCGGACTCGCAACCGCCCGCTCGGACACGCGATCACTCTCGCCGGCGGAGGGGGAGGACTGGTGGCGGGGAGGTGGCTGGCGCAGCGGGAGAGCTACACGGAGGGCAACGTCAGCGTGCTCCGCTCGGGAGGGATTCTGGGTGCGCAGGCAGGACTCACCCTTGCTCGATCGGCGACCGACAACGACCGCGCCCTCGTGGCCGGTGCGCTGGCTGGAGGCCTGGGGGGACTCGTGGGGACGAACCGACTCGTTCGCGGCCGGGCATTCTCGAACGGGGAGGGGCTCCTGGTGAACGCCGGACACGTGGCGGGCGCCGCCACGGCGCTCGGCATCACCTATCTCGCGGTGGAAGAGATCGACGAGCACCCGCTCCTCTACCTCGCCGCGGCCACGTCCGGCTCCCTCCTTGGAGCGGGCCTGGTCTTTCGGGCCGTCGAGGGCGGATCGGGCCCGGCGGCTTCCAGCGGAGGAGCGGCCCGCGAGCGTCCGGGGAGTGGCGCGACGATCTCGGTTCACCCGGAGAACGTCCTCCTCGGTGTGATCGGCCGTGCGCGCGTGGGAACCCTCGCTCCGGTCGCCACCATACGTTTCTGACCGCTCGTAGCCCAGCGGAACCCCCTCGCGGAATCCGGTGTTGGATGAAGAGTGTTCTTCCTCCCGCGATCAACCCCGGAGGTTTCGATGGCGGCGCCCATCCCCGACTCGCGCTTCGGCCTGCGGCGCGCGCCCTTCGCCCTCCTGGTCACTGCCGGCCTCCTTCTCGCGAGCACCGGGTGCGCCACCGGAGAACGGTCCCCGAGCAGCGGGGGAGCCTCGTCCACGGTCCTCACCTTCGAGATGATCGATGGACTCTCGGGCTCCTATTCGACCGCGTACGACGTCGTGAACCGGCTCCGGCCCCAGTGGCTCCGTTCCCGGGGTTCCTCTTCCTTTCTCGACAGCCGCCCCTCCCTCCCGGTCGTCTACCTCGACGGCGTGCGGCACGGACAGATCCAGCGGTTGCGCGACATCGAGGCGAATGCTCTCGAGGAGATCCGCTACCTGGGCGCCTCCGCCGCGACGAACCGTTTTGGCACGGGCCATCCCGGGGGAGCGATTCTGGTCGTCACGAGACGCGGTGGACGGTGAGCGCGTGAGGTAGGTAGAGCAGGGAGTTCCAACGAGGACGAAAGAAGGGCCGGCCCCGGGGTGGTGTA
>SLCK01000105.1 GCA_007125845.1 Gemmatimonadota bacterium
GACGCACCGGCGTGCTGCAGCGCATTGGAGAGAGCCTCTTCCGCCACCCGGAAGAGCGCCGTCTCGATCGAGGTGGAAAGCGGTTGGGCCGCGCCCACAGAATGAAAGACGAGTTCTGGTTCGTATCGTTCCCGCAGCTGTGCAACCTTCCCCTGCAGAGCCTCGCTCAGCGTGCGATCCTCCAGGGGTGCGGCTCTGAGATCGAGTACGGACCGGCGAGCATCTTCGAGATTCTGCGAGTGCCTTCGAGAGCGCGCCGAACGAGCGCGCGGGCGGCTTCCGGATCCGTTCCCGATTCCAGGAGCGCCTCGGCGGCGTCGAGATGAAGGGCGGTTGCCGCGAGGCCCTGAGCCAGGGTGTCGTGGATTTCCCGGGCGAGTCGATTGCGCTCCTCCGCGGCGCCCGCCTCGGTGCTCTTGCGGAAGAGGTTCGCCCGCTCGATCGCGGTGCCGACCATCTCACCGATGGTGTGGAGGAGCTGAAGCTCGTCGGAGCTGAGTCGTCGCCATCCCTGGCTCGCCACGTTCATGACGCCGAGGGGGCGCCCCCGGGCTCGTAGGGGAATGCTCGCGTGGTGTCCGAGCCCGTCCGTGCCCTTCGTGAGCCCTCGCAGGCGGGAGCAGACCACCACGTTCACGTTGGCGGCGCCCTCCATTCCGCCACTGCGGAAGGTGTCGAGGCAGTAACACGATCCCTCCATCGTCTCCGGTCGGTTGCCCAGGCCGGGGGGGAGGTTTCGGCTCGCCGCGAGGTAGGGCTCCTCGGTCTCTTCCTCCAGGAGCCAGACCCACCCCGATCGGAGCTCGAGAAGCTCGGCCACCCGGGAGAGGGCCGCGTCGAGCGAGGAGGCCAGGTCGACCGACTCGTTCAAGGCGGCCGCGATCCGGTGCAGGATGGCCAGCTCCCGGTGCTCCTTCTCGAGACGCTCGCCTCGGGGGCGTCCTGAGCGATCGGCGAGCTCGTTCACGGCGTGGGATGGGCGACGCTGACACCGGCGGGATAGCGCAGCTCCCGGAGGTACTCGGTGGGAGTGAAACCGGAGAGCTCCTTGAAGTCGGCGTTGAAGTGGGGCTGATCGTAGTATCCGGCTCTCAGGGCGATCTCAACGAGGGGCGTCTCCTGGCCGTTCAAGCGCTCGAGGGCAGCCTGGAACCGGACCAGGCGCGCGAAGGTCTTGGGAGGTACACCTACGGTCTCCTTGAAAGCTTGTGTGAAGCGGGTCCGGGACGAACCAGACCGTTCACGGAGCTGCTTGATGGAGAGGCGCCCGGAGGCCCTCTCGATCTCGCGGGCAGCCCACACGATTGCGGGGTCCGGGCGCTCAGCAGCGCGGATGCGGGAGGCCGCCCACACCGCAGCCTGGCGGATCCGGTCTTCGACGGTCCTCGCCTCCAGGAGAGGGCCCAACAGCTCGTCCTCGACTTCAGGGAGGAGGTCGGCGAGATCGACCGTGTGACCGGTGAGCTCGTGAAGGGGACCGGAAAGGAGGGCTGCGGCCCCTGCGGGAGTGAGGCGAATTCCGAGCACGGCCGAGTGGCCGTCGGGGGCCTCCACAACGTCCGGCTGGAGTTGGATGCCGGTGAAGCACGTCGTGGAGAAGCTCCGGGTGCTTCCCCCCCGGTCGACTTGCCGATAGGCCGGACCCAGGTGGACGATCAGCTCCAGGATCCCCCTGGGAAAGTGACGCTCGCGGCGACGGGTGAGCGTGCCCTCGAAGTGCCACACTCCTTGCACCAGACCACGGAGGGACTCCGGCTCGCTTCGAGCGAGCGTCCATCGTCCAAGCACGTCGTCGTGTTGCAGATACTCGATCTTCATCGAGGGCGCCTCTACGGGAACTCGCCTGCACCGAAGGCCGTACGCCGCCAAGAATCCACGGCGGTCCCTACACCCGAACGGCCTGTGAGTGCGAGTGGGAACCCCCGTCATGGAACCCTGCCGTGTATCAAGCACATCTTCCCGACGCGCCCGGAGTCCGTCTCCGCTATCCGTCGGGCCCTTTGTGGATACGATGAATGAGGAGCCTCCCATTGACTTTTCGCGTCGCGGCCATCGCCCTGATCTTCGGGCTCGCAGCCGCACCCTCCGTCGTTGCTCAGGAGGGCTTCACCCCCGGCAGCCCGCTCGAGCTCATGTCGAACACCCGCATCTTCGGCAGCTTCCACTTTGCCGAGAGCTGCTCCTATGCCCCGGAAAAGGACCTCTACGTCACCCCGAATGCAGGGAATCGAGGTGAGGAGTACGGAAGCGACGGGTACGTGTCGTTGATCAACCATGACGGAACCGTCCACACGCTCAAGTGGATCGGTGAGTCGAGGGAAGAGCTCACCCTGAACGATCCGCTGGGCAGCGACATCGTGGGAGGCGTTCTCTACGTTGCGGACCGGAACGTCGTGCGAGGCTTCGATGTCGACAGCGGCCATCCGCTGTGGCACGTCGAGGTGGACGACGCCCTCGGGTTCAATGACATCGCGGTGGCCGCCGACGGCACGATCTTCGCCACCCAGACGCGCCCACCGGAGCGCCTCTACCGGATCGATCCAGACGGGACGTCCACGGTCGTCGTGGACGGTGCGCCGCTCAGCGGGCCGAACGGGGTGGCCTTCGACCCGGATGGGAACCTGGTGGTCGTCAATCTGGGCGTGGCCGAGGTCCACACCTTCTCGCCTGACGGAGAGCTGCTCC
>SLCK01000129.1 GCA_007125845.1 Gemmatimonadota bacterium
GGTCTCCGGGAGGCTGCCGATCTGCTCGGCCGTCCGGTCGCGCAGCTCGGTGAGGGCCTGGATGCGGGCCTCCTGCGCCTCCATATGGCTCCGCACGGCCCGCTCGAGCCGCGTGCGGGTGTTCTGGATCTGCTGCTCGGCCCAGAGCACGTCCGGGCTCTCGGGGGAGGCCCCCCACGGCCCGCTCACGATCGAATCCCGCGACGTCTCGTACTGGAGGAGCTGGGTGTAGAGGTTGGAGACCACGGGGTTTCCGGCTACGGCCGGGGCCGCCACGACGGTCTCCAGACGTTCGGCGATGCCGCCCACTTCGGCCGCTCGCAGCCCGTCGAGGATCTCCTCGTACATCGTCTTCTCGGCCGCGAGCTCCTCGCGCCGCATGTCGACATTCATGAGGCCGGACTGCTGTGCGGCAATCCATTCCCTGGAGCTGAAGACCTGCTCGCGACTCCGGAAGTCCGAGAGCGCCTGCTGGGCCTGGAGCAGGGTGGAGTCGACCTGGGTGAGCTGCTCGCCCAGGAAGGCCCGACGCCGCGTCGACTCGCGGCGGGCCTGCTCGGTGCTCCGATCCCGGAACGCCTCCACCGCGCGGTTCACCACCCGTCGGCTCAGCTCGGGATCGGGAGAGACGAACTGCACGTCCACCACGTCGGTCCCGTCGCGGAGCTCGGCCGAGAGGCCGTCGGCGAGCGAGCGGATCACCCTCTGCCGGTCCCGGACGACGAAGCGGGCCTCCTCCACCTCGGGCCGGGCCGGGACCACCATCCGCGCCGAGCCGAGGAGCAGCTCCTCCCCGTAGGCCGCACGGGTCTCCGCTCCCGCGGCGCTCGCTTCGGCCGCGACCACCCCGTCGGCCTCGAAGCGCAAGGTGAGGGTGTCGGGGGGCGCGTCGTCCCGGAGCTGGACCCCCTCGAGGGAAGTGATGGGGAACTCGGGGGTCAGGGAGCTCAGCCGGAGTCCTTCTTCGTCCACGATCCGCCCGAGCACCGCCTGACTCCTCAGCAGCTCGAGCGCCGAGCGGACCGGGTCGCTGGAGGAGTAGGCCCCCGGGGCCATCGACCCCATGACGTGGCTCGGATCTTCGATCTGCACGACGGCCTGGGCGCGGTACTGCGGCTCCTGGCGCTCGTGCAGGTACCAGGCGAGCCCGCCGCCCATGACCACGCAGAGGAGGACCAGCCACATCCGCCGCCGAAGGATCTGAAAGATCTCCCGCAACCCGATCGTGTCCGCGGGGGCCTCCTGCTCGCCCCACTCCCCCCGAGGCACGGTGGTGCCCACGGGGCGTCCGTAGGAGGGCCCCGGTTCCTGGCCCGGGGCCACACCACCCGGATCGTCGTGGGGCGTCAGGTCAGCCATGGCTCACATCGGTCGTGGCGATGGTCTCTCATGCGCAGGGCTCCGGTCAACGGAAGACGCGGTAGATCGATGCCAGACTCCCGGCGAAGGACACCGCCGGCAGGACGTACTCCCGAAACACGCTCGTCCGGCGCTCCACCACGATCTCATCGCCCGAGCGGACCGTGACCTGGCGCGAATCCCCCGACATCTCCGTCAGATCGAGCCGGTATTCCTCCTCTCCCCGTCGGAGGATCACCCGGTCCAGCCGGCCCCGTTCGTCGATCCCCCCCGTCATGGCCACCGCTTCGGCCACGGTCGTACCGGGCCGGAGGAGGTGCACGTTGGGCTGGCGGACCTGGCCTCCCACGGCGACCCGGAAGAGGCCCTGGACCACGACGTTCGGGGTGGACTCGAAGTCCTGCAGGAAGGTGCGCACCGCCTCCTCCACCTCGGCGACGGGCCGGCCCGCCGCCGTTACTTCGCGGTACAGGGGGTGGGCGATGCCGCCCCGGTCGGTCACCTCGAACTCGCCGGAGAACTCGGCCTGACGCCACACCTGGACCCGCAGGACGTCGCCGGTCCTGAGGACCTCGGGAGAATTGGGGGGGGCCTGCGCGGCCAGCTCCCCGCCGGATGCCGCCGCGCCCAGGGCCAGCACGGCCACGAGGGCCGCGACCGACAGGAACGGGGCGGAGGGCGGTTTGCGAACCAGACGACGTCTGCGAAGGTACATCATCGCCTTGCAGGATTACCTCGGGAACGGATCAGCGGGGCGGTCCGGGGGAGCTGCCCCCTGCGCTCCAACCCTAACGACTCCTCATGACAAAGGACTTCGGTCGAGCGTGCCCGTCCTAATCCCTCCGGAAGTCGTGACCCGCGCTGGCCCCGATCACGAACCGCGCCCCGTCTCCCGCAGCGCCCGTCACGTCGGCAACTCCCGCCGTGATTGCAAACCTCTGGTCCCGAAGCGGAGTCACCGAGGTGGCCAGCATCAGATCCTGACCCGTCCACTCGGCAATGAGGGACGCCGGGGGGGCCACACGGACCGCCGCGCTCCCGAACATCCCGACCCCGCTACGGCCGTCCAGGAAGTGCCGCTCCGACTTGAAGCGGCCGTCTCCTACTCCCACCGAGAGGACCGCGGAGCTCATCGCCTGACCGGGGTCCGAACGGAGGGAGAACCACCGGCTCGCCACGGCGTAGCGGTTCGAGCCGCTGTCCCTCGTCACGTCGCCCGTCCCGAAGGTGAGGGCGCTCTCCCAGCCCACCGCCACCCCGATATCGCCCGGCAACATCCGGTGCAGGTGCAGATCCACCGCGGTGCGGCGGAAGA
>SLCK01000143.1 GCA_007125845.1 Gemmatimonadota bacterium
TGACCCTCCAGTCGCCGCTATCGGTGGGGATCTACGGGGGGAAGTGGTGCTCCTACGCGGCCGGCCCGGACCTGGCCTACGATCAGCGCGAGGAGGACGGGGGCGCGTTGGTCTTCCAGACCGAAGTCTTGGAGCCGGGATTCGAGATCCTTGGCCCGCCCCGGGTGGAGCTGGAGGTCTCCGTCGACCGCCCGGTGGCCATGATCGCCGTGCGCTTGTCCGATGTGGCCCCCGACGGTCGGGCGACACGCGTCAGCTACGGATTGCTGAACCTGACCCACCGGGACGGCAGCGAATGCCCTGAACCCCTCGAGCCTGGCCGGCGCTACCCGATCGACGTGGTCATGAACGATATCGCCCAGGCGTTCCCGGCGGGCCATCGGCTGAGGCTATCGGTGTCGACGTCTTACTGGCCCCTGGCCTGGCCACCGCCGGAGCCTGTGAGCCTCGCGCTCCATCCGGCGGGCTGCCGTCTGGTGCTGCCCGTGCGCGAACCCCGACCGGCCGACCAGAAGCTACCGGCCTTTGGCCCACCGGAAGCCGCGTCGGAGGGCCCCCGGACCCCCCTTGAGCCCGAGCATCACAACTGGCTGGTGCAGCACGACCTCTCCACCGACGTATCCACCCTGGAGGTCCTGAATGATCACGGCGCCGTAAGGCTCGACGACATCGACCTCGAAATGCGAACCCGGGCAAGGGAGCTCTACACGGTCCGCGGCGACGACTTCGAATCCCCCCGCGGGGAAGCGGTCTGGGAACGCAGCCTCGAGCGGGGCGACTGGAAGATCCACACGAGGACCCGCACTGTGCTGACCTGCACCCGGCAGCACTTTCACATCGTCGCCGAGCTCGACGCCTACGAAGGCGACCAGCGCGTCTTCTGCGAGAGCTGGGACGCCTGGATTCCCAGGGACCTGGTCTGAGCCCCGCTCCTGGCGGCCCCTCACTCAGAAGAAGGAGGGCCGCGCGTTGTCCACCATCGAATCGGATCGGCTGGTCCGAGTGGCGCGGGTGACCGGCCGCGCGGAAGGCGCACTGGGAAATCGGGACACCGCCCATCGCTGGCTCAGAAAGCCGAGCCGGGCGCTCGGGGGGCGAGACGTGCGCGCGACCCGGGGGGGACTTCCTCACCACGGGTGACACCTTCCGCCGTCACCGGACTCACCGCCCGTCCGAGCTCCCTCCGGCCCCGGCCTCCTCGACCCGCAGACCGACCAGGAGTGCCGTCGCGCCCAGGGTCGTCTGAGCGGCATTGAAGCCCAGGAGGAAGTCCCAGTCGGAGTACTGCACGTAGAGGTCCGTGGGTTGATGCCAGTGCGGGTCGGACCCGCGCGCCCCGTGTCCCGTGGGCCCCTGCCATCCAATCTCGTAGCGGCGTCGGTTCTCCCGCACGCTCACCGCCGCCACATGATCCTGGAAGGGGGCCGAATCGGTGTTCGACATCGCGTTG
Organism: Gemmatimonadota bacterium; assembly: GCA_007125845.1. GTDB lineage: Bacteria > Gemmatimonadota > Gemmatimonadetes > Longimicrobiales > Gaopeijiaceae > SLCK01. The sequence goes on from SLCK01000143.1 coordinate 1,451, forward strand.
CTGAGGGCGGCCGGGTAGTCGGTCGCGAAGATCCGGTTGGCATCGATCAGGAGGATCCCCAACTCCGCCGAGGCTCCGGCGAGCTCGGAAGCGAGCTGGTATTCCACGTCGATATCCGCGTTCCAGGCCTGCTGGTGGCTCACCGGATTCCCATGGTCGAAGAGCACCTTGTCGTGCTGGATCTTCGCGATCCAGCGAGGCTCGGGATAGCGTCCGGATCCGGCGGGCTCCTCCACCCCCTGGAGGGGCGCCCGATCCTCCACGTATGCCCGGGCGCCGTTGAGACCGGTCTCCTCGTTGTTCCAGAAGATGAAGCGGACCGAGCGGTCCGTCTCGATGTCGGGTGACGCGAGGACTCGAGCGACCTCCATGACCAGCGCGGTGCCGGAGGCGTTATCGTTCACCGCCTCCCCGCCCCCCCTCCCATCCATGTGCCCGCCCAGGACGACCATCTCCTCGGGCACCTCCGCCCCCACCTTCGTCGCATAGACCTGCCAGCGGGGTTCACCCTGATACTCGTACTCGTGCCGCTGCGGCTCGTAGCCCCAGCTTCGCAGCCGCTCCTCGATCCACTCGTTGGCCCGGACGTTCCGCTCCGTGCCCTGCTCGCGGTCGCCGAACTCGGCGAGACCCCGGATCAGCTCTCGGTAGCCCTCGAAGTCGAGTCGCTCGACCACCGAAAGGACGACGCTGTCGGCCCCGGTCATGGGCACGCCGCCCAGCACGCCCGTCGGGATCTCCCTTGCCCCGGGCTCGACCGATCCGTCGGGCGCCTGTCCCGCAGCATCCTTCGCCAAGAGCGGAGCCATCCCGATCCCCAGGACAAGGCAGAGGGAAAGGATCCAGGCCCGAGCACCGGACATCGTCGCGCACCTCATCGCCGATCCTCCTCGCAGTGGCCCGCACGCACCCTTGCTTCGGCAGGCTAGCCGCGTCTGTGACGGGACGGCAAGCCGGAAGACTGCCCGCCCCCCAAATCCGGGCCTGAGGAGCCGGGTGCGGTGAAGGCGTCCGCGCCGATCCGAGCTGATGCCTCCGTGGCCGATGCCTCCGCCAGGTACCGGTGCACCTCCGAAACGACGACGGAGCCCTCGCCCACAGCCGAAGCGACGCGCTTCAGGGAGCCGTGCCGAACGTCGCCAACGGCGAAGACCCCGGAGACGCTGGTCTCGAACATACGGGGGCGTTCCCTGCGGGCCGGGGCACCTCCGCTCTCGGAGGCCTCGCCCGACTCGCGGTCCAGGAAGTCCTCTCCCGTGAGAACGTAGCCCCGTGCGTCCCGACGAAGCGCCGAGGGAAGCCACTCCGTGCGAGGCCGGGCTCCGATCATGACGAAGACTGCGGAGGAGGGAATGCGCGTACCCTCCTCCCCCCCCGGGCCCCGCACGGCGAGCCACTCGACGCGTCCCTCGCCGCCTCCGTCGATCACCTCGGTCCGGAGGAGGACCTCCACTCCGGAGGCCTCCACCTCGTCGATCAGATATCGAGACATCGACGCCTCGAGCGACTCTCCGCGCACGATCAGCGTCACCCGTTTTGCGTACCGCGCGAGGTGGACGGCGGCCTGCCCGGCCGAGTTGCCGCCGCCGATCACGTGCACGGCGGACCCCGTGAATCCCCGCGCCTCGGCGGCCGGGGCCCCATAGAAGACCCCCGCAGACCCGAGCGCGTCGAGAGCGGGAATCCCAAGCCCTCTATAGGAGACTCCCGTGGCGAGCACGACCGTCCTGGTCCGGATCGCCCCCTCGCCGTCGGTCTCGAGAAGCCACCCCTCGCCGTCCGGGACCAATCCCGTCACAGACCGCATATGGAGGAATTGCGCGCCCAGCACCCAAGCCTGCTGATAGGCCCGCTGCGCGAGCTCAGCGCCCGAGATCCCCCGAGCGAACCCGAGGTAGTTCCGGATCCGCGAGCTGGATCCGGCCTGGCCTCCGATCGCCTCCCGCTCGACGACAAGGGTCCGCAGTCCCTCCGAAGCCGCGTAGACGGCCGCGGAAAGGCCGGCCGGGCCCGATCCGACCACGACCACGTCGAAGTGGCCCTCTTCCTCCGGTCCGGATCCGATCCCCAGCGCCCGGGCCAGCTCCCCCCGCGAGGGGTCGACCAGGACATGCCCATCCACCGTCAACAGGATCGGCACGTCCTCCGGGTCCTCGAGCCCCAGTTGGGTCAGGAGGGCTCGACCCTCTTCCGATCCCGTGTCGACGAAGCCGTACGGAAACCCGTTTCTCGCAAGGAGGCTCCGTAGCTCGTGCCCTCTTGTCGACCAGCGGCGCGAGACGACGGTGGCCTCTCGTTGGATGTCTTCCTCCCGGCGCGACCACTCGTGGAGGAACTCGCTGATCGTCCGGTGGAAGTACTCGTCGCGTCGCCTCCACGGTTTGAGCACGTAGTAGTCCAGGAACCCGGTCCCCATCCCCCGCAGGATCACCTCCCGTGTCCGCGGGTCCCCCCAGGCCCCCCACCGGATCAGGAGCGCGCGACAGGCACCCGGATGAAGGGCGCGGGAGCCGACGAGGAACTCCTCTCCGGGCAAATCGGGCATCTCGTCCGCCGCCAGGACCAGCGCCACGCGACGCCCCTCCTCCCGGAGCGCCCGGAGCCCTTCCAAAGCCCGCTCCCCGGAGCCCTCCACGACGAGGTCGTAGTCGCGGCCGTACCTCCTGTCCATCTCGGCGCCGACCAAGGCCAGTGCCTCCTGGTCCGCATCGACGACGACGATAACGGACCGGACGTCAGTCGGCGCCGTGCCTCCGTCACCTGCGGCCCCCGTGCCGGACGCCGGGTCGGGTGGCACGGACCCCTCCGTCACTCTCCATCTCCCGACGGAGCCCTGGGGTGCTGCAACGGGCCAAGGGCTTCCAGCGCGCGAAGGAGCGCGCCGCGGGCGCATTCAACGTCCCCGGCGGAGAGGGCAACGAGGTCGAGCAGGAGGTGGAATCCCTCCCGGTCCTCCCGCACGGCACGCAGTTCGGGACGGCTTCCGTCCCTCGGCCCGAGAACCCGGTAGCTGCGGATCGGATACGCGATTCCCTTGACCTTGAGCTCTCCAACCGGCTCGCACAGGATCCGATCGCGCACCAAAGCGAAGGTCTCCTCCGAGATCAGGATCTCGTCCGGACCCGCCGCCGACTCCAGTCGAGCCGCCGCATTCACCTGCCCGCCAACGATCGTGTAGTCGAGCCGGTCCTCCGAGCCGAAATTGCCCACGGTGACGAATCCGGTGTTGATCCCCATGCGAACGTGGAGGTGCCGCGGAACCCCTCGCCTTCTCCACTCGCCCTGCAGCTCGCGGACGCGGCGACGCATCTCGAGGGCCATCTCCACGCACGACAGGGCGTCGGCCTGCCGTCCCCGCGTTTCCGGATCCCCGAAGAAGATCATGATCCCGTCTCCGATGAACTTGTCCACCGTGCCCCCGTGCCGGGTCGCGATCTCCGCCATCTCTCCGAGGTACTCGTTCAGGAGCGCGCTGAGGGGCTCGGCCTCCATCGTGTCCGTCAGCTCGGTGAATCCCTGCATGTCCGAGAAGAAGACGGTCAATTCCTTCCGGTACGAGGTGACTCGCACCTCCGCACGCCCCTCGAAGATGGCCTCGTAGAGCTGCCGCGAGAGGTACTTGGCAAGCTTCGCCGAGAGGGCCTCGAGCTGCTGGTTCTTCTCTTCGAGCTCGTCCTGCGCGCGCCGCACCGCCGCCTCGGCGGCCCGCCGCTCCGAGATGTCCCTGAGGATTCCGCCGTAGAATCGCCCCCCCGTCGTCGCCCACGTGGAGAGGGAGAGCTCCACCGGGATCTCGCTCCCGTCCGCGTGGGTGGCCGCGATCTCGACCGTCTTTCCGATCAACCGGGGCGCCCCGCCCGCTCCCACGCGCGCCAGTCCGGCCTCGTGAGCTTCCCGGAAGCGCTCCGGCACGATGATGGTCAGCGGTCGGCCCAGGACGTCCGCCTCCCTGTGACCGAAGAGTCGCTCCGCCGCGGGATTCCAGAGGAGAATCCGGCCGCCCTGGTCCGCGCAGACGATCGCGTCGGTCGCCGATCCGAGGATGGCCGCCATCCGTTCTTCGGACTCCTGGAGCGCCGCAACCAGGCGCACCCTCTCACTCACATCGCGGATGATCCCGGCAAAGTAACGTGCGCCTCCCTCGACCCAGGTGGAGAGGGAGAGCTCCACCGGGAACTCCGAACCGTTACGACGGAGAGCGGCGAGCTCAACCGTCCGTCCGATCACGCGGTGCTCCCCTCCCGCTGCCACCCGGGCGATCCCCGCCTCGTGTCCGGCACGAAAACGCTCGGGAATTAGAAACGAGAGGGGGCGGCCGCGCACCTCTTCGGCGGAGTGACCGAAGAGGCGGCATGCCGCTTCGTTCCATGTGCGGATTCGGCCGTCTTCACCCGTCGTGACGATCGCGTCGGTGGCCGAAGCAACGACCGCGGCCAGGTCTGTGCTGGGAGGAACGATGGCCGGCTCGAGATCGCCGGACACATCGGGCTTGACCGACACCTTCGTCTCCGAGTGCGGCTCCGGCGTGCGGCGGTGCGGGGTGGACCCCAACGCGCCGGGCGGTAGGGAGTAAGCCCTGAATGTGCGATGTGGAGGCGCATAGTCGCAAGAAAAAATTAATGGGGACCTCAAGGCGCCGACGCGACCAGCAGGTTGTTGAAGAAGGGGCGTGGCCTCCGCGAAGGGGTCTTGCGGTCCTGGTCTAGCCGGAGCGCCGAAGGCTCAGGTCTTTTGCGCCGTGATGAGATGGGCCGACATGTCGAAGACCATTCGTCCCTCCAAGGTGCCATAACGGCCGAGCTCCCTTTCCGCTTCCACGAGGATCGCGGAAATCCGTTCCTCGGAAAGGACCACACCCACCAGGGGCAGCCACCCCCGGAGGTCGGCCTCGACCATATCCCGGACACTCGGGAAGCGGGCCGTTCCGGCGCGCGTGAGGATCTCGACCGATCCGGCTCCGGCCTCAGCGAACAGAGATACGAGCTCGTCCTCGTCGCCCAGTACGAATGGGGCCCGGATGGGGTCGGCGGCCTGAGTACCGGCCATCCGTTCCACGAGCGCCACGAACCTCCGATAGGCCGGGATCCGATCGAGAAAGTCCCAGACCGCCACCACCAGGCGCCCTTCCGGAACCAACACGCGTAAGGCCTCCCGGAGTGCTCGGGGCCGGTCCTCGAAGAACATGAGTCCGAACTGGCTCACCACTGCATCGAACGATTCGTCCGGGAATGGAAGCCTCTCGGCGGCCCCCTCCTGCCACTCCACCCCGGATTCGAGCCGCCGCGCCACCGCCAGCATGCCCGGACTCGGATCCAACCCTATGACGGAACCGTCCGGCCCCACCCGGCGTGCGACCTCTCGACCCAGAACTCCCGTGCCGCACGCCAGGTCCAGAACCCGCTCTCCGGGCCGGATTCTCGCGGCACCGGCAACCCGCGGCGCCCACTCTTCGAAGAGGGCCGGAACCATGAGGGATTCGTAGGCGTTCGCGCCCTCGATCATTGCCTGCAGGCTGGACTCGCTCATGAGCTACTCTCCGTAGTTGCGCCCCATGCGATCAGGGCGTGCATCGGAACGACCACCTGATTCCCTCGCGTGTGCTCCCGCACCAGCTCCTCGATCTCGGCCTCCACAGCGGCCACAAAGTGTTCGAAGGCCGGCCGGTCCTCGGCAAACTCGGGAATCACGGCAGCGTAGGCGTACTGCATGTTCCGAACCCACATGTCTGGACCGGGGAAGCGGGCCTCGATAGAACGCTCCTCGATCTCCACTCCGGAGAATCCAGCCCCGGTGAGGAGACCCGTCAGCTCCTCCTCGCCTCCCAGGGAGAAGGGAATCGTCAACTCTCCCCGGGTGAGGCCCAGGGACTCCAGGTACCGGAGCTCGGCCTCGGCCATGGCGCTCAACAAGGGGTGTCGGTCGATCCGTGCCCAGACCGCCACCACCATCCGGCCGCCCGGTTTCAGGAGGCGGCGGGCGTGGTTCAAGGCGGTCGCACGGTCCGGAAAGAACTGGAGCCCATGCTGGCAGACGACGAGGTCGAAAGACCCGTCAGGGAACTCCGGCGCCACAGCGTCCCCCTGGACCCAGTCGATGGAAGCGCCCTTCGGGGTCGGAAGGGAGCGACCGACGGCCAGCATGTTCGGATTCAGATCCAGAGCCGTGACGCTCCCCTCCATCCCGACCGTCGGAGCCACCCGCCGCGCCACCTGCCCGGTGCCGCAAGCCAGGTCCAGGACGGCCTCCCCGAGCTGGGGCGCCGCCCGCTCGAGGACCAACTGGGCGCAGGGAGAGAAGATCGCCGAACCGTAGAACGTCTCGTACATCTCGGCGGGGGTGGGTTCGGTCTGCTGGGTGGTGCTGATGGACATGTCTTACCTCCCGTGACCACGAGGGGGATCGGGGCCGGCCGTGGCCCGGGGCCGGCAGGGATCCTCACGGCCCCGGATGTACCTTCAATCTGTCCCCTCGATGCGGGCCGCCGCTTCGCCCATTTTCGCCAACTTTCCCCTCACTTGCAGGATGGCCGGAACGGGCCATCTTGCGGATCATGACCCAGAAGAATTCGGAACCGGGTTTGGATGTGCTGGAACGGGGTCTGAGCGCCCTGGCTCGGGGCGCCTGGGAGGAGGCCGTCGACTCCCTGCGGGCCGCGACGGAGGCGCGTCCCGCAGACGCCTCGGCCTGGGAGCTCCTCGGCACCGCCCACATGTGGCGTCAGGAAACAGACTCAGCCATCGAAGCCCGGCAGCGAGCTTACGCCCTCTATCGTGACCGAGGCGACGACCTCTCGTCGGCGCGGATTGCGCTGGAGCTGGCCGACGCCTTCTTCGAGGCCCGGGGAGAGGCGGCCGTGGCCAATGGTTGGCTGCAACGGGCCCGCCGCCTCCTCGAAGGAGCTCCGCCGTCGGGGGAACAGGCTCTCCTCAAGGTCTGGGACTGCTACATGATCCTGACGGGAGAAGGGGATCCGGCGGCGGCCGAGACCCACGCCGCCGAAGGCGTCGCCATCGCTCGGGAGTCGAAGGACCGGAACGTCGGAATCCTGGCCCTGGCCCTCCAGGGACTCAGCCGGGTGGGGCAAGGTCGGATCCACGAGGGGCTCGACCTCCTCGACGAGGCTGCGGCAGCCGCCATGGGCGGGGAGGTCACGGATCCCCAGTGGTTCTACCTCACCTGCTGCTGCATGATCGACGCCTGCGACCAGGTCCGGGACTACGAGCGATCCCTGGAGTGGTGCCACCGCCTGCGGGAATTCTGCGACCGATGGCGAATCCAGGCGTTCCGCACGGTCTGCCGGATCAAGTACACCGGCGCCCTCCTCTGGAGAGGGGAGTGGGTCCGGTGCCAGGAGGAGCTGGAACAGGCCGTGGCCGAGCTCCGGCGGGACCGGCCCTCCGCCGTCGACGGTGCCTTGGTGCGCCTCGCCGAGCTCCGGAGGCGACAAGGGCGCCTGGATCAGGCGAAGGAGTTGCTCGAGGAGGCGAGAGGCCATCCCATGGCGTCCCAGGTCCGTGCCGCGCTGGCCCTCGACCGGGGCGATCCGACCAGGGCGGCCGAGATCGGAATAGCCCTCCTCCGGCGCCTTCCCGACACCGCACGCACGGAGCGCGTGGCCGCGCTGGAGATCCTGGTTCGAGCCCACACCGCTCTGGATGATGTCGAAGCAGCCACGACCACCGCCTCGGAGCTCACCTCGATCGCCGACCAGGTGGACACCCCGGCACTGCGGGCCGCGTCCCTCCTGGCTCGAGGTCTTGTGGCCGAAGCAGCCCTGCAACACGAAGAGGCAAAGGACTTGCTCGAAGATGCCGTCCACCTGCTCGAGGATGTGGACGCACGATTTGAAGCGGCCCGGGCCCGCGTCGCCATCGCCCGCTCCCTGGCAGCCCTGGGCCGGGACTCGGCGGCTCACGGCGAAACCCGGAGGGCTCTGGATCTCCTGAAGGAGATGGGCGCCGAGGCCGAGGCGGAGAGCGCCCGACGACTCCTGGATCGCATCGAGTCCGGGACGGCGGGGAGCGAGGACACACCGTCGGCCCGCGCGAACAAGCCAGGTCGGGGCCCCCTCACGCGGCGTCAGCGGGAAGTGCTGGCCCTGGTCGCGGAAGGGCTGAGCGACCGCGAGATCGCGGCGCGTCTCTACCTGAGCGAGCACACCGTACATCGCCACATGGCCAACATCATGAGCCGGCTCCAGGTCGGCTCCAGGAGCGCGGCGGTGGCACGGGGGATCCGGGAAGGTCTGATCTGACGGGCACGGGACGAAGCACCCTTCGTTTCGCGATTCCCTGATCAGGGCGGTGCCCGCCTTTCCCCGGCAGGTGGATGTTCCGCTCTTGATGCGTCGATCCGTCGCGAGCTATGGGACGACCCGGTGTCGGACGGTGAGGGGCCGGCTTCCTCTCTCTACCGCCAGTGCGGCGGCGTACCCGGTGCGGGTCGGGGGCGCCTCCATAGACCAGGTAGCGGCAGCCTCCGGGTCGCCATCTATCGACAGTAGAGCTGGCGGCTCCTCGGGAGCGATTGCCACCTCGATTTGCTCGAGCGACAGCGTGAGTCCGCTTCCGATCGCCTTGACATAGGCTTCCTTGCGAGTCCAGCCATTGAAGAATGCCTCCTGCCGCCGCTCCGACGGAAGCGAGCGCAGCACGGCTTTCTCCCGCGCAGAGAAACAGGCTCGCACGATCTGCTCCCCTTCCGGGAGGGGACGCGTGGCCTCGATGTCCACGCCAATGCGCCGCCGTCGCACCACCCCGTAGAGCGCGACTCCCCGCGAA
>SLCK01000040.1 GCA_007125845.1 Gemmatimonadota bacterium
ACGAGCAGGTCGTGGGAGCCGTCCAGGCCGGAGCGGATGGCTACCTGCTCAAGGGCACTCCCAGAGACGAAGTCTTCCGAGCCGTCCGTCTCGTGCGCCAGGGCGGAACCCACATCGAGCCGGGGGCGGCCTCGAAGCTCATGCGCCAGGTGCGGGACGATCCCCACGCACTCACCCCGCGCGAGGAGGAGGTGCTCGAGCACATCGCCACCGGGGCCTCCAACCGGGCGATCGCCGAGGTGCTCTTCGTGAGCGAGCGCACGGTCAAGTTCCATGTCAGCTCCATTCTTTCCAAGCTGGGGGCCTCCAATCGCACCCAGGCGGTCGCAGTCGCCCGGGAACGCGGGCTCCTCAGGGACTGACCCCACATCACCTGTCTAAAGGTCCAGGGAAGGCACCGGCCCGGAAGGCGGGGCCGTAACCGTCCCGCCGCTCGATGTGGCGAAGGGCCCCTCCTTCGAGATTGTTGCTGCGGGCCGACGATGTTCCCGCCGCACGAGCTCCGGACGCATACGCCCTGAAGACAGGAGGAACCATGAGTGCAGCCGATCGACCTCATAGCCATCACCCTCCCAACTCCGCGACCGGACCCGACCTCGCCGGCTTCAGGGCCCTGGTGGCCGGAGGCACGGGAAATGTGGGACGCCGGATCGTGAGTGAGCTCCTCTCTGTGGGAGCGACCGTCGCGGTTCCCTCCCGCTCACAGGAGAAGCTGAACGGACTTGCCACCCAACTCGAGCTCGACCCCGAGGCCAGAACTCGCTTCATCGCCGTCCCCGGAAACCTTTCCGACGAGGACGACGGACGGCGGATCGTTCGGGAGGTCCGGAGCACCCTCGGGGGTCTGGACGGCGCGGCCGCGAGCCTCGGGAGGTGGGTCGCGGCTCCCTCCCTTTTGGCCGCGAGCCGGGACGACCTCGAAGCGGCCCTTGAGGATTACCTCCTCGCGCACTTCGCGGTGGCCCGCAACGTCATTCCCGTGCTCGAGGAATCCGGGGGCAGCTACGCCCTCATCAATGGCCCGCTGGCCTTCGACGTCTGGTCACCGGAGAGCGCCCTGGTCTCGATAGCGACGGCGGGTCAGGCGATGCTCGCGCACGCCCTGTCCAAGGAGATGGAGGCTCGCGACGGAGACAGCTACGTCCGGGTCCACGAGGTCGTGATCCACTCGGCCGTCGGGTGGGGTGAAGAGGCGGAGAAGCGAAGCCCACTCAAGCCGGACGAGATTGGGCGCTACGTTGCCCTGCTGCTCTCGGAGAGGGGCGCCGGGGTGCGCGGAGAGCGCGTCCACCTGAAGTCCCCCGACCAGCTCGCCGAGCTCGCTACCTGACCAGCGCGACCGGGAAGAGGATCAGAAAGCCCAGCACCAGCAGGATCGGCGCAAGCACGATCGAGCCCCGATTGAGCAAGAAGAACCCGACCGCAACGGTGACGAGGGCGGCGCCCCCGAAAATCCCGGTCCACCGGGTGAAGGGCAGCACCTCGTCGCCGCGGGGCGGCGGGGCGGGCGAATGCCTCCGGCCCGCTTTGGGCGCACGATCTCGACGTCGTCGGCTCATGGTGGGAGTACGCTACCCGCGGCGCGAGTCCGGGTCAACCTCGCCTCATGGCTCACGGCGCGCGTGGGGAGCAAAACCCCCTTCGGGCGGGATGGAGAGCTCCTCCCAGTATCCGGGATGATCGGTGGGATCGGCGGCCCGGAGCCTGGCCATCCGTTCGCGGTCCCTTCGGCGACGGATGCGGAAGAGGAGCACGAGCGCCAGACCGATTCCGATCCAGAAGACCGCGGTCTGGGAAAAGACCAGGATCCACCCGTAGCGACGCCGAACATGCTCGATCCAGCGGGTCTCGAAGCCTCCGGTCGTCTGACCGAAGGTCACGCGGAAAGCCTCCTCGAAGTCCCCGCCCTCGCGCCACCTCGCGATGAGGAGCTCCAACCCATGCTCCCCCGACTCCGAGACGAGGTACTGGACCGCGGACGCCGAGAGAAGGTAGGCCAGCTCCGCGCCCACCCGGTCCCGCGGCCAGGCGAGCGTGAGCGAATCCAGGGGAGGCGCTCCCCCTCTTGCCAGTCCCACCCGCAACCTCCAGGCTTCCTCGACGTTCCACCCCCCGGAGGCGAGCTGGGCGTATCCTTCGTCGAACCAACGCGGAATCACGAGACCCCGGAGATGGTCGTGCAGCCCGAGGTGGGCCCACTCGTGAAGGATCGTGCGATCGCGCTCCTGAAGCCCGCCCCACGGCGCGTTGAAGAGCGGAAGCACTGCCCACTGCCGCGATGGAATGGCCACGCCCGCGCCCCAATGGGGGACCCGACCTCCGGTTAGGGCGACCCAGGTGGCCTGATCGGGCGCCAGGAAGAAGACGGCCCGCTCCGGCACGTCCAGAGGGAGACCGGGGAGGTAGGGCTCCCGCTCCAGGACCTCGATCACCCTCCGGGCGCGCTCCCCGTCCCCGGGCCAATGGACCACGCGCAGGCGATCCCTGAGGTGCGGGTCGCCGGGCGCCACGACCACCGCCTCCTCGCGCAAGGGAAGGTTCGCGGGACGAACCATCCGCTCGGGAAAGGCCTCTTCGGGGTCGGCGTCCGCAAGCTGGGCCCCGAGGGCCGCGGGTACCGCGAGCACGAGGAACAGGAGCAGGAACCATCTCATACTCTTCCCTACCCCGCCGCGTGCGATGCGCACCACCCGGACCTCCAGCGGCTGCCTCGACAGGTGACTGAGGGTCGCTACGCCTCCAGGAATGAGACAAGCTCGGCCAGTCGCGCCGCCGCCGTGCGGTCGTGGGGCCGGCGCTCCAGGGCCTCCCGCCAGAGCGCGCGGGCCCGCTCGAAGTGCTCCCGCGCCGCCTCCGGATCCCCCCGGAGCCCCGCGAGGTCGCCCAGGTTCCGGTGCGCGTGCGGCGGCGGATCGTCCAGGGCGGCGGCCCGGAGCTGGAGCGCCTCCGCCCCGTCCAACTCCCCCCCATGCTCCAGCACGGCTCCCAGGTTCACGAGGAGCGCCCCGCTTCCCGGATGGGCGGCCAGCCCTTCCTTGCCCACTTCGAAAGCTGTCTCGGAATCGCCCGCCGCGGCATGTGCGAGGAGGCCGAAGGCGAAGGCGATCTCGGGCAGGGGCTCGTCGTTTGACCATCCCCTGCCGAAGCGCTCGAAGTGTTCGAGAGCTTCATCGGGTCTGCCCGCCTTCAGGGTGAGCACGGCTCGCTCCAGGAGGATCCGGCCGTCTTCCGGCTGGATCCTCGCCACCTCATTCAGAACCTCGAGCCCCTCCCCGTAGCGCCGGAGCCACTCCAGGGCGAGGGCGCGGAGTCGGAGATCGGTCGAATCCGGTACGGTGCGCGGTGGACCTCCATCGAGATGAGCCAGCGCCCCTTCGGCGTCCCCGCGCCGGAGGGCGATCCGGGCCAGCCGGGACCGGGCCGGCACAGCATCGGTCTCCGCCACCCGCCGGTATTCTCTCTCCGCCTCGTCCCACATGCGCGCCCGGTAGAACGCATGGGCCAGTGAGAGGCGGCGCCCGACCTCCTCGGGCAGCTCCGGTCGCTCGCCAGAGGAGGCGCGGCCCGACACCTCCCGCACCGCCCCTGATTGCACGAGCCCGTAGAGCGCCCGGGTCGTCTCGAGCTCGCCCAGGCCGGATTCCCTGACCACATCCGCCACCGTCCTCTCGCCATCCAGAAGGGCGAGGATGCGCCGACCCCGCTCGCCCGGGTCCGCCCGCATCTCCCCCACCCGGACGAAGACGAGGTCAAGCGCAGGGATCCTCTTCCGGATCGCCGACCATTCCTCCACTCTACGCGCGCCCTCGAGGAGGAGCTGTTCGGGGGTGATGGAGACCAGCGGACCGGTCGCCGGGCCAGGCGCCGCCTCCGGCTCGAAGCGGAAGCTTCCCCTCCGCCACCCGAAAAAGGAATAGGCGGTCTCCTCGACCTGGGCGCGGAGAACGCGGCTCAGCTCCTCCTCGGAGAGGTCACCTCGCTTCACGAAGATCTCGCCCACTCTCCGGCCGGGGCGGTGGGCCTGGGCCTCCAGGGCTGCGGAGAGTGCGCGCCGGTCGACGGCCCCCTCCTGGACGAGGAGCTCTCCGAGGCGATCGGTTCTGGTCGAGACCGCAGAGTACACGACCCGGCCCCGGTCGAAGTACAAATACCCGAAATTCGAACCGTCGGAGAGGGTGAGACAGCCCGTCCTTCGCCCCAGTGCAAGGAGCTGACAGACGTCCACCAAGCCGGATTCCTCGAGTCGTCCCTCAATCACCCCCTGTCCCCGGGTCTCGTCGTCGAAGTCCGGAATCCGGTCCTCGAGCCGGGGCCAGTCCCAGACGACCTTGCCGGGCGAGGGGATCCACGCCCATTTCGCATAGGGCCCATCCCCGTCGGGCCCGGCTCCCATTCCCAACCCGGCCACGAGCCCTCCTCCAAAGCGCGAGCGGAGCCGCCCGATCAGCTCCACCACCTCCGACGGCGGACGATCCGCCCCGAGCAGGATCCTGCCCTTCCGTCGTCGAATCGCCTCGAAGAGCTCGAAAAACTCCGCCTGCCCGCCCTCCACCTCCGGAAGCTCCTCGAGCCCGTGGACGAGGAGCACGTCCACCGCTGCCCAACGTGCCCTCCACGCCGCGAGGACGCCCGCGACGCGAGCCCGGGAAAGCTCCCCTGCTAGCCTTTCCACCGAGAGGAGACCGGGAGCAAGGCCGGGTCGCGAACTCTGAACCTCCCGGGCCACGGCCTCCAGGAAGCCTCGCACTCGATCGGCAGACGGGGAATGCACGAAGAGTGGGTTGTACTCCAGCCGATCTTCCAGCACGAGCCGCCGGGCGGACTCCAGAGCCAGAGGAGGGTAACGACCGCGTAGCTCGGCCAGCCGCTCCCCCTCCGGAACCTGTGGGAGCGGTCGCGCTCGCTCCTTCGCCGAAGCGACCATGGCCTCGGCCTCATCGACCCGATCGGGATCGCGGGGTGGCGAAACGGAGACCTCGGTCCCCTCGGCCGTGAGCCCCTCCACTTCGCGGTCGATGCGCTCCAGCCGCTCCAAGGCGACTTCGAAAGCCTGGAGCCTCTCCCGCCACCCCTCGGGCTCCTCCTCCGCATCCAGGATCTGCGCGAGACCCTCCGGGGCGTAGCCCCGCTCGCGAGCCGATTCGACCACGATCCGAACGGCCCTCTTCCACTCCGGATCGATGCGGGCCTCGCCATCCTGACCCTCGAGCCCTCCCTTCCGGTCCTCCGCTCGTCCCTGAAGGATCGCGACCCGGGCTGCGGGCCCCGGGGCTCCCAGATCGAGCGACAACCCGCCCGCGAGCCACGGGCCCAGGCGGGGATCGAGCTCGCCCAGCTCGGAGGGCGGGCGATCGGCGGCAAGCACGACCTGACCGCGCCGCTCGGTCAGGGAGGTGAAGGCGGTGACGATTCGTTCCAGGATCCCCGACTGCTCAACCAGGTCCCGGAGCTCGAAAAGGAGCTGGACGTCATCGATCAGGAGAATGTCCGGCTCGGACTCTCCTACGAGGAGGAGCGAGCCCCGCGAATCCGACTCAGATTCGGCGTCGATCTCCTCGAGGAGCTGAGCGCCGTCGAGGTGGACGATGCGGGAGCCAGGCCGATTGAGGCGGAGACGATGGGCGATCGCCGAGATGAGGTGCGACTTTCCGAGCCCCGCGCCGGAGTGCAGATAGAGGGGATTGTAGCCCGCGCCCGGTGCTTCGGCTGCCCGTTTCGCCGCGACGAAGGCCAGGTGGTTCGCCGGGTCGACGACGAAGCTCTCGAAGGTGAGAGCAGGATCCAGGACGACGCCTTCCTCACTCGCCGGCATCTCGTGGCTCCACCTCTCCTCCCCGGGCCCAGTCCGCGATCGCCGCGAGGTCGGCCGGAAGGGGCGCGCTGAACCTCAACTCCTCCCCGGTGGCTGGATGCCGAAACCCCAGCTTGGCGGCGTGCAGAAACTGCCGCTCAGCCATCTTGGCGAGCTCCCTCGCCCAGCCTCGATTGCCGCCTCCCATCCCACGCTCCCACCCCGCTCCGTACGTCTGATCTCCTATCACCGGGTGACCCACATGGGCGAGATGGACGCGGATCTGGTGAGTCCGGCCCGTGGAGAGGCCGACGTCCAGGAGCTCCGCAGCGCGCCACCGCTCCCGGACCCTCAGATTGGTGACTGCCCTGCGTCCCCCGTCGACGACAGCCATACGCTGGCGGACGCGGGGGTCACGGCCGATCGGAGCGTCGACCTGCATGTGCGACTGCGCAAGGTGGCCCCACGAAGCGGCGATGTAGAGGCGGCGGACCTCCCTCCGCTTCAGCGCCTCGGAGAGCCCGCGATGTGCGGAATCCTCCTTAGCCACGACGAGCAGGCCCGAGGTGTCCCGGTCGAGTCGATGGACGATTCCCGGACGCAGCGTGCCCCCGATCCCGGAAAGATCCTGCACGTGGTGGAGCAGCGCGTTCACGAGGGTTCCGGTCCGATGGCCCGGCGCCGGGTGCACGACCATTCCAGCGGCCTTGTTCACGACGAGGAGGTGCTCGTCCTCGTAACGGACGTCGAGTGGGAGATCCTCCGGCTCCGCCTCGAGGGGGCGCGGCTCCGGGATCTCGACCGTGACCCGATCGCCTTTCTGGACCGGCTCCGCCTTTCTGGGGATCTCTCCGTTCAGGAGGATCTTCCCCTCCTCCAGAAGGCGCTGAATCCGGGTCCGGGAAAGCTCGAGCTCTGCGGCCAGCCAGGCGTCCAGCCTCGCCCCCTCCCCCTCGGAGTCCACCTCGAGCGTGCGCGTCCCGAAACTCACGGCATCCTCCGGCGGGGCACGGGGAAGGGGAAGGTCACTTCGCCCGGCTCAGGCCGAGCCGCACCGGCAGACCATCGATCTCGTCCTCGAGGACCGCCTCGTGGGAGTCCTGCCCGGAGGCCGGACCGCCCGCAAGCTCGAGCGCAAGGGTCTCTCCGGCGATGAATTCGTGGAACTCCTCTACGACCGAGGAGACCTCTTCGGATCCCTCCACGCCCAGGCGGATCCGGTCCGTGATCTCGAGCCCGCTGTCCTTCCTGAGCCTCTGGATGCGGTTGACCAGCTCGCGGGCCATCCCCTCCCTGCGGAGCTCGACGTCCACCCTGGGATCGAGGGCAATCGCGTACTCTCCGTCTCTCTTCACCGCGAACTCGCCAGCCGCCTCCTCGACGATCTCGAGCCAATCGTCTTCGACCACAACGGTATCCGCTCCAACGCGGATCGAGACCGAGCCTCCCTCACGGAACGCCCTGAGGTCCGCCGACGGGAGCTCCCGGATTGCCTGGGCCGCAGCCTCGCTCTCCTTCTGGAACCGGGGGCCGAGGGCCCGGAAGTTCGGCCGGGCGACGAGGTCCACCAGCTCGTCGGCGGACTCGAGGAACCGCACCTCTTTCACGTTCAGCTCGTCCCGAAGCACCTCGAGGATCTCGGCTCGCGGTCGCCGCACACCGCGGGGCAGTACGGCATGGAGGGTGCGGAGGGGCTGACGCACACGCATCCTCACGTCCTCGCGAGCGGCCCGCCCGAGTGAGACCAGGACGCGTACACCCTGCATCTCTTCCTCCAGGGCGAGGTCGATCCGTCCGAATTCGGAGACCGGGAACTCCGCGAGATGCACCGACGCGCCCTCGTCCAGCGCCCGGTGCAACCAGTCGGAGAAAAAGGGAGTGACGGGAGCGGTCAGGCGACTCAATACCGTGAGCGCCTCCCAGAGCGTCCGGAACGCGCCCCGAGCGTCAGTTGGGTCCGTGTTGCCCCAGAACCGGGGCCGGGAGCGCCGCACATACCAGTTGGACAAGTCCTCGTTCACGAAATCGACCACGAGTCGGTAGGCCCGCGTGAGCTGGTACCCGTCGAGCTCCGCGCCCACTCCCTCGACCGTACGGTGAAGCCGGGAGAGGATCCAGCGGTCGAGCACGCTCCGTTCCTCGGGGACCGGATCCTCTGCAGTCGGGGCCCACTGCTCCACGTTCCCGTAGAGAGAGAAGAACCGATACACGTTCAGGAGCGACTCGAAGAATTTCCTGGACGACTCGAGGACGCCTTCCGGATCGTACCGCTTGGGCACCCAGGGGTTCGAGACGGTGATCAGGTACCAGCGGAGCGGATCGCTTCCGAACTCGGAGATGGCGTCCCAGGGGTCGACCGTATTCCCCTTGGACTTCGACATCTTCTGCCCGTCGGCGTCCAGGATCAGGCCGTTGACAATCACGTTCCGGAAGGGCGTGCCCTTCTCGAGCATGGTCGCGATCGCCATGAGCGAATAGAACCAGCCCCGGGTCTGGTCCAGCCCCTCGCAGATGAAGTCGGCCGGAAAGTGCTCCCGGAACTCCTCTTGGTTCTCGTGCGGCCAGTGCCACTGCGCGTAGGGCATCGCACCTGAATCGAACCAGACGTCCAGCACCGAGGGATCCCGACGCATCCGGCCGGAGCAGCGCTCGCACGTCCACTCGATCTCATCGATGAAGGGGCGGTGCGGATCGAACTCCCCGGGAAGCGACCCGGCGAGCGCCTCCAGCTCCGCGAGCGATCCGATCCACGCGATGTGATCGGGGTCGGCGTCGCAGATCCAGACCGGGAGGGGCGTTCCCCAGAATCGGTCTCGCGAGAGCGCCCAGTCCACATTGTTCTCCAACCACTCGCCAAAGCGCTTCTCCCCGACCTCCGGCGGGTGCCAGCCGACCGCCCGGTTGTTCTCGAGCATTCGTTCCTTCACCCGAGAGGTGGCCGCGAACCATGACCGCCTGGCCATGTAGATAAGGGGGGAGGAGCAGCGCCAGCAGTGTGGATAGGAGTGGGACATGGTGCCCACCCGGAAGAGATTGCCCCGCTTCCGAAGCTCCTCCACCAGGAGCGAATCTGCGTCCTTGACGAAGCGGCCGCCCACCACCGGAATCGCCTCTTCGAAGCGGCCGGCGTCGTCCACGGGGCAGAGGAGGGGAAGGCCGTGGCGGGCGCCGGCCGCGTAGTCGTCCGCTCCGAAGGCCGGAGCGAGGTGCACGATCCCGGAGCCATCGTCGGCGGATACGAAGTCCTCGGCCACCACCCTCCAGCCTCTGCGCTCATCCTCGTCCGAAACGGGCACGATGGGGAGCGGTCTCTCGTAGCGTACGCCCACGAGCTCGCTTCCGGAGTAGCGCCGGACGATGTCGGCGTCCTCGCCGAAGACCGCTTCGACCCGGCCCTCGGCGAGGACGACGCTGCGCCCTTCCCAGGAAACCTCGACATAGGTAAGGCCCGGATGCACGGCCAGGGCCGTGTTCGAGGGAACGGTCCAGGGCGTAGTCGTCCAGGCTAGAAAGGCTCGGCCTTCGGGATCCAGTCCCCCGTCCTCCGCGAGCCAGCGCCCGAGAAAGTAGAGCGAGGGATCCTCGATCTCCTCGTAGCCCAGGGCCACCTCGTGGGACGAGAGGGCCGTGCCGCAGCGGGGGCAATAGGGCACGGACTTGTGCCCGCGGTAGAGGAGATCCCGCTCACCGAGCGACTTGAGAATCCACCACACGGACTCGATGTAGTCGGTGTGGAAGGTGACGTAGGGCCGGGAATAGTCCAGCCAGTACCCGATCCGCTCCGAGAGCCGCTCCCACTCCTCCTTGTACGTGAAGACGGATTCCCGGCACACTTCGTTGAACTTCGCGATCCCGACCGCCTCGATCTCCGGCTTCCCGGAAATGCCGAGCTTCCGCTCCGCCTCGATCTCCACCGGTAGGCCGTGAGTGTCCCATCCCGCGATACGGGTGACCTTCCTTCCCTGCATCGCCCGATGCCGACAGACCAGATCCTTGATGGTGCGGGAGATGATGTGGTGCAGGCCCGGTCTTCCGTTGGCGGTGGGCGGCCCTTCGTAGAAGACGTAGGGGTCTCCGGACGCGGTCGCCTCCATGGTGCGGCGAAAGAGGTCTTCCTCCCCCCACGCGCCGAGGAGCTCCTCTTCGAGTTGCAGTAGACTTGCGGGCACCTCGGGGTAGGTCATCTGATTCCTCTACATCCGGGTCAGAACATCGCGCACCAAGCGGGTCATTCGCGGCTCGGCAGCCTGCGCCGTCCGAATGATGACCTGAACGTCGGCGGGCTCGGGCGCGTCGGGAAGACAGACGTTCGTGACGGCTGCGATCCCCAATACCTGCATCGCCATGTGCCGGGCGGCGATCACTTCGGGCACGACAGACATCCCGACCACGTCGGCGCCCATGGCCCGTAACATCCGGTACTCGGCCGGGGTCTCCAGCTGGGGCCCGACGACTCCGGCGTACACTCCCGGAATGAGGCGAATGCCCCGCTCGAGGGCCGCGGTCGCGGCCAGCTCGCTCAGCCGCCGGTCGAAGGCCTCGGACATGTCGGGAAAACGGGGCCCCAGCTCTTCCAGGTTCGGACCCACCAGGGGGCTGTCTCCCATGAAATTGATCTGGTCGTCGAGGAGAACAAGATCGCCGGGTCGCATGCGGCGGTCGAGACCCCCACACGCTCCGGAGACGACCAGGGTACCCGCCCCGAGCAGCCTCATGACCCTCACCGGGAAGACCACCTCCTGCAGCGTGTAGCCCTCGTAGCCATGGACGCGACCCTCCATCGCCACCACCGGAACTTCATCGAGATGTCCGAGAACCAGGCGCCCACTATGGGTGTCTACGCTCGGTCGGGGAAAGTGAGGAATCTCCCCGTAGGGGATCGTCTCCTCGACCTCGAGGGCCTCGTGCAGGCCACCGAGGCCCGTTCCCAGGACGAGGGCTGCCCGCGGTTCCAGCGGTGTCCGACTCCGGATCACCGCCTGGGCCTCCCGGAGGGCCTCCAGCGCCCTCTCCGCCTCGCCTCGGCCTTCTCTGCTCATCCCTCTGGCGTCTCCTCACCGTCCCCGGGGGTTTCGGGTTCCTTCCCGGCCGTGCCCTGTCGCCCTGCGGAGCCCCGCCTTTGGGTAACCGAAGCGAGGAGCGCCTCGACGTCGAGGTCGTCGGGTGAAAAGCCGGCCTCCTCCGCGTCCACGAAGTCCCGCCCCCGATCCAGGAGCTCGCGAAACCCTTCAAGGAGCCGCGATCGGGCCCGGTGGAGCGCATGCAATTCGCGCCGGCGTTCCTGCAGGACCCGCTCCACCTTCCGCTCCATGTCGCGCATCCGCTCCCGCGCCTCACGGAGGAGGAGCTTCGACTCCCGCCGCGCCTGTCCCTTCACTTGCTCGCTCAGGGCCTGTGCGGTCACGAGTGCCTGCTGAACCGCTCGCTCCCGGCTCTCCTGTTCGCTCACCTTCTCGGTCAGGTGCCTGATTTGCTCCGCGAGCGCACGCTTCTCCTTCACCAATTCCTCGACTCGCTCCGCGACGAGCTCCAGGAACTGATCCACCTCCTCCGTGTCGTAGCCGCGCAACCCTCGGCCAAAGTCGGCGCGCTTCTTCCGGATGTCGAGGGGCGTCAGCTCCATCATTCCGGTCGCTCCCCCAGCAGCGCCGTACCGATCCGGACCATGGTGCTTCCCTCCTCCACCGCGATCTCGAAGTCGTTCGACATGCCCATCGACAACTCTTCCCCCAAGTACTCCGGAAAGCGCGCCCTCAAACTATCGTTCAACTGTCGGAGCGTACGGAAAGTCCTGCGGAGTACCCCCTCGTCTTCGGTGAAGGGCGCCATCGTCATGAGGCCCTCGAGGCGTAGGGTGCCCAACTCGAGAAGCCGTTCCATGTCCTCGTCGAGCTCCTCCGGGGCGAAACCCGTCTTCGCTCTCTCTCCCGTGACGTTGACCTGAATGAGCGCGCGTACGGGCGGCTCCCCCGGATCCGCGGTGCGCTCGAGCCTCTCCGCCAACTTCAGCGAGTCGAGGGAGTGGAGGAGGTGGGCCACTCCCCTCACTGCGGGCGCCTTCCGCCGCTGAAGTCGTCCCACCATGTGCCACCGGATATCCCCCGAAGGAAACTGCTTCACCCTTTCCTGCAACTCACCAAGGCGATTCTCGCCCAGGTCGCGGAGACCTGCCTCGAGGGCGGCCTCTATCGCGGAGGGCGGATGGCCCTTTGTGACGGTCACCAACGTGACGGCGTTCGGGTCCCGATTCCCCCGACCTGCGGCGGATGCGATCCGTGCGCGTACGTCCGTCAGGGCCTCGATGAGCGGGCGTGTCTGCATGGCGAGATATTGTACTGTTCAAGGCCCCCGGAAAGAAAGCCTCGGTATCGGAAGGGTGAAACCGGCTACAACGACGAGGCGGGCCCCGCCGACCGTCAACCGGCCGGCGGGGCCCGCCTCGTGCCAATCGGTGCTACGGGATCAGCCAGTCTGGAAGGTAATCGGAATCTGAATCCACACCGGGACCTGCTGGTCGCGGTTCATTGCCGGAGTGAACTCGAACTCCTGCGCAACCCGCAGCGCAGCCTCGTCAAGCCGCTCGTACCCCGAAGACTCGGCCACCAGCACGTTATCCACGATTCCCTGATCGTTGATGAAGAAGTGCATGATCACGGTGCCGCCCACGCCTGCGTCACGCAGCGTGGAGGGGTATTCCCGCTGCAGAACCTGCTGCACGTGTGCACGGTTCCGGACCTCCGGAGCCACCTCGTACGGCGTGAAGGTCGGCTGGTCGGAGATGTCCACCGTCCCCTCGGTGGGAGGTGGCGGGAGGTCGTCGATCGGGTTGTCCTCGAAGGTGGTGGGCGCGATCGTCACATCATCATCGATCTGCGCATCCGTCACCACAGGGTTCGCGGGCCGAGCGATCTGCTCGGGTGGCGGCGGAATCTCGATCTCCGGCGGCAGGTCGATCGCCTCCATCTCCTCCATGGTGAAGGCCATGTCGGCCGCTTCGAGCGTAGGCCAGTAGGCCATGATGCCGAAATGCACCACGGTGGCAGCCATCATCGAGCCCCAGAACCAGGAGCCAAAGGAGCGCTTCAGACGGTCGTTCGCCGTATCGAAGATGGTGAACTCGCCGCCCCCGCCCTCCGGCTGTGCTTCAGGTGCCTTTGGTTCGGTAGTCATCTTCTCTCCCTTGTCATGCGACGCTCAAGCTCGGTGCCAAACACCACGTAGACCGCTCCAGCCGCCTTGAGCTGTTCCTGGATCTGGTCCACATACTGATAGGGTACATTCGCGTCGGCGCGCAACGAAATGATGAGGCGCTGACCCGACTGTTGCCAGGCGGGGCCCACCACGTCCGCCACGTTGCCCATCGGCACCATGCGGTCGTTGATCCACACACTGCCGTCGCTCTCGACCCACACGTAGAGAATGTTGTCACGCTTCTCGTCGATCTGCTCGGTCGCCTCGGCGTCCGGCCACTCGATCGGTCGGTCGGCCTCGGTCCGGAAGACCGTGGTCAACATGAAGAAGATCAACAACAGGAGCGCGATATCCGCCAGAGAAGACTCCGGGATCGAGCTGGACGTCTTCGACTGCCTTTCGAATCCTCCTCCGCCCTTGATAGCCATCTTGGATTATTCCTCCAACATCTGCAGCGAGATTCGTTCAGCGCGCGCGAGCTGTAGCGCGTCGAGCACGGCGATCATGTGGCGGTGCGCAGCCTCCGGATGGGTCCTGACCGCAGCGATCAGGTTCGGGTTCTGAGCTACCTCCGTCCTCCAGAGCGACTCCACCTGCCGGGGCGGAATGGACGATTCGTCCGGACTCTCACCGCGTCGGACCAGAACGATTCCGTCGGGCATCACGGTGAGGTGCAGGATGTTCTGCTGTGAGACCTCGACCTCGGCCGCTTCTTCGGGAAGGACGACGCGTAGGCCGCGGTCCTTGGGGAAGACGGTGGTGACGAGGAAGAAGATCAGCAGGAGGAACGCGATGTCCGCCATTCCGGCGCTGGACATCTCGTCACTCACCTTCGATTTCTTCTTGAGAATTGCCACGAACGCACTCCTCTCTGGGTTCTAATGCCGCGACGAAGTCCCGCCTGAGGCAGGGCCTCTTTGTCGCTCAGTTTCTATGTACCTGCGGACCCGATCAAGGTTCCGAATATCCCTGCACGGACCCGCCGTTCACCCACGTCCTCGAGTTCCGCCTTCGTCTGGATTCTCCTCCGTGCGCTCAGGAGTGGCCGGGCTGGGCCTCTCGACCTGGCTCGCCCCGGTGGGGACGCTCCCCGCCGGCCGGGACAACTCCTCCAGTCGCCCCTCCTTCTCCAGGTCCCAGACGAGGTTGAGAATCTGCTGGGTTCCCTGCTCCATCGCGACAATGAGCTTGTCGATTCGGGTGACGAAAAAGTTGTAGCCGATGTTCGTCGGAATCGCAATCAAAAGCCCGGTGGCGGTCGTGAGCAGGGCGACCTTGATTCCTCCCGCCACGAGCGTGGCGTCCACGTCCCCTGCCGCCTCGATCGCTTCGAACGCCATGATCATCCCGACCACGGTACCGAGGAATCCCAGGAGAGGCGCCACATTGGCGACAGTGGCGAGAAGCACCAGGCCTCGCTCGAGGAACCCGAGCTCGATCGTGCCGGTCGTGTCGATGGCTTTTTCCAGCTCCCCGGGAACCACACGGCCCTCACGAATCCTGCGGAGGCCCAGGAGCAAGATCGCCGCCGCGGGGCCCGGAGTCTCGATGCAGCGTTGGATCGCCTCGTCGATCCTCCCTTCGTAGGTGAGGTCGCGGACATCTTCGAGAATCTTGTTGGTGTCCCGGTGGGCGACCCACAGAGTGTACGCCTTCGCGATGATCACTCCCAAAGCGACGAGCGAGCAGAGCACGAGGACGTACATCATCGGCCCCCCGTCCGCGAACAACGTCAGTATGCTGTACTCGAAGGCGTCCAAACCGATCTCCTCCTGGAAGAGTCGGGTACGGCCGACCGAGCCGAACCACGACGGTGAAAGCGTTTTTCAATGCGAGACCGTCGCGATCCCGCACGACAGATGCTCGTCGCCCTACAGGGATCCCGATTCCCCTACAGGATTCATCAAGCCCAATGTATGCGGGGCGCCTTGCGCGTGTCAACGGAAGCCGGCCCCGGGGAAGTCACCCGGCGCTCGGCATGAGGCGAAAGCCCTTTCCACGCTCCGGAAGAGTCCCTTCCAGGAGCTCGCGGAGGCGGTCCAGAGTCACCCCAATCTCGATTCTCCCGGCGTGGCAGACCGAAATCCGCGCGGTTTCTTCACTCACCACGACGACGAGGGCGTCGGTCTCCTCGGAAAGACCGAGGGCGGCCCGGTGGCGCGTGCCCATCGAGCGATCGGCAAGGTGAGACTGGGTGAGGGGAAGGATGGCGCCAGCGGCCTTGATGGTGTCTCCGGTGATGATCACCGCGCCGTCGTGGAGCGGCGAGAGCGGGGTGAAGATCGCGCTGAGCATCTCCTGTGACACCCGCGCGTCGACCGGGCTTCCCGTGCCGGCGTACTCGTCCAGGCCGACCTCGTTTTCGAGCGCGATGATCGCCCCGGTGTTCGTCCGTGAAAGCTGGTCGACTGCACCGACGATCTCGTCGACGACCTGGCGGCTTTCGAGCTTCGCGAAGACCCTCAGCATCCGGCTCTGACCCAGGCGCGCCAGCGCCGCGCGCAACTCGGGCTGGAATACGACGAGCGCGGCGATTGCGCCGTACTGGAAGAGCGTCTCCAGAAGGGTCCGAATCAGGGAGAGGTCCAGGATTCGAGCCATGAAGTAGATGCCGCCGAGAAGCCCGACTCCCAGGAGCATCTGCATGGCCCGGGTGCGCTGGAGGAGGATGAGGAGTCGGTAGGCCAGCGCCGCCACGATGACGATCTCCAGGAGATCGGTCCATCCCGGCAGGAGAAGACGTAACTGTTCCCAGAGGGACCTCACTGCGGCATCCTCACCTCACCTCCATGGGCTCATCGCTGCCGGCACCGGCCCTCTCCAGCGCTACTGCCACCGAAAGGGCCTGGATCGTCGCGGCCACGTCATGGACCCGAAAGATACGCGCGCCCGCCCGATATGCCATCGCACAGGCGACCGCTGAAGCGACGGCTCGATTCTGAACCGGCGCGCCAGTCGCGACCTCGAGAAAGCTCTTGCGGCTGGGTCCGACCAGAATGGGCAAACCGAGGGTGCGAAGCCGCTCCAATCTCGCCAGGAGCTCCCAACTCTGCTCCGCAGTCTTCGCGAAGCCGATACCCGGGTCCACGGCGATCGCGCTCCGGGAGATCCCCGCTCGCAGGGCATTTTCCACGGCACCCTCGAGCTCGTCCGTCACCTCCCCGGCCACGTCGCGGTAGCGGGTCCGCATCTGCATGTTGGAGGGAACGCCGCGCATGTGCATCAGCACGACCCCCGCACCCGCCTCGGCCACGACCTCGGCCATGGCGGGGTCGAACGACAGGGCGGAAACGTCGTTCACGATGGCAGCGCCGACCTGGAGCGCGGCCCTTGCCACGTCCGCCTTGCGGGTGTCGATGGAGACCGGGACCTCGAGCGCCCCGACGAGCGCCTCCACTGCGGGAACCACCCGGCGCCGCTCCTCGTCCACATCGACGGGCCGGGCTCCGGGGCGCGTGGACTCCCCGCCCACATCGAGGATGTGCGCGCCCTCCTCGACCATCCGGGCGCCCCGGCCGACTGCGGCCTCTGGATCCCGGAGCTCCCCCCCGTCCGAGAAGGAGTCGGGAGTGAGGTTCAGGATGCCCATGACCACCGGAGCGTCGACTCGGAGCTCCCCTCGTGCCGAGCACCAGATGGCCTCCGGGTGTCGGCCGGTCATCCGCGAGAAGTGTCGGCGCCGGGCTCCTCCCTGGAGAGCCGGGCCGCGGGCGAGGGGACCGCGCTACCCTCCTCAGCGTCCTCCTGCCCTTCCCCGTCCTCGGACGGGGCCACCGCTTCGGGGTGCCCCCCGTCGTCTCCGGTGCCTCCTTGTTCCCCGGCGGTCGCCGGCTGTCGTTCGGCATGGGAATCCGCGTCTGACTCCGCGTCCTCCGTGCCCTCTACCGGCTCTACGACATCCTCGACCGAAGGGAGTGGCTTCCCGCTCGATAGGAGCTCGACCTCGTGGCGGTTCAGGGTCTCCCGCTCGAGTAGGGCGACCGCGATCGCCTCCAGAAGGTCCCGTTCCTTCTCGAGAATCTCCCTGGCCCTCTCGTGCGCCTCGTCCAGGATCCTCTTCACCTCCTGATCCACCACCTGGGCCGTATGCTCAGAGACGCCCTGCCGCTGCTGGATGTCTCGCCCCAGGAATACCTCCTGCTCGGATTCGCCGATCGCCATCAGGCCCACGAGATCCGACATGCCGAAGCGGGTGACCATGCGGCGGGCCATCTGCGTCGCCCGTTCGATGTCATTGCCCGCACCCGTGGTGACCTTCTCCGGTCCGAAGACCATCTCCTCGGCAACTCGACCCCCATAGAGCATGCAGAGATGCCCCTCCAACCAGTCGCGCGTGTAGGAGTGGCGGTCCTCCTGAGGAAGCGAAGCGGTGATGCCGAGCGCCCGCCCACGCGGAACGATCGTCACCTTGTGGATCGGATCGAGCTCCGGCACGCGCAGCCCGATCACCGCATGGCCGGCCTCGTGGTAGGCAGTCAGCCTCCGCTCCTTCTCGGTCAGGACCATGCTCTTGCGTTCGGTGCCGAGCATGATCTTGTCCTTCGCGTTCTCGAAGTCGGCCATCGACACCTTCTCGGCGTCGCGCCGAGCCGCGAGCAGGGCCGCCTCGTTGCAGATGTTGGCCAGATCGGCGCCCGAAAGCCCCGGGGTGCCCTTCGCGATGATCGAGAGGTCCACGCCGTCCTCGAGTGGAAGCTTCCTGGCATGGACCGCGAGGATGTGCTCTCTCCCCCTCACATCGGGCGAGTCGACGACCACCTGGCGGTCGAAGCGGCCCGGACGGAGGAGCGCCGGATCGAGCACGTCGGGTCGATTGGTGGCCGCCAGGAGGATCACCCCCTCGTTCGCCTCGAATCCGTCCATCTCGACGAGGAGCTGGTTCAGGGTCTGCTCGCGCTCGTCATGTCCCCCACCGAGGCCGGCCCCTCGATGCCGGCCCACCGCGTCGATCTCATCGATGAAGATGATGCACGGCGCGTGCGCCTTTCCCTGCTCGAAGAGATCGCGCACCCGGGACGCACCGACCCCCACGAACATCTCCACGAAGTCCGATCCCGACATCTGAAAGAAGGGGCGCCCCGCCTCTCCGGCGACCGCTCTCGCCATCAATGTCTTCCCGGTCCCCGGCGGCCCCACGAGGAGCACGCCCTTGGGAAGCCGCCCTCCGAGGCGGGCGAACTTCCTCGGGTCCTTGAGGAAATCGATGATCTCGGAGAGCTCGTGCTTCGCCTCTTCGGCGCCCGCGACATCGGCGAACGTCACCTTTGGGGTGTCGGGAGAGAGGAGCTTCGCCTTGGAGCGTCCGAACTGAAAGGCCTTGTTTCCTCCGCCCTGCATCGTCCGAAGGAGCCAGAACCAGAAGAGGATGAGGATAATCCAGGGAAGCGCCGAGATCAGGAAGGTCCACCAGGGGGTTTGCTCCGGCTCCGCCCGGATGATCACGCCCTGATTCTCGAGATCGGCGAGCAGGCTTTCGGTGATTTCGCCCGGAAGGCTGGTTTCGAAGTGGGTGTACTCCTCCCCCTCCCGCGTGACCGGGCTGCGGAACTCCCCTTCCACTTCCACTCCCTGGATGACCTTCACGGAATGGATGTTTCCGTCCGCCAACTCCGCCCTGAAGTCCGTGTACGTGAACTCGTAGCGTGGCTCCTCCGGCGTACGAAGGAGGTTGAGGAAGAGGAGGGGGACGAGGACCAGGAGGATCCAGAACGAAGCGGTCCGGGAAAGTCGGGACCACTTGTTGTCCGAGGGATCCTGCGGTCGCTTTGTCTGGCGTTGTGCCATGAACGATGACTCTCGCTTGGAGGAACTCCTTTCGGGAGCCCCTCCCTAGATACTTCCGATGTAGGGAAGGTGCCTGAGATCCTCGGCATGATCCAGTCCGTACCCGACGAGAAACTCGTCGGGTGCCTCGAACCCGATCCACCGGGGCTCGCACTCGAGCCGGGCCTTGCGCTTGTGAAGCAGGGCGCACACCTCCAGGCTCTTCGGACCCTTCTCCTCGAGCCACGGCACGAGGTGGGAGAGAGTGTTTCCGCTGTCCACGATGTCCTCGACGAGGATCACGTGGCGGGCTGCGATCTCAACCTCGCCCTCGTAAAGGAGGTTGATCGTGCCGGACGAGGCGCGCCCCGTCCCGTAGCTGGAGACGACCAGAAAATCCAACTGGAGTGGCAAACGAATCGCCCGCACCAGATCTGCGAGAAATATAAACGAGCCCTTGAGCAGCCCCAACACCACGAGCGTGTCGTCCGCGGAGTAGCTGTTGGTAATCGCCTGCCCAAGCTCCTGGACGCGAGCCGCGATCCGGCCCTCGTCATACACCACGCGACGGAGTCGGGCCCGCCCCGAAACTCCCGTCACGGCCGGTTCAACTCCGTCCCGCATCGCGTACTCCCAGAAACCAGGGCTCGCCCTCACCTTCGGCGTCGGACGGAGGCGCGGTCCCGGGCGCCTGGTGACGGCCGGGGATCCAGATCACCCATCCCCCGGCATCCACGAGGATGGGGAGCTCTCGGCGCTCCGCCACAGGAACGCGAAGCTCGCCGAAGAGCTTCTTGAGCTTCTTGCTCCCCGCCTCCGTCCTCGTCCGATCGCCTGGCGCCCACCCCCGCAGCGTCAAAGGAAAATCGACGCTTCTCACGTCGAACAGGGCCCGTTCGCCTGGAGCCTCCTGGGAGCACCTGCCCCAGCCGGCGAACCACGTCTTCGAGCCCACCTCCACCTCGCCGTCGCCGGAGTCCGGGGAGACGATGCGGAGGCCGGAGCCCTCGAAGCGGGGAGCGACCGACCTCTGCTCATCGCCCGGGCGGATCAGGACGAGTCGATCGAACTCGCGCAACAATTGGAGGCCGTCTCCAAGATCGACACCCCCACCGCTCTGTCCCTCGCTGATAAACTGCACAGCAGAGGCGGTTCCGGATTCGGAGAGCACCACCCCTCGGCGCTTGGCCGCGCGCCTCAGGAGCTCACCCCGCACCGGCTCTTCCCACTCGAGGAGGCGGGTCCGGTCGAGCACGAGGCGCTGTGGCGTCGCCTCGAGGACCAGCGCCTCCAGCGGGGCTGCGAGGAGGAGCTCGATCATGCGATCGACCCTGTCCGAGTTGCGGGCGAGCCTCAGGATCGAGGACCGCGCCCCGGCGTGAATCTCCTCGAGGAGGGGCAGGAGCTCCCTCCGGACCCGGTTCCTCGCGTGGCGGGGCGACCGATTCGTGGGATCCACGCGGGGCCGAAGCCGATGTCGCAGGGCATACGCCTCCAGTTCTTCTTTGCGAAAGGAGAGGAGGGGACGAAGGATACCGGGAGGGCGAACCCGCGGAATTCCCCGGAGCCCGGTGACCCCGGTTCCCCGGAGGATGCGAAAGAGGACGGTCTCGACCTGATCGTCCGCATGGTGGGCGGTGAGCACCCACCGGCGCCCTCCTTCCTCGAGGAGGGACTCGAAGAACCCATACCGAAGCGTGCGGGCCTCGGCCTCGTCGGCCGGGGCCGCCTCCGCAGTGCCCATGCGGCAGCGAACGCTCCACGCGTCACAGACCCCTGCGAGCCAGCGCGCGTCCTCCTCGCTCCCGGATCGCATTCCGTGGTCGAAGTGGGCAACCTCCACTGTGAGACCCAGCTCGGGAAGGGAAAACCGGAGCAGGTGCAGCAGGACGAGCGAGTCGAGCCCTCCCGAGCACCCGACGACTACGCAGTCGCCGTCTCGGGTCCACCCGGCCCGCTCCCAATGCTCCAGGAGCCGCGGCGCCACCGGCACGCCGGGCCCGGACCGTCCCGATCCGGAACCGGGGACGCCCGCGCCGCTCAGGATGCCTCCGGCGCCTGGTCTGCGGACCGGTGGCCCTCCGGAAGGGCGCGGCCCGTCTCTTCGTGGAGCACCCTCGCCAGGAGGTCGGGTCGATCCGTCTGGATCGCGTCCACCCCCCAACCGAGCAGCGTCCGCATGAGGTCCGGATCGTCGATCGTCCATACGTGGACGGCGATGTTCCTCCGGTGGGCGGCCCGGACGAGTCGAGGCGTCGTGACCTGTCGCCCCTCCCACCAGTAGGGAATCTGCAGTGCCTCTACCCGCGGGCAGTACCCCGCACCCAGTGGTAGGTGATGGAGAATGTAGAAGAGTTGGATCTGCCGGCGCGTAGCCGAGGTCGGTCCCCGGTAGCCGAAGCGGGCCGCCCTGCCCTCCTCATGCTCCGACGCGAGAAGCACCCGGTGCTCCTGCCCGCTCTCCGTGACCAGCTCCACGAGCCGGGGTGCGACGGCGGGATTCTTCGCGTCCACGTTCAGCCGCACGACGGGAAACGAGTCCAGCACCTCGACGAATCTGGGAATTCGGACTCCACGATCCCGGAAGGAGTGCCGTCCCTCCAGGTCGACGAAGGCGTACCCGGCGTCAAGCTCCCGCAACTCATCCCAGGTGAGCTCGGCCACCGGACCTGTCCCGTCCGTGGTCCGATCGACGGTCTCGTCGTGGATCACCACCAGCTCGCCGTCACGGGTTGCATGGACGTCCATCTCCAGCACATCGGCGCCCCAGACGTCGACGGCCGAGCGGAAAGCCTCGATGGAGTTCTCCGGTGCGAGATGCGCGCCGCCCCGGTGGGCGAAGAGGAGTGGGGCACCGGCGAGATAGGGATGACCCGGGCGCACGAAGCGACTCACGACGCGTCGTCCGTCGGACTCAGAGCTCTCCGAGGGGCTCCGCGTCCTCAGGCGAGACCCGGTGATACGCGACGAGCACCCGGTCGAGGAGCGCCTCGGTCATCCGGAGCTCGAGCGCCGCCATGTCTCCTTCCTCACTCGGCGCCCCTCCCGCCGCCTCCCGCAGGTCGAGGACGCGCTTCGACAGGAATTCGACGAAGGCCTGGACCACCTCGGGGCGGGGCTCCGGGCCGGTATGGGCGTCGTCGCTCACTTCTTCGAGGAGGAGGCCGTCGACCATGGCCAGGACGCCCGGGAAGGTCAGCTCCGTCAGCCCACCCCCCTCCATCCGCTCCTCCTCGGTGATGTTCTCCCACTCGAGGTCGTTCCAGTAGAGCTCTTCCAACTCCTCGAGCAGGTACGCGTGTCGCTCCGGCGTGAGGGGAGGATCGTCGGTCCCGCGCGGAATCCGGAGCGGCCGGCCCACGGACTTCTGGATCTGGAGCCGCCGGCTCTCGACCAGTTGCTGGACGGGATCGGATGCGGACATCGTATTCATGGAGGCAAGGGTGCGTTCAGGCTTCAGGAAAGGTCCGTCCTCCCGGTCGAGGCATGCGACCGCCGGGCGGTCATGGACCAGAGAGGGGAAGATACGGGCGCGGGCCCGAACGCGCCAAGGTGGCGGCAGATGGTGCGAGCGGGCCACAAGGCCACAAGGAAAGGATGTGGAAGAAGGGGAACCCCCCAGGGGGTGCCCGGTACATCTTCATCGCCGAACCGCACACTTCACGTCGAGGGAGGCTGCACGCTTCCCGACCCCTTTCCCGATCCCCAGATTCCGGAGGCGAGCCAGCCGGTGTCCATCTCCAAGCGCGAAGCCCGCCCCCTCTGCACCCAGCGCGAGTGGGAGCTCCTCTCCCACAGTTGGAATCCCGAGCTATCGAAGGTGACTCCCGGCCGGCTACGACAGAAGATCCGGAGAGCGCGAACCCTGCGCGACAAGTTCCGCGATCTCGCCCGCCAGCAAAGCGGAGAAGCCCGGGGAAAGAGGGACGCCCGCTCCACCAGGCCCTCACAGAGCAACCGGAACACCGAGCTCAAGGCCCAGATCTTCGACGAAGCCCTCGAGCGCTTTCATGCCCGGTTGGTGGAGATCGAGTGAACGCCTGACGGACGGGACCGGGAAGGCCCCTTCATCCTTGCGAGTTCCCAACGACCCTACCATCTTGCTCGGGTAGCTGCCCGCGCAGTTTCGGTCAAATTCTGCGCACAACTCCCGGATCGGTAGATCCGGACGACTCCGCTCTACGTCCCTCCCTGCCGAGGTGCCATGGCCGCCGGCGACTCTCCCACGGCCCTCTCCCGGCTCCGAGCCGCGGTCGAATCCGCGCCCAGCGGCCTCCTCATGATCGACGCCGCGGGTCGAATCGTGCTCGTGAATCGCCAGATCGAAGTGCTGTTCGGATATCCCCGCGAGGAGCTCCTCGGCCAGCCGGTCGAGATGCTCGTCCCCGTCGCGCTCCGGGAGGACCACGAGCGATTTCGCGCCGAGTTCTTCGAGAATCCGAAGGTCCGCGCAATGGGCGCCGGCCGAAATCTCTACGGGAAGCGCAAGGACGGATCCCAGGTGCCGGTCGAAATCGGGCTCACCCCGGTAGCCACCGAGGAAGGGCTCTTCGTTCTCTCATCGGTCGTGGACATCAGCGAACGACGGCGCGCGGAAGCGCGATTCCGGGCCGCCGTGGAATCGTCCCCGGCGGGGATGATCATGGTGAGCGAAGCTGGGCGGATGGTGCTCGTCAACCAGGAGATCGAGCGAATGTTCGGCTGGGACCGGGACGAGCTGATCGGTCAGAGAATCGAGATGTTGGTCCCCGAACGGTTCCGGGCGAGGCATCCGGAGTTTCGGCACGGATTCTTCAGCGACCCCGACGCCCGCCCGATGGGGGCGGGTCGGGACCTCTACGGCCTCAGGAAGGACGGCACCGAAATCTCCATCGAGATCGGTCTGAATCCTATCGAGACCGAGGACGGACTCTTCGTGCTCTCCTCCGTCGTGGACATCAGCGCACGCAAACGCGAGGAGGCAGAGCGCAACGAACTCCAGCGTCAGCTCCAACAGGCACAGAAGATGGAGGCCGTGGGCACCCTCGCCGGAGGCATCGCGCACGATTTCAACAACATCCTCGGCGCCATCCTCGGCTTTGCCGAGCTCCTGCGGGAATCGGTCGAAGGCGAACAGGCCCACCGGGACCTGGAGGAGCTGATCGCCTTCACTCTCCGTGGCAAGAGCGTGGTGGAGAGGGTGCGCTCTTTCAGCGTCGGGCGAACCGGTGAACGCCGTCCCTGCTCCGCCCAGGACCAAATCGACGAGTTCCAGGCGTTCCTCCGCTCCAGCCTCCCTCCCAACATCGAGATCACGACGCAGATCCACCCCGACTCTCCGCGCCTCCTCGCAGACCCCTCGGCGCTGTACCAGGTGCTCATGAATCTGGGCCTGAACGCGGGGCAGGCCATGCCGAACGGAGGCCGCCTCGCTGTCGACGTCGAGCCCCTCTACGTGACCGACAGCCGCGCGCGGGCGCATCCCAACCTTCACGAGGGAAACTACGTGGCCCTCACCGTCCGCGACACGGGATCCGGGATGGACGCGGAGACGCGGGACCGCATGTTCGAACCCTTTTTCACGACCAGGTCGCCCGAGAGGGGAAGCGGGCTCGGGCTTGCGATCGTGCTCGGAATCATACAGGAGCACGAGGGCGCGATCGAGGTCGAAAGCGCTCCCGGCGCGGGCACGACGGTTCGACTGATCGTTCCCGCGGCGGAATCGGAGGAGCCGGAGGAGGGTTCCCTCGAACCCACCGCCCCACGCGGCTCGGGGGAGCGGATCCTCTACGTGGACGACGAGCGCAGCCTCCGGACCTTGGGGAAACGTCGACTCGAGCTGCTCGGCTATCGGGTCACCGTGGCCGGGGACGGGGCACAGGCACTCGAACGCTTCCAGGCCACCCCCGACGAGTTCGACCTGGTGATCACCGACTACCTCATGCCTCGAATGAACGGGCTCGAGCTCACGTCGGAGGTGCGCCGGATGCGTCCTGAAGTCCCCATCATCCTCATGAGCGGCTTCATCGACAACCTGCCGGACGAGGATCTGGAGCCCGTCGGCGTGACCGACACAGTCCAGAAACCGGCCACCTCCTTCGAGCTGGCGACGACGCTCGCGAGGGTCCTGGGGAACGACCCCCAGGAAGGACACAATGAAGGCCCCTCCGTAGAGGGGCCGATCTCGTAAGCTCTCGTTCTGCAACAGTGCCGGGGGAGGGACACGAGCGGAAAGTCTCGCCGCTTCCGGCCGCCGCCCTGCTTCGTTCTGCGTCCTCGGCACCGAGGCCACCGCTGGGCCCTACCAGGGCAAGTCTCCGAGCTTGAACCGGAAGGGACCAACCTCGACATACCCGCCCGGTTCGACGCCGAAGGTTCCCTCGTACACCCTCCCAGCCAGTCCCACCAGTCGAATCCTGGCGGTCAGACCCAACCCATCGCTCCCAAGCTTCGCGGTCAGGGTCGCGGTATACTCCGCTTTGGTGAACCTGGGCCCAGGAACGTGTATCCGTCGTTGCCCCTTGAAGCTGAAGAACCCGTCGGATCTCAACGACCCGCCCAGTTCGACGGACACAAAACCAAGATCCACCTTCCCCTTTCCGGATGCTTCATACCGCGGTACGGCGTGGTCGGAGACCCATCGGAGCGTCCACCTGGAATGCCCGAAGGAGACGCCGGCGATGTCGAGGGAGCCTTCCGCGAGGGCCTCGACCGTCTTCCGCCTGGTGCAGGCGCGGAAGCTCTTCACCACGAAGGGCGATCCGGGCGCGGTGAAGCTCCCGAGATGAAGCTGCGCACCGCCCAGCTCCTTCCCCGACAGCGTCATGCCGTCCTGGGCCATATCGAAGTGGAAGGTTGCGCCCGAAATTTTCCACCCCGAAGTCAGCTCGATCTCGACCTCCACCTCTGTGGCGAATTGAAGATCGGTTCTCGGAACGTCGATATCCGGGACGCCGAGGGAGATGGGCGTGCTCCCGCCGACGCTGATCATGGGTGCCGTCAGGTGAAAAGCGAACGACTGCCTCGAGCACTCGACAGCAAAGTCGGCCGCACCCAACCTCAGGTAGTTGTTTCCCAGGCCAAGCGGAGCGGCCCCGGCGAGCTTGAACGACCCGGCGGTCGATACCTCGAAATCGTCGAGCAGGAGCTCCCCCAGTTCCCCCAGCCGCATCTGGGCGCGGGATTTCGGCTCCCGGCCGGTCACCTCCAACGAAAGCACACCACCCCGCTCGCGGAACGTCAGATCGCCAGTGAGACTCACCTGATCGCCGATGCTGAAGAGGGCGTCCCAAACGAACTCGAAATCCGACCCGTCCGTGGGGGTCGTCGAGGCTAGGGAGCACTCGAGCTCGAGCACCAGCAGGCTGCCGATCCGTGAGCGGGCTCGGAGGCCCGCAGCCAGGTCTCCTCCCCGGATCACTGCCAGACCGACCGACGTCTCGAAGGTCATGAACTCGGAGACGGCCAGATCACCAGAAAGCATCACGATCGGCCCGGCCGACTCCCTTCCCGGCGGCGAAGGCAGCGCCTGGCTCCACTTCTCGCGCTCCTCGCGGGTAAGCTTGACGAGCTTCTCAACCGCCCCTGCCCCCGTGTCGTTGGGCCCGCCGGCCGAGTTGTCAATCGGGGCCTGGAATCCGTCGTCGAGCTCGCGCCGCGTGGCCACGACCCACAGGAAATCACCCGAGAGCGGGCCGAAGTCGAGCGCGATGCGGCCGACCCGGCGATCGAGCGGGATGGCGGTGAGGAACTCGTAGGCCGAAAAGAACTTGATCCCGTTGAGCACGCTCGCGAACGCGGGCCAGAAATGGGCTTCGAACACGGGGCTCCCGACCTGCCCCAGGACGCGGCCGCCGTGAGGCCCTTCCCCTTCCCCGAACATCGACGGGAGCTCGATGAAGCTTTCGTTCAGCCGCAGCTCGACATCCACAGCTCCGTCCGGGGGCAGGCGCGCGTCGTCTTCGGTCAGGAACCGCCAGAAGTCGGGAACGGCGGTGAAGAGCCCCGCCAGGTCGATGGATGGCTTCAACGTCCAGCTGCTCTTGATGGCGCTACCGAGCGGACCCGCGTGATCGACACCGAGCTCCTCGAAGAACAACGGAATGGGAATCGGGATCCCGCTCTCATACACGATCAGCGCCGTCAGCTCTCTTGAGACGAGCGAGCTGTGGGCCTGTTTCAGCGTCGGGATCTGATCGCCCAGGCTGGTGGCTGCAAGGATTTCGAGGATGTCGAACCGATCCACGATGACGTCGAGGTCGAGCCTGAACAGCGCGCCACCGAGCACGGGCCCGAATGACGCATGACCGAGCTCGATGCCCAGCAGCTCCAGCCCTGCGGGGAGCAAGACGTAGAGGGACTCGGGCGCCACCGCGGTGCCCGCCCTTGCCTCGAAGGTGAGACCGCCGTCGGTACCGGCCGCGATATCGAAGCTGAACTCGGACGGTAGTCCGGACGCGAGGTAATCCTTGAGTCGATCGGGAAGTCGGTGCCCTGCTTTTGCGAGCTCGTCGAGCGCGCTGTCGAGCTCCGGCACGAGCTCGATACCGAGCTTCCGCACGAAGTCCCGGAATCCCATCGCGCTGAACGTGTCCGTTTGCCGGTCGAAGGCGCGGATTCCCGAGAGCGGGATCGACTCCGAGGGCAGCATTGCGAGTGTGTCCTGGGAGAGGCGACCGCGCAGGAGCTCCTTGATCAGCGACAGTGGAATGCGGATCTCCTGCCTGATGCCTCCCCCGGCCCGGAACTCCCTTCCGGAGAGCCAGAACTGAGGAGCCTGGAGCTCGAGAGATCCGGCCTGCCCAAGGTCGACCGGCCACCATCCATCCTCCAGAGTCACTCGTTTGATCGGAGAGTCGAGGAGGTCGATGCTGCACCCGAGCCGCCCGTCGAGAATGCCGACCGTGAGTCGAATCCCGATCGGGCTTTCCGTCACGAACACGTCCCTGACCGCCTGCCCTTGATCGCTCATGCCGAACAGCAGGTTGAGCGCCTGCGGAAGCTGCAGATCCAGGGTCGCCTGCACCGAGACTCCGGATTCCGAGGCCGACAGAACCAGCGCCCGACCCTCCACTCCGATGTCTCCGAGCGGGACCGGGTCCCCGCCTCGATCGAGCGCGGGGAGCTCGTACTCGAACGCCAGGGGACGCGAGTCCTCGTCCCCGGCATCGGAGCTCGTGGTCCTCAGGCTGCTCTTCAACATGAACGAGCCAGGCTCGATCGACAGGTCGGCGGCAACCACGGCACTCAGTCGCTCCTGGATTGCGGGAGGCAATCCACGAACCTCGAACTCGGTGGTACCCTCGAAGCTCCAGCCTTCGTCCCGACGTACGATGCCGAGACCGCCTCCATGCACGACGAGTTCCGGACTGCACTCCAGAGCCTCCGGCACCGGCACGGGAATTCGCCCGTCGCCATCGATCTCCAGATACACCCCGTTCGCCTCTTTCCCATGGGCCAGACGAAGCGAACCGGAGAGCGGCGCCATCGTCCCGCACTCGAGCGTGGCCTTCCCCCCCAGCATCACACCTCGGGATGGACCTGGCTCGGGGCGGAGCTGAACCCGGAGCTCGGCTCGGTCCAACGCGAGACGTGCGCCTTCGACGTCCACGACGGTCAGCCCGAGGTTCTCGGCACGGAAGCTCAGCCACTCCCCGTCGTCCTCCTGCTCCGTCCCCCCCTCGAGGCGGATCGGGTCCTCGTGATCCATGACCGTGATCTCGGCGTTCCCTCCGATCGTCCACTCCTGCGCCTCGCGCCGAACGTCGAGGTGAAGCAATTCGACCTCGACGCCGTCAGCCACCACGATCCCGGTGGCATCGACGCCGATCGTGAAGTCGATCTCGTGCCCGTCTCCTCCTCCGCTGCGCACGCGGGCAATCCTGAGCTGGCCCCCGGTGACCGCCGCATGCTCTCCCAGCCACGGTATGGACCAGGAGCCGGTCACGTCGGCCTCGATCGTGAATTCCCCTTCGTCCGTCACCGATAGCCGGAGCCGCTCGAACTCGATGTCTGGAATCTCGGCGGGCAGCTCCGCGTGGACGAGGTCGCGGGCGAGTTGCCTGAGCG